>NZ_JBQQBS010000031.1:0-115485 GCF_052245395.1 Streptomyces sp. 4N124
CCCAATGCCCGGCCAACCCGCACCAGGGCACCCCACACCAGGACACCCCGCCCCAGCCCAGTCCCCACCCCCCGGCCAACAACCCCCGGCCTACGGCTACCCCCAACCCCCCACCGCCCAGCCCACGGTCGGCCCCGGCTACCAGGCCGTGCTCCGCTACCGCGCGCAGGACGGTTCCGAGCAGCAGCTGATCCGGCGTTCGGCGCCGGGGACGCCGCACCCGGAGTGGCAGATCTTCCATGAGCTGCGGGCGATGAACATCCCGCCGGACAAGGTGCTGGAGCTGCACACGGAGCTGGAGTCGTGTGAGCTGCCGGGTGCGTACTGTGCGCGGATGATCCGGGAGCAGTGGCCGCAGGCGCGGATCACGAGCATCGCGCCGTACGGCACGGATCACGCGAGCCGGCAGCAGGGCATGCGGCAACTCCTTGCTCACCAGGGCGAGTTGCACCAGGTCGCCGACGGACCCGCGCGCCCCGCCCCCGTACGGGCGCCGCTTCCGCAGGTGCAGTCGGCGCCGCCGATTCCCCCGGAGGGGATCGCGCAGGAGCTGGCGGGTGCGTTCGGGCCGGGGATCTTCCGGTTCGAGGAGGCCGCGGTGTCCCGGCAGGGCGTGCCGCCGGTCGTGGCGCACTCGCTGGTGATGGCGGGGCTGCCGATGGACATGGGCCCGTTCTTCTGGGCGCAGGCCCAGCCGGGGCGGCCGGTGCCGACGCTGGCGGAGCTGGCGGCCGAGCGCGGCGTGCAGCCGGCGCCGGACGCGGGCTCGTACCTCGTCATGGGCAGCGACTTCGGCAAGGCGATCTGCGTGCAGTACGGGACGGCGAACATCGTCGCCGTCCCCGTGGAGGCGGGGCCGGGCGGTGCGTCCGTACCGCCGCAGTTCGTGAACACGGGGCTGCCCGAGTTCCAGCGCTGCCTGGCGCTGCTCGGCGGGATGTGGCGGCTGCGGTTCGGACTGAACCAGGAGCAGGCCGGCCGCTGGACGGTCGACTTCCAGGCACAGCTGGCCTCGCTCGACCCGGCGGCGCTGGGTTCGCCGGAGAGCTGGTGGTCCGTGCTGCTGGAGCAGATGTGGGACGGGTTGCTCTGACGCGCCGCTGACGTCGTACGAAGATCCTCCGCGGGGGCCGGTCACCACCGGCCCCCGCGCTCTGTCTGGCAGCCGTGACCTCTGCGCGGAGTGTCGCGTTATGAACACTTCCGTCTGATCCATCAGGATGTGCGCAAAATCAGTTGTATTTGATGCCACGTCTGATGACGTCACGTCTGATGGAGAGGAGCCCCAGGATGAGCAGCGCACCGGTGTCGCCACATGGCTTCGTGGCCGTACGGGGGCGCGGCTACCGTCCCGCAGAGGCCGACGCGTTTGTCGAGGCGCTCTCCCAGGACCGGGACGCCGCCTGGGAGCGCGCGGCGCGCCTCACCGTGCTCGCCAAGGAGATGGACGCGGAGGTCGTACGGCTGCGCGAGACCGTGGCGCAGCTCGTCCCGCAGACGTACGAGGCGCTCGGGGAGCGCGCGCAGCGTTTGTTCCAGCTCGTGGAGGAGGAGGCCACCGCCGTACGGGAGGCCGCGCGGCAGGAGGCGCAGCGTTGCGCGAAAGAGGCGCAGGTGTACGCGACCAGCGCCCAGGCCGCGGCGCAGGCGGACGCGGACGTCGTACGCGCCGACGCCCTGGAACTCGCCCGCCAGGCCCTTGTCGTCGCGCACGCCGAGGCCGACGAGATCCGTATCGCGGCCCGGCGCGAGGTGAAGGACAGCCGTACCGAGTCCCTCGCCGCGCTGCGGGAGATGCGGCAGCGCGTCTCCGCGCTGCTGGCCGACCAGGCGAAGGAGCAAGCCCAGCGGTGGGCGGAGGTGGAGCGCGAGGAGGCCGAACGCATCGCCGCGCTGGAGGCGGAGTGCGCCGAACGGGCCGTGCGTGCCGAGGCCGCGCTCGCCGACGCCAAGCAGGCCTATGCCGACGCCGAGGGCTCGATGGAGCGGCTTCAGGAAGAGGCGGACGCGCGGGCGGCCGAGGTGCTCGCCGAGGCGCGGTCGCGCCGGGAACAGATCGCCCGCGAGACCGAGCGCGTGCTGCGCGAGCACGGGGAGCGGTGGGACCAGGTACGCGCCCACATCGACCGCGTACGCAGCAGCCTGACCGCGCTGAAGGCCCGCGCGACGGCGGAGTGAGCAGCGGACTTCGCTCCCAGCGGTGGCGGCGGTTGTCTCACTCGCCCTTCCGCACCGCCCCCGCCAGGATCCGCCCCTCCACCGCCTCGTACTGCCGCCGCTGCTCCTCCGCCTTCCGCCGCCCGGAGATCATCGTCCCCAGCCATCCGAAGGCGAAGCCCGCCGGGATGGACACCAGGCCGGTCGTGGTGAACGGGAACCAGTTGAAGTCGGCCTCGGGGAAGGCCGAGAACGGTGACCCCGAGACCAGATTCGTGCCCGGCATCAGCAGCAGCACGACCACCGAGCCGCCGATCAGCGTCGACAGCAGGCCGGCCCGCGTGTACCGGCGCCAGAAGAGGCCGTAGACGAGGGCGGGGGCGATGGCGGAGGCGGAGAGGCAGAAGGACAGGGTCACCAGGGGTTGCAGGCTGCGGTGCTGGACCAGCGTGGCGAGCAGGATGGCCGGGACGCCGACCGCCAGCGCGGAGAGGCGGGCCAGCAGCATCTCGCGGCGCGGCGACAGTTCCTGGACGCGGGCCGCGTAGACGTCGTGGGCCAGGGAGTTGGCGCAGGCGAGGATCATGCCGGCGACGGAGGCGAGCACGGTGAGGAAGATCGCCGTGGTGACCGCCGTGAACAGGAAGGTCTCCACCGTGGACATGTCCGCCCCGAACACCGCCCGCGAGCCCAGCAGATACGCGGAGTTGCCCTGCGAATCGGCCTCCACGATCGCCGCCCGCCCGATCAGCGCCGTCGCGCCGAACCCGACGACCGTGATGACCAGCACGAACAGCACCACAGACGACACCGCCCAGGACATCGAGCGCCGCACCTGACGCGCGCTGGACGCGGTGTACATACGCATCGTGACGTGCGGCAGACACGCCCCGCCCAGCACGACCGCGAACTGCGATGTGATCATGTCCAGTTGGGGATGCGGCCCGCCGGAGAACTGCAGCCCCGACTCCAGGAACGCCGGCCCCACCCCGCTCTGCGCCGCCGCCGCGTCGAACAGCGCGCCCGCGTCCCAGTCGAACCGGTTCAGCACCAGTACGGCGACCACGGCGCCCGAACCGAGCAGCATCACGATCTTCAGGATCTGGATGAGAGCCGTGCCCTTCATCCCGCCGATCGCCGCGTAGCTGATCATCAGCGCACCCAGCCCGACGATGCAGCCGGTCTTCAGGGACGAGCCCGAGAACCCCAGGATGTACGCCATCAACTGCCCGGTCCCCGCCAGCTGCACCAGCATCAGCGGCAGCAGCGCCGCGATGGTCACCGCGCACGCCGTCATGCGCACGCACCGCCCCGGCATACGGCGGGCCAGCGCGTCCCCCATGGTGAACCGGCCCGCGTTGCGCAGCGGTTCGGCCAGCAGGAACATCAGCAGCATCAGCGACAGCGCGGTGCTCAGGGCCAGCACGATGCCGTCGTAGCCGTACAGCGCGATCACCCCGCCGGTGCCCAGTACGGTCGCCGCGGAGACGTAGTCCCCGGCGATCGCCAGCCCGTTGCGCATGGGGGACAGGGAGTTGTAGCCGGTGTAGAACTCGTCGAGGTCGTCCCGGTCGGGCCCGGTCATCACACACAGCAGCAGCGTGATGGTGACGACGGTGGAGAACGCCACGAGCGACATGGAGCTGTTGCCGAAGTCGGTCGTCATCGGGCCTCTTCCCTCCCCTCCCGCTTGGCGTCCAGTTCGGCCTCCTTGCGGATGCGGTCGGCGAGCGGGTCGACATGGCGGCGGGCCGTGTACTCGTACAGCCCGATCGCCAGCCAGGTGACCGGCAGTTGAAGCAGCGCGAGCAGCAGGCCGGCGGGCAGTCCGTCGGTGACGGTGCTCGTCATGAACCCCGGCGCGAACGCCGACAGGATCAGGAACAGCGTGAAGTAGCCCAGCGCGGTGAGCGTGGCCACCCGCCGCTGCCAGCGGTAGGCGGTGCGCAGGATCCGCAGATCCCGGTGGTGCCCCAGCGGCGGCCGGTCCGGCACCCGTCGGGCGGCGGGCGGTTCGGCTGGGGCTGGTGGCGCCCAGGGGTAGGTGTACGGGTCGTAGGACATCCCGGTACTCCTTGCGTGGCTCGGGTCCGCTGGGTGACGGACCGCAGGGAGGTGGGGGGCGAGCGGAGTGCGCACGCTACTCGTT
This sequence comes from Streptomyces sp. 4N124, assembly GCF_052245395.1. Classification (NCBI taxonomy): domain Bacteria; kingdom Bacillati; phylum Actinomycetota; class Actinomycetes; order Kitasatosporales; family Streptomycetaceae; genus Streptomyces; species Streptomyces sp. 4N124. Next base: position 4,307 of record NZ_JBQQBS010000031.1, read on the forward strand.
GGTAGCCGGGACGGTCGAGGGTTTCACCAAACTGATCGGTCGGTATGCGCTTGCTACGCTGACCTGGGCTGTTACCCGCGTTAACTCAGACTTTTTACGATTACTTGAGGTGAACGAGCGCTACGGAAACGGGTACGTCGGCCTGATCGTCGAGCCGCGCACGGAAGGTCACCCGGTGATCGACGCGCCGCCGCACGGAACTCCCCGCGACGAGCGTGAAGCCGACGGCGACCCTCCCCCCGCCCGGCACCCGCACCCGGCCCGAGCCACCCTCCGCCCGCACCGACCACCCACCGTCCCCTCGCCCGCTGACCGTCACCCATCGCGCCGCCACACCGAAGTTGTAGACGTCGACGACCATGCGCGTGCGACGAGTCAGGCGGTATCCGTACGGCGGTGGCGCGTCCCCGTTGTCCTTGCCGGGGGCGCCGTTGCGGGCGGAGTAGCGCTGGTTGAGGACGATGTGCTCGGCGGGGGAGGGGAGAGGGCGGCCATGAGTGACATTCTGTTCTTCTGAACCGCCGCGCGAGACGACGTAGACCGGATCGGGTGAGGCGGTCACGCTCCCGGAGATCCGGCGCCCCATGATGTCGTACGCCACGCCTGGCAGATCGAGCCGCCGCAAGCCCCGCTTCGTGGACCATGCGACCGTCACCAGCTCCCCACGCCCGCTGTCGAAGACGAACGCCCGGACCCCGTCAGCCAGTTGCCGGGCCGTCACGAACCGTGCCGCCCCCAGCAACGAAGTCAGCGCGGCGAAGGCGCTGTACGCGGGCAGCGGTGCGAACTCCCGGTCGAGCAGCCCGAAGTACACGCCGTCGTCGTGCAGCGGCGGCCCGGCGAACCAGAACTGCTTGGCGTTCCCCGCGGCCAGCCCCTCCACCATCGACTTCACCAGATACCGCGCCTGTACGGCCTCCTGCGCGGGCGTCAGATCGCGGGGCGTCTGCTGGAACGCCCCGCACTCCGTCATCCACAGCGGTACGTCCGCCCCGTGCCGCCGGGCGAGCGCGTGCTGTTCGTCCGCCGCACCGGGGAACTGCGGCTCACCCGGCGCGGCGGGGTCGGGGTAGCCGTGGAAGGCCCAGACGTCGGCGTACCGGACGACGTCGTTCGCCAGCATCAGGTCCTGGAAGGGGCCCGCCTGCGCGATGCCCGGCAGGACGACGAGCGGCGGAGCGTCGGACGCGTCCTTGACGCCGAGCGCCGCCGCCTTGACGAAGGCGGCATGGGCGTCGCCGGTGCTGCGGGTGGTGTCGACGTCGGGTTCGTTGGAGAGCTGGAGCGCCTCGGGGCCGGCTTGGGCGAGGCGGCGGGCGTAACGGTAGGCATGGCGGAGGTCGGCGGGCAGCGGCAGTGAGGCGTCGGTCATCGCCCACTCCGGGGCGGGGGAGAGGGCATCGAGGACGGCGAGGCCGTGGGCGCGCAGGGTGCGGATCGCGCGGTCGTGGTGGGCGGTGTCGTATGCGCCGGGGGCGGGCTCGGCGACGGGCCAGGACTGTCCGTCGCGGACCCAGCCGGCGCCCATGTCCCTTACCGCGGCGGCGAATTCGGGGAGGCGAGCCGGGGGGATCAGGGAGGAGTGCCAGATGTTGACGCCGAAGCAGCTGGCGGTGCCGGTGAGCGCGGGGCGGGCGGGGAGACGGGCGAAGGCGCCGGTGACTCCGTCGGCATGGACGCGGTAGTGGCCGGGTGGGAGGTCGTGGGGGAGGGCGACGGTCACGGTGGTTCGGCCTGCGGGGATGGCGGCGTGTCCGTTGGCGACTCGGTGGCCGTCGTAGTCGGTGACGGTGTAGTGGATGGCGTACGGGCGGGTCGCATGCCCATCGAGGGTCAGATGCAGGCGGGCGGGCTCGCCGTCGCGGTGGCGGGGGACGGTGAGCCGGTGCAGGGCGGGGTGGCGGTGGAGGAGGCGGAGGGTGAGGTGGTCGAGCGAGAGGGCGTAGGCGGTGGTGGTGTCGAGGACGGCGGGTTCGCGGACGCGGAGGGTCAACGTGTTGTCACCGCGCCGGAGTTCGACACGGCCGAGGTCGAGTACGGAAAGGTCGCCCCAGGCGGGCTTCGACTCGTACCAGTGCGGCTGGGAGTGAGCGAGGTCGACGAAGGGGCCGCTGTTCACGGCCAGTTGAAGGTACGAGGCGACGGCCTCGGTGTGCGGGGTCTCGACGGGGGCGGTGGCGATGGCGGTGAGGGCGTAGATACCGGGGTGAGGGACCTTGAGTCGGTACGTGGCGAACCACCCGTCCGAGGAGGGAGGTTGCTCGGCCGTGAGCAGGGCGAGGTAGCGCCCGCCGGAGGCACGCCGGTCCCGTGCGAAGGGGATGTTCGTACGCACCGGGGACTCACCCGGCACCGTGATCGCGCCGCCCGTAGTCGCCTGGGCGGTGGGAACACCCGCCACTGCGATCCCGAGTCCCGCCGCAAGAGCCGTACGCCTGTTGAAGTCCATGCCTCCAGGAGACGGGGGCGGGGCGGCAACGGGCGTCGTTCGGGAGGACGGGAGGACCCTGAAGGTGGGGTGCGGGGTGGGGGGTGGGGTCCCTAGGGGAACTGTGTGGTCACTTGGCGAGAGACGTGACGAATACGGACCAGGCGGGGGCGGAGAAGACGATCGCCGGGCCGGTGGGGTGCTTGCTGTCGCGGATGGGGACGTGCGTGGGGAGGGCGGCGTCGTTGACTTCGAGGCAGTCGCCGCTGCTGCCGCCGCTGTAGCTCGACTTGCGCCACGAGGTCAGGGCAGAGGCGTCAGGGATGCTGTGCTCGTTGCGCTTCATTCGCATAATCCTCCGCGACCGACCTGATCAGCGCCAGGGACTGGCGGTGCGACAGCGCGTCGCCCAGCGCATGATCGTAGGCCACCTGACATTGGCGGACCACGGACGGGAGTTCCCAGACCCGGCCCGACTTCAAGCCTTCCACATACGCGATGGGCGGGAGGTCCTCGAACCACATAAGGGAGACGAAGCCCTCCAGCAGGGCGTGGTAGCCGACCGAGAAAGGGAGGACGTGGACCCGGATGCGGTGGCTCTCGCCAAGGGTCACGATGTGACGGAGCTGTTCGCACATCACAGCCGGGCTGCCGACGGGCCGCCGTAGAACCGCCTCGTCGAGCAGCGTCCACACCTTCGGTGAGTGGAAGTTCTCAAGGATGCTGGCGCGTTCGAGGCGCGTGACGAGGAGCTCGTCACGTTCCTCGGTGCTCTTGGGCGAGGCACCCGAGCTGAGTACCTCGCGTGCATACGCCGAAGTCTGAAGGATGCCCGGCACCAACTTGGGGGCATACTCCCGGATCTCAGTGGCCTTGCCCTCGAACTCCAAGGCTTCTTCGAAGTGTTCCGCTACCTTGCGACCATCCAGGATGGGCAGGAAGTTCACGAAGAACCCGTCACCACCCAGCACTTGGTCGAGTCGCCGCGCATCCTCCACATCCGGCCTCCGCCGCCCACCCTCGATATGCGCAATGTGCGTGCGTGACATCACCGCACGCTGGCTCAGCTCCTCCTGCGTGAGGCCCGCCGCCTCTCGCCTCCGCTTGAGTTCCGCGCCGTACTGCTCACGCGAACGCGGATTGTCCTCGATCGCCACCCGTGCAACTCCCCTCCGTGCGGACTGCGTTGTCACGCTGAGCCATCTTCCGAGCGTACCCAGGGTGACGTCACTGTGTGCATGTAACGGCACGCACAGTGAAGGGGATGGGTGTGGAGCAAGCAGACCTGGAGAAAGACCCGTATGAAGAGGTTCCCGGCCCGTCTCTCACCCTCCGCGTCTCCCGCGACGGCGGCCGTACATGGGGACCGAAAGTGACGTATCAGCCGTCCCGTAAGGACGCGCCCTTTGATCTCGCGGGCCGCTTCCCGCCCTGTCAGTGCCCGAGATGCGAGCGGCGATAGCGGATGCCGGGTCGGTCGTCGATGGTGATGTCTTCTACGGCGGTAAAGGCGTTCCGTTCCAGGACGGCCCGGGAGGCTCGGTTGTCCAGGGTGGTGACAGCGATCAGGGATGTCAGGCCGTACGTCGTACCGGCGACTCGGCACATCTCGGCGACCGCCTGCGTGGCGACGCCCTTGCCGGCCGCGTGTTCGCCGACGCGGTAGCCGAGTTCCGCCGAGCCGTCCTCGACGTCGATCAGATTGACGCGCCCGATCAGACGCCCTTCGTCATCGACGATGACGTGGAAGTGGCAGACTCCGGCGTCCTGTTCGGCGAGCCGTGCCTCGTGCACGGCGGCGAAGTCGGCGAAGTAGGCGTCCCCGCGGTCCGGTATCGAGCGGGCGAAGTACTCCCTGTTCTCCCGCTCGAACGCGAGCAGCACGCGCGCGTGGTCAGCGCGCAGCCGTTCCAGCCTCACCTTTCCTCCTTCTTTGCTCCTTGAGCACTGGGAAACGCCTGGCGCCATCAACTCGCCGACTCCGAGAACCCGGCGACCGAGATGCGAGCGCTCACAGCGGATCCGGCCGGCCGTCGACACTGGGCGTCGGCGGGGGGATTCGCGTGCGGGTCAGGCCGCGTGATCGTCGAAACGGAATTCAGGGGTGGCGCGCGGGTCGATACGCGCACCGGCCTCCAGGGCGCCGGCCAGCCGTTCGATCAGTTCGAGGGTCGGGTCGATGCCGCTCTCCTCGATGGACTCGATGTCCTCTTCTGACAGGCCGGCTCGGCGGGCCAGCTCGGCGGTGCTCCAGCCGAGGGCGGACCGTCGGTCATGGACCGCCTGGGCGAAGTCCATACGACGTCCTGCCGCACGGTACGCGGGGTCTTCGCGGTGCTCAGGCGGGACCTTCCAGCTGGTGTGGTATCCGCTGCTCATCGGGCCTCCTCACCCCTACTGTAGACGTCGTGCTCATCGGCTGGAGGGTGCTCGGCGGCGCACAGCTTTCTGGCTCGCTGGGCTCTCAGGACTTCGTCCGTCTCCCGCATCTTGTTCTTGCGGAACACGGTCAGCAGCACCACACGTCGCCCCGGGGCGAACCAGTAGGTGACGCGGAATGCGCCGATACGCAGTTCCCGCAGCCCGTCGCCGAGGTGGCTGGCGAGAGGGAAGGGCAGTGTGGGCCCGTCCGTGGCGAGACGGTCGGCGAAACGCTCGACAGCCCTGTAGTCCGATGGTGAGAGCATCTCCAGCCAAGCGCGCACCTCCGGCTCGACTTCGATCGTGTAGAGGTCAGGCGGTTCCGGCATCACTGTTCCGTTCGAGTGGGGCATACGCTGCTCACCCAAACGGTCACCGGGCTTCGTCCCGGCCGTTTCTCGCCCAAGTTCACCTGATCAGGGACAGGTCAGCCTCTGTCCTCCTTGAGCACCGGAAAACGCCTCGGCGCCATCAGCAACAGCACCACGAACGCCAGCGCCGCCGCCCCCGCCGCCCCCAGATACACCGCGTGCACCGCGTCCGCGATCGCCCGCCGTACCGGCTCCGACGCGGCGCCCGCGTCCAGCGCCCTTGTCACCGAGTCGAGGTCGCTCGCCCCGCCCAGCCGTGCCGCCAGCACCCCGTTGGCCACTGCGCCGAAGACGGCCGCGCCGATTGTCTGGCCTGTCTGGCGGCAGAAGAGGACCGATGCGGTCGTCGTGCCGCGTTCCTCCCAGCCGACCGTCGACTGCACGCCGACGAGCAGGGGGAGTTGGAAGAGGCCGAGGGCCGCACCCAACAGCAGCATCAGCAGGGCCGGTTGCCATGCCTGGCCGGGGTAGGGGAGGAAAGGGAACGCCAGCAGGAGCAGAGATGCTGACCCCACTCCGAGCATCGCCGTGTTGCGGAAGCCGATGCGCCGGTACACGTGCTGGCTGCATGCCGCCGAGATCGGCCAGCTCAGGGTCCAGACGGACAGGACGAAGCCGGCTGCCACCGGGGCCAGGCCGAGGACTGATTGGGCGTACGTCGGCAGGAACACCGTCGGTGCCACCATCAGCAGGCCGAGCGCGCCCAGCGCCAGGTTCACCGCCGCGATCGGGCGGCGGCGCCATACCCACCCGGGGATGATCGGATCGCGGGCTCTCCGCTCGACGATCACGACGACCGCTACGAGCGCGAGTCCCGTACCGAACAACGCCAGGGACGGCGGCGACAGCCAGGGCCACGCCACCCCGCCCTGCACCAGGGCCGTCAGCAGCACGCCGCCGCAGGCGAACACCGCGAGCGCGCCCGCCCAGTCGACACGCGCGCGTGCGGCCCGTTCGCGCTCGGGTTCGTGGAGGTGCCGGACGATCAGCCACAGGGCAACCGCCCCTATCGGCAGGTTGATCAGGAAGATCCAGCGCCAGTCCGCGTACGCCGCCAGGATTCCGCCGATACCCGGTCCCGCGACCGCAGACACCGCCCACACCGTCGACAGCTTGGACTGGATCTTCGGGCGTTCCTTCAGCGGGTACATATCGGCGGCCAGCGTCTGGACCGTGCCCTGGAGGGCCCCGCCGCCCAGGCCCTGCACGATCCGGAAAGCGATCAGCGCCCCCATGTTCCAGGCCACCGCACACAGCAGCGAGCCCAGCAGGAACACCACCGCGCCCGCGATCAGTACCGGTTTGCGGCCGAAGGTGTCGGAGAGCTTGCCGTAGAGGGGGAGGGTGACGGTCACGGCCAGCAGGTAGCCGGAGAAGAGCCAGGAGAAGACGGAGAAGCCGCCGAGGTCGCCGACGATCTGCGGTACGGCCGTGGAGACGATGGTGGAGTCGAGGGCCGCGAGCGCCATCGCGAGCATGAGGGCCGCTACGACGGCTCCCCGTTTCTCGGTTCTGGCGCGCTGTGCGGTGTCGGGTATCGCAGGTCTCGTACGGCCCACCGGGCTTCCTTCCCCATGCATTCCCCTTGCATCTATCTTCCGCGCGTCAGCATCCCACTTGCGCCTCACGTCGCGGGAGGGTGGAGGCTGAGTGCGTCCGAGGGTGGAGACAACCCCGAGGCGTACTCCACCGAAGGGTGGACTGCCCCTAGGGGTCCCTCCGTACTAGGGCTCGGGGAGGGTTCGTACCGGCGGAGGACGAGACGGGTACGGGGTCGTCCTTAACCTGGCTTTACGCCGAGGGGGCGCCGTACCGAACCCGCGGGGGTGGGGTTTTCCCCAGGAAAAGACGGGGTCGGGCACCAGCGCGCAGCACCCCCTGCCGCGACCAGACTCATGGGCGTACCGAGTACCGAATCTCAGTACCGAATCTCAGGCGTGACCGCACCAACGCACGGTTCCGCTGGACCGACACGCTTCATCTGCTGACCGACATAGGAGACATACCGTGACATCGGCTGTGACCATTCCCAGGCACGGGGGTACTGGAGGGCGTACGGCCGTTGCCGCGCGGGCGCGGCAGGTCGTCAAGGCGTATGGGTCCGGGGAGACCCGTGTCGTCGCCCTGGACCAGGTGGACGTGGACATCGCTCGCGGGCAGTTCACCGCGATCATGGGCCCCTCGGGGTCCGGCAAGTCCACCCTGATGCACTGCCTCGCCGGGCTCGACACCGTGACGTCCGGGCAGATCTACCTCGACGACACCGAGATCACCGGGCTGAAGGACAAGAAGCTCACGCAGCTGCGCCGGGACCGGATCGGGTTCATCTTCCAGGCGTTCAACCTGCTGCCGACGCTCAACGCGATAGAGAACATCACGCTTCCCATGGACATCGCCGGGCGGAAGCCCGACAAGGCGTGGCTGGGGCGGGTCGTCGACACCGTGGGGCTGAGTGACCGGCTCAAGCACCGGCCGACGCAGCTCTCCGGCGGGCAGCAGCAACGTGTCGCCGTGGCCCGGGCGTTGGCCGCCCGGCCGGAGATCATCTTCGGTGACGAGCCGACCGGAAACCTGGACTCGCGGGCCGGTGCCGAGGTGCTCGGGTTCCTGCGGCGGTCCGTGGACGAGCTGGGGCAGACCATCGTGATCGTCACCCACGACCCGGTGGCCGCCTCGTACTCCGACCGCGTGCTGTACCTCGCCGACGGGCGCATCGTCGACGAGATGTACAAGCCGACCGCCGAGGCCGTCCTCGACCGTATGAAGGACTTCGACGCCCGGGGACGTACGTCATGACCGTCCTGAAGACCTCCATGCGCAACTTCTTCGCGCACAAGGGCCGTATGGCCCTCTCCGCGGTCGCGGTGCTGCTGTCGGTGGCGTTCGTGTGCGGCACGCTCGTGTTCACGGACACCATGAACACGACGTTCGACAAGCTCTTCGCGACGACTTCCTCAGATGTGACGGTCTCCCCGAAGGAGGCCAAGACCGACGAGACCCCGCAGAACGGCGTCCCGGAGTCGCTGCCCGCCTCGCTGCTGGCGCAGGCGCAGCAGGCCGAGGGCGTCAAGTCGGCCGAGGGCGCGGTCAGTTCGATGAACGTGACCGTCGTCAACAGCGACAACAAGAACATGGGGTCGACGACCGGCGCGCCCACCATCGCCGGCAACTGGACCAAGAACGACCTGCGTTCGATGGAGATCACCTCCGGACACGCCCCGCGCGGGCCGACCGAGGTGATGGTCGACGCCGACACCGCCGACAAGCACGACCTGAAGCTGGGTGACGAGCTGCGCACCATCGCGCAGACCGGTGACTTCAGCGCGAAGATCGTCGGCATCGCCACCTTCAAGGTGACCAACCCCGGCGCCTCCGTCGTCTACTTCGACACCGACACCGCCCAGCGCGAACTCCTCGGCTCCACCGGCCGGTTCACGCAGTTCAACCTCACCGCGGCGGCGGGCGTCTCCGACGCGCAGCTCAAGCAGAACGTCACGCAGGCCCTGGACGGCACGTACAAGATCCAGACGCAGCAGGAGACCGCGGACGAGAACCGCAAGGACGTCGGCGAGTTCATGGACGTCATCAAGTACGCCATGCTCGGCTTCGCCGGGATCGCCTTCCTCGTCGGCATCTTCCTGATCATCAACACCTTCTCGATGCTGGTCGCCCAGCGCACCCGCGAGATCGGCCTGATGCGGGCGATCGGTTCGTCCCGCAGGCAGGTCAACCGCTCCGTGCTGGTGGAGGCGCTGTTCCTCGGCGTCGTGGGTTCCATCCTCGGCGTCGCCGCCGGTGTCGGTATCGCGATCGGCCTGATGAAGCTCATGTCGATGGCCGGGATGAACCTCTCCACCGACGACCTCACCATCAAGGTCAGCACCCCGATCGCCGGTGTGATCCTCGGTGTCGTCGTCACCGTCCTCGCCGCCTACCTGCCGGCCCGCCGCGCCGGCAAGGTCTCCCCGATGGCCGCGCTGCGCGACGCCGGTACGCCGGCCGACGTGAAGGCGGGCTGGATCCGGGGCGTGATCGGCACGGTGCTCACCGGCGCCGGCGGGTTCGCCCTCTACACCGCGGCGAACGCGGACAAGGCGAGCGAGGGCGCGCTGATGCTGGGCGCGGGGATCGTCCTCTCCCTCATCGGCTTCGTCGTCATCGGCCCGCTGCTGGCGGGCGCGGTCGTCCGGGTGATCAGCGCGGTGCTGCTGCGGGCCTTCGGTCCCGTCGGCCGCATGGCCGAGCGCAACGCGCTGCGCAACCCGCGCCGCACCGGCGCCACCGCCGCGGCCCTGATGATCGGCCTCGCGCTGGTCGCCTGTCTGTCGGTCGTCGGCTCCTCGATGGTCGCCTCGGCCACCAGCGAGCTCGACAAGTCGGTCGGCGCGGACTTCATCGTCCAGGGCAACCAGCGGATCGTGCCGCAGGCCCAGAAGGCGATGGAGCAGAGCCCGGCCCTGGCCCACGTCACCTCCTACAAGGACCTCGACGCCACGCTGACCTCCCCGGACGGCAAGACGGACGACTCCGGCCTCGTCGCCGCCGACCCGACGTACGCGGAGGACCTGCGCCGCGCCACCATGGCGGGCACGCTGTCGGCCGCGTACGGCAAGGACGCGATGTCGGTCGGCTCCGACTACGCCAAGAAGCACCGTGTCCGCGTCGGCGACACCATCTCCGTCGCCTTCAAGGGCGGCGAGACGGCGAAGCTCAAGGTCGCCGCCATCACGGACGACGACTCCGCGCTCGACCAAGGCGCTCGCTACACCAGCATCGAGACGATGCGGAAGTACCTCCCGGCCGACAGGATCCCGCCGAACGAGATCATGTTCGCCAAGGCCAAGGACGGTCAGCAGGACGAGGCGTACGCCGCGCTGAAGAAGTCCCTGGAGCCGTACCCGCAGTACCAGGTCCGCGACCAGACCGACTACAAGCAGGAACTGAAGGATCAGGTCGGCCAGCTTCTGAACATGGTCTACGGCCTGCTCGCTCTGGCGATCATCGTGGCGGTGCTGGGTGTGGTGAACACGCTGGCCCTCTCGGTGGTGGAACGGACGCGGGAGATCGGTCTGATGCGGGCGATCGGCCTCTCGCGGCGCCAGCTGCGCCGGATGATCCGCATGGAGTCGGTGGTCATCGCCCTGTTCGGCGCCCTGCTGGGCCTTGGCCTCGGCATGGGCTGGGGCGCCACCGCCCAGAGGCTCCTCGCCCTGGAGGGCCTGAACGTCCTGGAGATTCCCTGGGTGACGATCGGCGGCGTGTTCATCGGCTCGGCCTTCGTCGGTCTCTTCGCCGCCCTCATCCCGGCGTTCCGGGCGGGCCGCATGAACGTCCTGAACGCCATCGCGACCGAGTAGCCACCGCATACGGGGGTTGCGGGGGAAGGACCCGGTGCCGGGGAGTCTGGGGGGACTCTTCGGCACCGGGTTCGTGCATGCCAGGGCGGATTTCGCCCCCGCCGCCCCTACCCATTCCCATCCTCCAGGGGCTCCGCCCCTTCGACCCCGCCAGGGGGCTCTGCCCCCTGGACCCCGCTCCTCAAACGCCGGAGGGGCTGTTTTAGCCCGTCCGGCGTTTGAGGACGAGGCCGTTCAGGCCGAAGCGGGGGTCTGGGGGCGCAGCCCCCAGGGATGGGACGGGTAGGGGCGGCGGGGGCGAGATACCGCGACGTCGGCTCCGGTGCCGGGGCTGTGGAAAACCGGCGTTATCCACAGGCCCCGACGCACGGCAGCGCCCCGACGTACGCTGGAGACCCCCGGCCCGTGCAACGAGTCGGGCCCTTCGCGTTGCCCACCCCCGGACGGAAAGCCCTCCTCCACATGAGCCTGCACGGTCTGCTCGACGCCGTCGTCAAGGACACCGCCCTCGCGGAAGCGACCAAGGCGGCCGCAGACGGCAACCGCATGCACGTCGACCTGGTCGGCCCCCCAGCGGCCCGCCCCCTCGCGGTCGCCGCGCTGGCCCGCGAGTCCGGCCGCCCGGTCCTCGCGGTGACCGCGACCGGCCGCGAGGCGGAGGACCTGGCGGCAGCCCTCCGTTCCCTGCTCCCCCCGGAGGGCATCGCGGAGTACCCATCCTGGGAAACCCTCCCGCACGAGCGCCTCAGCCCCCGCAGCGACACCGTCGGCCGCCGCCTCGCCGTCCTGCGCCGCCTGGCCCACCCCAGGGCCGACGACCCGGAGACGGGCCCGGTCTCCGTGGTCGTAGCGCCGGTGCGTTCAGTGCTCCAGCCCCAGGTCAAGGGCCTCGGCGACCTGGAACCCGTCGCCCTGCGCACCGGCGAGACCGCCGACCTGAACACGATCGTGGAGGCCCTCGCCGCCGCCGCGTACGCGCGCGTGGAGCTCGTCGAGAAGCGCGGCGAGTTCGCCGTACGCGGCGGCATCCTGGACGTCTTCCCGCCCACCGAGGAACACCCCCTGCGCGTGGAGTTCTGGGGCGACGACATCGAGGAGATCCGCTACTTCAAGGTCGCCGACCAGCGCTCCCTGGAGGTCGCCGAGCACGGCCTGTGGGCGCCGCCCTGCCGCGAGCTGCTGCTGACGGACGAGGTGCGGGCACGCGCGCGTGCCCTCGCCGAGGCCCACCCCGAGCTGGGCGAACTGCTCGGCAAGATCGCCGAGGGGATCGCGGTGGAGGGCATGGAGTCCCTCGCGCCGGTCCTCGTCGACGACATGGAGCTGCTGCTCGACGTACTGCCGAAGGGCGCCATGGCCGTCGTATGCGATCCGGAGCGGGTACGCACGCGTGCCTCGGATCTCGTGGCGACGAGCCAGGAGTTCCTGCAGGCCTCCTGGGCCGCCACCGCGGGCGGTGGCAACGCGCCGATCGACGTCGGCGCGGCCTCCCTGTGGGCCATCGCGGACGTCCGGGACCGGGCGCGCGAGCTGGACATGATGTGGTGGTCGGTGTCGCCGTTCGCGGCGGACGAGGAGCTCGACGCGGACACGCTCAAGCTCGGCATGCACGCCCCGGAGTCGTACCGCGGGGACACCGCGCGGGCGCTCGCCGACACCAAGGGCTGGCTCGCCGACGGCTGGCGCACGGTGTACGTGACGGAAGCGCACGGCCCGGCGGCCAGGACCGTCGAGGTGCTCGGCGGCGAGGGCATCGCCGCGCGCCTGGACGCGGACCTCGGCGAGATCTCCCCGTCCGTGGTGCATGTGGCGTGCGGCTCGATCGACTTCGGCTTCGTCGATCCGGCGCTGAAGCTCGCGGTGCTGACCGAGACAGACCTCTCCGGGCAGAAGGCGGCCGGCAAGGACGGCGCCCGGATGCCCGCGCGGCGCCGCAAGACCATCGACCCGCTGACCCTGGAGGCGGGCGACTACATCGTGCACGAGCAGCACGGTGTCGGCCGGTACATCGAGATGGTGCAGCGGACGGTGCAGGGCGCGACCCGCGAGTACCTGGTCGTGGAGTACGCGCCCGCCAAGCGCGGCCAGCCCGGCGACCGGCTGTACATCCCCACCGACCAGCTGGAGCAGATCACCAAGTACGTCGGCGGTGAGGCCCCGACCCTGCACCGGCTCGGCGGCGCCGACTGGACGAAGACGAAGGCCCGCGCGAAGAAGGCGGTCAAGGAGATCGCCGCGGACCTGATCAAGCTGTACAGCGCGCGCATGGCGGCCCCCGGACACACCTTCGGCGCGGACACCCCATGGCAGCGGGAGCTGGAGGACGCCTTCCCGTACGTGGAGACGCCCGACCAGCTCACCACCATCGCCGAGGTCAAGGAGGACATGGAGAAGTCGGTCCCCATGGACCGGCTGATCTGCGGCGACGTCGGCTACGGCAAGACGGAGATCGCGGTCCGCGCCGCCTTCAAGGCCGTGCAGGACGGCAAGCAGGTCGCCGTGCTCGTCCCGACGACACTGCTGGTGCAGCAGCACTTCGGGACGTTCAGCGAGCGGTACTCGCAATTCCCGGTCAACGTACGGGCGTTGAGCCGCTTCCAGACGGACACCGAGGCGAAGGCGACCCTTGAGGGCCTGCGTGAGGGCTCGGTGGACGTCGTCATCGGCACGCACCGGCTGTTCTCCTCCGAGACCAAGTTCAAGGACCTCGGCCTGGTCATCGTCGACGAGGAGCAGCGCTTCGGCGTCGAGCACAAGGAGCAGCTGAAGAAGCTGCGCGCGAACGTCGACGTACTGACGATGTCCGCGACCCCCATCCCGCGCACCCTGGAGATGGCGGTGACCGGCATCCGCGAGATGTCGACGATCACCACACCGCCGGAGGAGCGCCACCCGGTGCTGACCTTCGTCGGGCCGTACGAGGAGAAGCAGATCGGCGCGGCCATCCGCCGTGAACTCCTGCGCGAGGGCCAGGTCTTCTACATCCATAACCGCGTCGAGTCCATCGACCGGGCGGCGGCGCGGCTGCGCGAGATCGTGCCCGAGGCGCGGATCGCGACGGCCCACGGCCAGATGTCGGAGCAGGCGCTGGAACAGGTCGTCGTCGACTTCTGGGAGAAGCGGTACGACGTGCTGGTGTCGACGACGATCGTCGAGTCGGGCATCGACATCTCCAACGCCAACACGCTGATCGTGGAGCGCGGCGACAACTTCGGCCTGTCCCAGCTGCATCAGCTGCGCGGGCGCGTGGGCCGTGGGCGCGAGCGCGGCTACGCGTACTTCCTGTACCCGCCGGAGAAGCCGCTGACCGAGACCGCCCACGAGCGGCTCGCGACCATCGCCCAGCACACCGAGATGGGCGCGGGCATGTACGTCGCCATGAAGGACCTGGAGATCCGCGGCGCCGGAAACCTCCTGGGCGGCGAGCAGTCCGGGCATATCGCGGGCGTCGGCTTCGACCTGTACGTACGGATGGTCGGCGAGGCGGTGGCGGACTACCGGGCCTCCCTGGAGGGCGGTGTCGAGGAGGAGCCGCCGCTGGAGGTCAAGATCGAGCTGCCCGTGGACGCGCACGTCCCGCACGACTACGCGCCGGGCGAGCGGCTCAGGCTGCAGGCCTACCGGTCCATCGCCTCCGCCAACACGGAGGAGGACATCAAGTCCGTACGCGAGGAACTCGTCGACCGCTACGGCAAGTTGCCCGAGCCGGTGGAGAACCTGCTGCTGGTGGCCGGACTCCGGATGCTCGCGCGCGCGTGCGGCGTCGGCGAGATCGTCCTCCAGGGCAACAACATCCGCTTCGCGCCGGTGGAGTTGCGCGAGTCGCAGGAGTTGCGCGTCAAGCGGCTGTACCCGGGGACCGTCATCAAGCCGGCCGCCCGCCAGCTGCTGGTGCCGCGCCCGAAGACCGCGAAGGTGGGCGGAAAGCCGCTGGTCGGGCGGGAGTTGCTCGGCTGGGTCGGAGAGTTCCTGGCGTCGATCCTGGGGTCGTAGGGCCGCCGGAGTGTGTGAAGCCGTCCGCGGGAAGTGGGTGTGTCCGCGGACGGCCTGGTCTGCTGTCCTCCGTGAGTCTGGCGGCTACGGCTGTTCGGGCTTGTCGCGATCCATGCCCATGGCGCCTTCGGCCCTCCGCTGCGCCTGGTCGACCTGGCTCTCGTACTTGTTGCCCGTCTTCTCGTTGATCTTCTGTTCCGCGGCGTCGGAGGCGCCCTTGGCCTTCTCCTGCGCCGCCTTGTTGCTCTTGAACCTGTCGAAGATGCCCATCCAGATCTCCTTCCGGAGGTGACTCAGAACCGACGATACGCCCGACTTGAGCCGAATGCCTTTTAAGGACCTATATGGTCTGGACCTCTCGGCCGCTACCGTGGGACAACGTGAAACAACTCAGGGGTGGGGCGGCGGCCGCCGCCGTAATGCTCGGCATGGCACTACTGCTCGCGGGCTGCGAGAACGTCGATCTGCCCGAGGTCGACAGCGAGCCCGCCGGCTCCAATGAACCCTCCGGCTCCGGCACCAGCCCGTTCGACAACCCGGACGGGACGAAACCGGGCCTCGCGCCCCTCACCTCGGACGCCGACCGGGCGGAGGCGCGGGCGCTGATCGAGAAGGTGACGACCAAGGGGCGCGGCCCGAAGACGGGTTACGACCGCGACGAGTTCGGCTACGCCTGGATGGACTCGGCGGACGGTGTGCCGCTGGCCCGCAACGGCTGCGACACCCGCAACGACCTCCTCCAACGGGACGGCGAGGACGTCCGTTTCCGCTCCGGTTCGGACTGCGTCGTCATCTCCATGACGCTGCGCGACCCGTACACCGGGACGACCATCGAGTGGCGCAAGCAGCAGGCCACCGAGGTGCAGATCGACCACATGGTGCCGCTCTCCTACGGCTGGCAGATGGGCGCCGCACGCTGGTCCGAGGACAAACGCGAGCAACTGGCCAACGACCCGCTCAACCTGATCCCGGCCCAGGGCCGCGCCAACAGCTCCAAGGGCGACTCCGGCCCCGCGGCCTGGCTCCCCCCGAACAAGCGGATCCGCTGCTCCTACGTGGTCCGCTTCGCGCAGGTCTCCCTGAAGTACGAGCTGCCGGTGACGGCACCCGACAAGGAAATGATGCTGCGCCAGTGCGGGGGCTGAACCTACGGTGACCGCATGGAGCTGAAGGTATGGAGCCTGGCCGAGCGGCCCGAGGCACGTGAGCGGATCGCCGAAATGCCCCACAGCTGGGCGGAGTTCGTCATCAACGACGTGGTGGGCGACGCGCACTATCCGCGGATCGCCGCCGAACTCCCTCAGTTCGTGCTGTTCGCCGAGGACGAGACGGGCGAGATCGTCGCGCACGCCCAGAGCGTGCCGTTCGCCCTCGCCGCCGAAGGGCGGGGTCACCTGCCCGCGCGCGGGTGGGACGAAGTGCTCGTGTGGGCCTTCAGCGATCTGCGCCGCGGGGTCCGCCCCGACACGGTCAGCGCCATCTCCGTCACCGTCGCCCCGCACGCCCAAGGACGCGGACTGTCCGGCCGCATGCTGTCGGCGATGCGCGAGAACGCCCGCGCGCACGGTTTCGGCGAGGTCGTCGCCCCGGTCCGCCCCAGCGCCAAGCACCTCGAAGTGCGCACGCCCATCGAGGAGTACGCCCACCGCGTACGCCCCGACGGGCTCCCGCACGACCCCTGGCTGCGTGTCCACGCCCGCGCCGGCGCCGTCATCGACTCCATCGCGCCGGCGTCCATGACCGTCACCGGCTCGCTGGAGCAGTGGCGCGGCTGGACGGGCCTGCCCTTCGACACCGCCGGTGACATCGAGGTGCCGGGTGGGCTGGTGCCGGTGCGGTGCGAACCGGAGCAGGGGTACGCCGTGTATGTCGAGCCCAACGTGTGGATGCGGCACGCGGTGTGACGGTGCGGCTCCCGCCTGGGCGGTCGTAGGGACTGGCCGGTACGACAACGGTTCGGTACAACCCGGACCGGTTGTCGGTGTCGGCCTATACGCTCGAACCGAACAACCGCACCACCGACGTCGCGCCCGCGCGAGGCGACGCCGAGGGTCCCGTACGCCCCACTTCAGGCACCAGGAGCAGTCATGCATGGCCACGGCTACCCGCAGCCGGTGAAGCAGCCGCCTCCGACGCTGTGGCTGATTCTGCTGCGTGTGGTGTTCGTGACGCTCTCGATCATCAGCTTCGGCTTCCTCGCCTGGGCGATGCTGCTGCGCCTGGCGGCCGTCACCCGCAAGATGCGCGACTGGGTCCTGCTCGGGGCCCTGATCGCCGTCGACATCGTCGCGATCGGGCTCCTCGGCTCCGAGCCCGCCGAGGAGATCAGCAGCCCGGCCGGCTACCTCGGGTTCTTCCTGCTGATGGGTTCGCTGGTGGCGAGCGTCGCGTACTACCTCGTGGCCGAGATACGCCACTTCCAGCGGCTCCGCCAGGGCGCCGGCGCGTACGGCGCGGGGCAGACGCCGATACCGGGGCAGGGCTTCCCGCAGGCGGCGACGCCGTACACCGCCACCACCGCGCCGCAGACCCCGGCCGCCCCGCACTTCCCGCCCCCGATGCCCCCGGCCCCCGCGGACCGGACGCCGATACCCACCCCGCCGCAGCGCCCCGCCCCGGCCCGGATCGACCAGGTGCGCGCCGAGCTCGACGAGCTCAGCGACTATCTGCGCAAGCACGACGGCAACCACGAGAGCGGAAGGTGACCGTGGGGGCAGGACGTGTCGTCGCCGGCCGGTATGCCCTGTCCACCCTCATCGGACAGGGCGGCATGGGCCAGGTCTGGACGGCCTACGACCAGCGACTCGACCGGCGTGTGGCGGTGAAGCTGCTGCGGCCCGACAAGGTGGCCGGCCATGATGCCGACGAACTGCGCCGCCGGTTCGAGCGCGAGTGCCGGGTGACCGCGCAGGTCGACCACCCCGGCCTGGTGACGGTGCATGACGCGGGCACCGCGGGCGAGGAACTGTTCCTCGTCATGCAGTACGTCGACGGCGTCGACCTCGCCGGTCATCTCGCCGAGCGCGACCCGTACCCGTGGCAGTGGGCGGTCGCGGTCGCCGCGCAGCTGTGTGCCGTGCTGAGTGCCGTGCACGCGGTGCCGATCGTCCACCGCGACCTCAAGCCGCGCAACGTGATGGTGAAGCAGGACGGCACGATCACCGTCCTCGACCTCGGCGTCGCCCACGTCATGGACACCGACACCACCCGCCTCACCCACACCGGCACGCCCATCGGCTCGCCCGCCTACATGGCCCCCGAGCAGGCGATGGGCGGCGCGGTCGGCCCGTACACCGACCTGTACGCACTCGGCGTGGTGCTGCACGAACTCCTCAGCGGCGACGTGCCGTTCTCGGGCTCGACGGCGCTCGGCGTGCTGCACCGGCACCTGTACGAGCCCCCGGTGCCCGTGCGCCGCATCCGCCCCGAAGTCCCCGAGCCACTCGAAACGCTCGTCCTGGGTCTGCTCGCCAAGGACCCGCAGCACCGGCCCGCCTCCGCGCAGGAGGTGTACGAGCACCTCGCGCTGCTCCTGCCCGGGCGCGGGACACCCACCATGGCGCCCCTCGACCCCAGGCGCCCCTTCCTGCGCCCGCACGCGCCCTGGCCTGACCGCGCCCGCACACCCGCGCCCCAACCAGCCCCCGTCGTCCAGCCCGTCGCCGAGAAGCCGGACGTCGCCCGAGCCGTGGACGAGGTCAAGCGCCTCCTCGGCGAGGGCCGCATCACCCAGGCCGTCGACATCCTCGGCGCGATCCTGCCCGTCGCCGCCGAACAGCACGGCGAGCACTCCCCGGTCGTACGCACCCTGCGCAAGCAGTACGCGGCCACGCTCATGGACGACGGCCAGTACCGGCGCGCGCTGCCCGAACTCCGCCGCCTCGCCGACGAACGCGCCGCCGAGGCCGGCCAGGCCGACCCCCAGTCCCTGCGCTTCCGCTACGAAGCCGCCCAGTGCCTCGAACAGCTCGGCGAACCGGCGGCGGCACTCGCGGAGTACCGCACGCTCCTGCCGTACTACGAGAACCAGTACGTCGCCGGCGACCCCCACCTCTCCCACGACGTGCGCCGCCGCATCGGCCACCTGCTCCTCGCCCTCGGCGACCGCGGCGCCGCCCACGACACCCTCGCCCGCCTGGTACTCGACGTGGAGCGCCTCCACGGCCCCGGCCACCCCCTCGCCACCGACATCCGCCGGACACTGCAGTGGCTGGGGCAGGTGCGCGGCTAGCCCGAGCCGTGTCCTACGAGGACGCTCCGGCGACCCCGGGGGCCACGAACCGCCGGTGCATGGGGGCGAACTCGTAGACGGGGTCGCCCTCGACGCCCAGCTTGCCCTTGATCACGGGCGCGAGCCGCTCCTCGACGAACCGCTCGAAGTGGTCCTCCGTACGCCACACGTCGAGCACGTGGAAGCCGTCCGCGGCATACCACGACACATGCAGGTCCAGGCCGTCCGCGGGCTCCTCCTCCCAGCGGACCTCGGAGCGAGCGGCCTCGTACACCTCGGGGGTGATCTCCGGCCAGCGCAGATTCAAGACGACGGACATGGGGCTCCTCTGCCTCGGAGCACGGTGCGGTCGGCACCGGCTTTCACCTCGACGCTAGGCGGGTCCGGCAGACCCGGCCCTTCATCGAGGGCCGTACGTGCGACCCGACGGGGTTCCCAGGTGCCCGAAGTCCTGATGAATCGTTGGTCGAATGGGTTGGCCAGAGCTTGGCCACTGCCTACCATCGATCACCGCAAGACTTTGTGCACCGCCGCACAATCTCCTCAGGAGGCTTCCTTGCACCGCCGTCGTCGCACCGCGCTCCTCCTCTCCGCCGCGATCGTCGCCGCGGCCCCCCTTCTCACCGCATGCGGAAACGATGCGCACCCCGGCGCGGCAGCCGTCGTCGGTGGACAGCGGATCACCGTCTCCCAGCTGGAGAACAGGGTCAGCGAGGTACGCGAGGCCCAGCGGGCGGTCGTCGCGGACGAGGCACAGTACGAGCAGGCCATCACCAAGACCGGCAGCCTCACCCGCGACACCCTGCACGGCATGGTCCTCGACCAGGTGCTGCACCGCGCCGCCCAGGACGCGGGCGTGACCGTCTCCCGCAAGGAGATCCAGGAGATGCGGACCTCCCTGGAGGAGCAGGCCGGCGGAGCCAAGGGGCTGGAGACGACCTGGCTCCAGCAGTACGGCGTCCCCCCGGAGCGCCTCGACGAGAACCTCCGCCTCCAGTTGGAGGCCCAGAAACTCGCCGAGAACCTCGGCACCGACACCAGCCAGCCCGCCTTCTGGCAGGCACTGTCCGAGGCTTCCGACAAGCTGAACGTCGACCTCAACCCGCGCTACGGCGCCTGGGACGTCGAGAAGAGCAGCCGCGTCGACGCGAAGACCCCATGGGTCCGGGAGGTCACGGCGACGGGGACGCAGGAGACGGCGTAACGGCACGGCGGCAACCGCCGCCTGCCCCCTGTGGACAACTCGGGGCACCGTCAGTGGGGTGCGTTACGTTCGGAGAGTGAACGCAACCAGCGCAGAAGCAGAACAGGCCTCCGGCCGCATCATCCTGCTCACCACCAGCCACCGCGTCGCGCCCGGACTGCTGTCCTGGTCCGCGTGGCAGACACTGCACGGCGCCGACCGGGTGCTGTGCGCGGACGGCGCGCACCCGCAGCTGCCGTATCTGCGGGAGGCAGGGATATCGGTGGACGAGGCGTCCCCGACCGCCGAGGACCTGGTCGACATCTGCGCCGGAGGGCGGACGGTGGTGGTCGTCGCCACGGGCGAGGGCGAACCGGCCCTGACGGACGGCCTCGCGCGGCTCGCCGGATCGGGCCGCTTCCACATGCCCGACCTGGAGCTGCTGCCCGCCTCGTACGACCTGCCGGGCGCCCGCCTCCTCGACCTCGTCCAGGTCATGGACCGGATCCGCGCCGAGTGCCCCTGGTCGTCGCAGCAGACCCACAAGGGCCTGGCGAAGTACGCGATCGAGGAGGCGTACGAACTCGTCGAGGCGATCGAGGACGGCGACGCCGATGAACTCCGCGAGGAGCTGGGGGACGTCCTGCTCCAGGTCGTCTTCCACGCCCGCATCGCCGAGGAGGACACCGACTCCCCGTACTCCATCGACGACGTGGCGGGCGGAATCGTCACCAAGCTGATCCACCGCCACCCGCACGTCTTCGGCGACGAGACGGCGACGACCCCCGAAGAGGTCAAGGAGCACTGGCTGCGCACCAAGGCGGCCGAGAAGCGGCGGAAGTCGGTGACCGACGGCGTCCCCCTCGGCCAGCCCGGCCTCGCCCTCGCGGCGAAGCTGGCCTCGCGCGTGCGCACGGCGGGACTCGACGTGCCGCTGCCGAAGGCCGAGGGCGTGGGCTATGAGCTGCTGGCGCTCGCGTCCCGCGCTGAGGCCGACGGGGTGGACCCGGAGGCCGCGCTGCGGGCGGCGGCCCGGGCCTACCGGGACGCGATCAGGGAGACGGAGGGGGTATGAGCGCGCACCCCGCTCCCGCCCCCGAGCTGTTCACCTGGGAGTTCGCGAGCGACCCTTACCCCGCCTACGCCTGGCTCCGCGAGCACGCGCCCGTCCACAAGACGCGGTTGCCCAGCGGTGTGGAGGCCTGGCTGGTCACCCGGTACGCCGACGCCAAGCAGGCACTCGCCGACGCGCGCCTGTCAAAGAACCCGGCGCACCATGACGAGCCCGCGCACGCCAAGGGCAAGACCGGCATCCCCGGTGAGCGCAAGGCCGAGTTGATGACGCATCTGCTGAACATCGATCCGCCGGACCACACCAGGCTGCGGAGGCTGGTCTCCAAGGCGTTCACCCCTCGTCGCGTCGCCGAGTTCGCGCCCCGGGTCCAGGAGCTCACCGACGATCTCATCGACCGGTTCGCCGAGAAGGGATCCGCCGACCTCATCCACGAGTTCGCGTTCCCGCTCCCCATCTACGCGATCTGCGACCTGCTCGGCGTCCCCCGCGAGGACCAGGACGACTTCCGGGACTGGGCGGGCATGATGATCCGGCATCAAGGGGGCCCCAGGGGCGGGGTCGCGCGGTCCGTGAAGAAGATGCGGGGCTATCTCGCCGACCTCATCCACCGCAAGCGCGCGGCCCTCCCCGCCGAACCCACGCCCGGCGAAGACCTCATCTCCGGTCTCATCCGCGCCTCCGACCACGGCGAGCACCTCACCGAGAACGAGGCCGCGGCGATGGCCTTCATCCTCCTGTTCGCCGGCTTCGAGACGACCGTCAACCTCATCGGGAACGGCACGTACGCCCTCCTCACCCACCCCGAGCAGCGAGCCCGCCTCCAGAGGTCCCTTGCCGCCCACGACACCGCCCTCCTGGAAACCGGCGTCGAGGAACTCCTGCGCTACGACGGCCCCGTGGAACTCGCCACCTGGCGGTTCGCCACCGAGCCGCTCACCGTCGGCGGGCAGCACATCGCGCCGGGCGACCCCGTCCTCGTCGTCCTCGCCGCGGCCGACCGGGACCCGGAGCGGTTCGCCGACCCCGACGTCCTCGACCTCGGCCGCCGTGACAACCAACACCTCGGATACGGCCACGGCATCCACTACTGCCTCGGCGCCCCACTCGCCCGCCTGGAAGGCCAGACCGCCCTCGCCACACTCCTCACCCGCCTCCCCGACCTGCGACTCGCGGTGGATTCCACCGATCTGAGATGGCGCGGCGGCCTCATCATGCGCGGACTGCGCACACTGCCGGTCGAGTTCACACCGCCGGGCTGAATGCTTGCCGGTCGCATTCGCGGCCCCGGGCTGAATGCTTGCCGGTCGCGTTCACGCCTCCCGCCTGATGGCCTGCCGGTGGAGTTCGCGGCGGCGGGCTGGTGGTTTGCGGTCGTGTTCACGCCTTCCGGCTGAATGCTTGCCGGTGGAGTTCGCGGCGGCGGGCTGGTGGCTTGCGGTCGTGTTCACGCCTTCCGGTTGAATGCTTGCCGGTGGAGTTCGCGCCGCCCGGTTGAATGCTTGCCGGTCGTGTTCGCGGCGCCGGGCTGGTGGCTTGCCGGTGGAGTTCACGCCACCGGGCCGGTGGCCTGCCGGTCGTGTCACGCCATCCCGCTGATGACTTGCCCGTCGAGTTCGCGCCACCTGGCCAACTCGCCTCACCTGCGCAAAGGTGACACGCACTCATGTCTGTGATCTTCACGTGATCTACGCGGCATTAACTTGTGACAAGTGAGGGGCTGCCTATACGTTCACGGATCAGCGCGGCCCCTCAGCCCCACCCGCCGCGCCGGTCCCTGCTGTCTCGCGAAAGGCCCCCGCATGCTCTCCGGGAACGGTCGTCACCGTCGCCCCCGTCAGGCCCCGGCCCTGCTCGTCGCGGCCGGAGTGACCGGCTCCGCCATCGCCATCCCCCTCCTCGGTGCGAGCGGCGCGAGCGCGGCCGACGGCAGCACCTGGGACAAGGTCGCGGAGTGCGAGAGCGGCGGCGCCTGGAGCGCCAACAGCGGCAACGGGTTCTTCGGCGGGCTGCAGTTGCCCCAGGAGGACTGGGAGCAGTACGGCGGCCTCGACTACGCCCCGAGCGCCGACCAGGCCAGCCGTTCCCAGCAGATAGCCGTCGCCGAGAAGATCCTCGCGGACCAGGGCGCCGGCGCGTGGCCCGCCTGCGGACTGCTCCACGGCCTCGGTGAGGACTCCCGCTCGGCGAACGTCGACACGGGCCTGGCGGGCGAGGCATCGGCCGAACCGTCCACCTCGCCCGACACTTCCTCCGACTCATCCGGTTTGTCCGACTCACCTGAGTCACCTGAGTCATCCTCTTCGGAGTCGTCCCCCTCCGCTTCCCCTTCCTCGTCCTCCCCTTCGCCGTCCTCCCCGTCTCCGTCTGACGAGCCGTCGGATGCGGCGGACAACTCGGCCAAGTCAGACACATCCCCCGATTCCAGCCCGAGTGCCTCGCAGGATTCCGCCAGCCCTTCCGCGGGTCCCGTCGAGGGTGACGATACGGGCAAGTCGGGCCAGAGTGGCGGCTCTTCGTACCTTACGGACACCGGAACCGGAACCGGCAAACATCGGGGCGTCAGCGCGGACGAGGCCGAGAGTGACGTACGTACCGACACCTCCGGCCGTCACGCCACCTACAGCGTCCGCACCGGGGACACTCTCGCGACCATCGCCGACTCCCTTGAGCTGAACGGCGGATGGCGGGCGCTCTACACCGAGAACCAGGGAACCATCGGTACCGACCCGGACCTCATCATCCCCGGTCAGACCCTCGAAGTCGGTATCGAAACGGGCTAAATCCAACGGTAGTTGACGCCCTGCTTCGCGCTGAATGTCCGGTTTAGTGAAAGTGTGGGATGAGTCTCAGAAGCCCTGATCGTCTTTGAAATTCCACGGATCGCGTGTCTACGGTCATCACCGCTCGCCAACACGAGCCCCGGCTGCCACAACGCCGAATCCTGCCAGTGGCCGCACGGGAACAGTCGTCGCTTAACAGCGCCGTAGGCAGGAGCGGGGGACCCAAGGTAAGCGCCGCGCCGGTCAGTTGACCGAGCGGCTTGGGGTGAAGCCGTGCCCCGTACGGGACGAAAGCCTCGTACGAGACATGGCCGGGCAACTCAACCGGCCCGAACCCGACAGCTCACCTCGCAGGCGTCGGTGAGGGGATCA
Organism: Streptomyces sp. 4N124; assembly: GCF_052245395.1. Classification (NCBI taxonomy): domain Bacteria; kingdom Bacillati; phylum Actinomycetota; class Actinomycetes; order Kitasatosporales; family Streptomycetaceae; genus Streptomyces; species Streptomyces sp. 4N124. The sequence goes on from NZ_JBQQBS010000031.1 coordinate 28,518, forward strand.
ATCATGCTGTTTTCCGGCAAGGGCAAGCACCGCCGTCCGTCCAAGGCCACTCGTGCCATCGCCATCGCCGGTGTCACCGGTGCCGCCGTCGCCGCCCCGCTGATGGCGGCCGGCAACGCCTCCGCCGCCACCGCCTCCGAGTGGGACGCCGTCGCCCAGTGCGAGGCCGGCGGCAACTGGTCCATCAACACCGGCAACGGCTACTACGGCGGTCTGCAGTTCTCCGCCTCCACCTGGGCCGCGTACGGCGGCACGCAGTACGCCGCCACCGCCGACCAGGCCTCCAAGGCCCAGCAGATCGCGATAGCCGAGAAGGTCCTCGCGGGCCAGGGCAAGGGTGCCTGGCCGAACTGCGGCACCGGCCTGTCGAGCGCCTCGTACAACGGCTCCGGCGCCTCGTCGAGCGGTTCCTCGCAGAACCAGAGCAGCGAGAGCACCACGCGCTCCAGCGAGCAGCAGTCGGCCTCCCGCTCCGCCGAGCGCCCCGCCGCCGAGCAGAGCACCAAGAAGACCGTCACCACCCCGACCGGCAAGAAGGTCAAGAAGGGCGACGGCGAGTACAAGGTCGTCAAGGGCGACACCCTCAGCACCATCGCCGAGGAGCACGACGTCAAGGGCGGCTGGGACAAGGTGTTCCAGCTGAACAAGGACATCGTCGAGGATGCCGACCTCATCTACCCGGGTCAGCAGCTGCACCTCAAGTGATCTTGCCTTCACGGGCAGAACACGGCTGAACCACAGCTCCCTCACATCCGTGGTCTATGTATTGAAGGCCTCGTGAGGGTCCCCCCGTCCCCACGGGCTCCCCGTCCCCGGTGCGTCATTCCCCCGTACGCACCGGGGCGGGGCTTTTTTCTGCCCCGAGTCGGCCCCGCGTCGGCCCCACGTCCGCCCCACTTTTTGTTCCGTTCAGAAACAATTTGCTCTCGGTTCTGTCCATCGGGTGGGTGACCCGGTGGCCGATCGCCCGGAGCCGGTTAGGCTCATCTCGCAGAGCCGCTGCGGTCCTGCTAAACCGCGTCACATCCACGAAGGAGATGCTCGTGCCGTCCATCGACGTCGTCGTAGCCCGGGAAATCCTGGACTCCCGAGGCAACCCCACGGTCGAGGTCGAGGTCGGCCTCGACGACGGCAGCACGGGTCGTGCCGCCGTTCCGTCCGGTGCGTCCACCGGCGCCTTCGAGGCCATCGAGCTGCGTGACGGCGACCCCAACCGTTACCAGGGCAAGGGTGTCGAGAAGGCCGTCCTCGCCGTCATCGAGCAGATCGGCCCGGAGCTGGTCGGCTACGACGCCACCGAGCAGCGCCTGATCGACCAGGCGATGTTCGACCTGGACGCCACCGACAACAAGGGCTCGCTCGGCGCCAACGCCATCCTCGGCGTCTCCCTCGCCGTCGCGCACGCCGCCTCCGAGGCCAGTGACCTCCCGCTCTTCCGCTACCTGGGCGGCCCGAACGCGCACCTGCTGCCGGTGCCGATGATGAACATCCTGAACGGCGGCTCGCACGCCGACTCCAACGTGGACATCCAGGAGTTCATGATCGCCCCGATCGGCGCGGAGACCTTCTCCGAGGCCCTGCGCTGGGGCGCCGAGGTCTACCACACGCTCAAGAAGGTGCTGAAGACCAAGGGCCTGTCCACCGGCCTCGGCGACGAGGGCGGCTTCGCCCCGAACCTGGAGTCCAACCGCGCCGCGCTCGACCTCATCATCGAGGCCATCAAGCAGGCCGGTTACGTCCCCGGCGAGCAGATCGCGCTCGCGCTCGACGTCGCCGCGTCCGAGTTCTACAAGGACGGCAGCTACGAGTTCGAGGGCAAGTCCCGCTCGGCCGCCGAGATGACCGAGTACTACGAGGAACTCGTCTCCGCGTACCCGCTCGTCTCCATCGAGGACCCGCTGTACGAGGACGACTGGGCCGGCTGGAACGCCATCACCGAGAAGCTGGGCGACAAGGTCCAGATCGTCGGCGACGACCTCTTCGTCACCAACCCGGAGCGCCTGGCCCGCGGTATCGAGGAGGGCTCCGCCAACGCCCTGCTGGTCAAGGTCAACCAGATCGGCTCGCTGACCGAGACCCTGGACGCCGTCGAGATGGCCCAGCGCAACGGCTTCAAGTGCATGATGTCCCACCGCTCCGGCGAGACCGAGGACGTCACCATCGCCGACCTCGCCGTCGCCGTGAACTGCGGTCAGATCAAGACCGGCGCCCCGGCCCGCTCGGACCGCGTCGCCAAGTACAACCAGCTGCTGCGCATCGAGGAGATCCTCGACGACGCGGCGGTGTACGCCGGTCGCAGCGCCTTCCCGCGCTTCAAGGACTGACACAGGCCTTAGAGCAGCGTCGTACGTACGTCCCCGTACTCGGTCCCGTACCGTGTGCGGGGACGTACGCACGTATGAAGGGGAGGTGGGTCATGGCCGTCAAGGACCGGGACCGTTTCTCCACCGCGACCAGGATCCGGCTGCTCGGCGAGCAGACGGCGGCCCGTGTCTACCGGTCCCAGACCAAACGCCAGGCCCGCCGCTCCCGGCTGACCGGCCGCGCGGCGCTGCTGGCACTCGTCCTGTGCTCGCTGGTCGTGGCCCTCGCCTATCCGATAAGGCAGTACGTCTCCCAGCGCGCCGAGATCGCCGACCTGGAGCAGCAGAAGCAGCTGGCCCACGAGCGGGTCGAGCAGCTGCGGGACCTCAAGGCGCGCTGGCAGGACGACGCGTACGCCCAGCAGCAGATCCGGCAGCGGCTGCACTATGTGATGCCGGGGGAGACCGGGTTCATCGTGGTCGACCCGCACGCGGCGAAGCAGTCGCGCGCCGACACCGGGGCGGCGGACCGTCCCTGGTACCTGAACGTCTGGGACGGCGTCGACAAGTCCGACGCCTCCGACCAGTGAACTGACAGAGAGATTTTCGTACGAGCATGGAAACGCCCCCGCCGTCCACTCCGCGCACCGAGCCCACCGACGCGGACGTCGAGGCCTTCAAGCAGCAGCTCGGGCGTCCGCCGCGCGGGCTGCGCGCCATCGCGCACCGGTGCCCGTGCGGGCAGCCGGACGTCGTGGAGACGGCGCCGCGACTGCCCGACGGAACGCCCTTCCCGACGCTGTACTACCTGACGTGCCCCAAGGCCGCGTCGGCGATCGGCACGCTTGAGGCGAACGGCGTCATGAAGGAGATGACGGCGCGTCTGGAGGCCGACCCGGAGCTGGCCGCCGCGTATCGCTCCGCGCACGAGGACTACATCCGGCGCCGGGACGAGATCGAGGAGCTGAAGGGCTTTCCGAGCGCGGGCGGTATGCCGGACCGGGTGAAGTGCCTGCATGTGCTTGTCGCGCACTCGCTGGCCGCGGGGCCGGGTGTGAACCCCCTTGGTGACGAGGCGATCGAGATGCTGCCGGAGTGGTGGCTCAAGGGGGCGTGTGTGACGGCGCCGAAGGAGGACGAGCAGTGACCCGCGTCGCCGCCATCGACTGCGGTACCAACTCCATCCGGCTTCTCGTCGCCGACGTGGACCCAAAGAGCGGTCAACTCGTCGATCTGGACCGGCGTATGACGATCGTGCGGCTCGGGCAGGGGGTGGATCGGACCGGGCGGCTTGCGCCGGAGGCGTTGGAGCGGACGTTCGCGGCGTGCCGGGAGTACGCGGCGATCATCAAGGAGCACGGGGCGGAGCGGCTGCGGTTCGTGGCCACCTCGGCTTCCCGGGACGCCGAGAACCGGGACGAGTTCGTGCGGGAGGTGCTGGACATTCTCGGGGTGGAGCCCGAGGTGATCTCCGGTGATCTGGAGGCGGAGTTCTCGTTCACGGGGGCGACGAAGGAGCTGGCGGGGAGCGATCACCTCGACAAGCCGTACCTCGTGGTGGACATCGGGGGCGGATCCACCGAGTTCGTCGTGGGGGAGGAGCATGTGCGCGCCGCGCGCTCCGTGGACGTCGGCTGTGTGCGGATGACGGAGCGGCACCTCGTACGTGAGGGCGTGGTGTCCGACCCGCCCGGTGAGGCGCAGATCGCCGCGATGCGCGCCGACATCGAAGCCGCCCTCGACCTCGCCGAGGAGACGGTTCCGCTGCGCGAGGCGCGCACGCTGGTCGGCCTGGCCGGATCGGTCACCACGGTCTCCGCGATCGCGCTGGATCTGCCCGAGTACGACTCCGTCGCCATCCACCACTCCCGTGTCTCGCACGACCGCGTCCGGGAGATCACCGAACGGCTCCTGCGCTCCACCCACGCCGAGCGCGCGGCCATCCCCTCCATGCATCCGGGGCGCGTGGACGTGATCGGTGCGGGCGCTCTCGTACTTCTCTCGATCATGGAGCGGATCGGCGCCGAGGAGGTCGTCGTGAGCGAGCACGACATCCTCGACGGCATCGCCTTCAAGGTGGCGGAAGACCCCGGCTCCTCGTAGAGAGGAACCGGGGCCTTCGCTGCAGCCCGAGCGGGCTGTCCGTCAGTTGCAGAGTAGGACGATGAGGCCGCTGCACCCCCCATCATCGCCATGGCCGCCACCCTTGGCCGGAGTGGCCTTTACGGCGGCGTGAGTGGCGGGTGTCGCGGCGGCGGATGCGGTCGTCACCGCGCCCATCGCAAGAGCGATACCCAGGACCGCGCTGACTGCGCCTATTCGCGAAGTGGCCTTCTTGGCCAGCTGTGAAGTGCTCATGCGGGCACGCTATGCACACTTCTGTCCAATATCGCGCGGAGCGTGGCTGACGGGTGAACGACACGCACCGGTGGCGTAGCTCTCGTTTATTACCCATCGGTAGCCATCGGCTGAGCAGGCCGGATAACGTATGAGCGCATCCGAGGAGCGTGACGCGCCGCTCCACGACACCCCGCCGGAAAAGTTCGTGAAGTTCTTCACAAGGAATTCTGCCCTGTTGGGCGACGAACGGGCTCCGGTTGGTCCTTCCGGGGGTTCGGAGGGCCTGTGGACGTGGTCAGGAGTGCGTGACGGAGACGTTGCGCGAGGGTGTCGCGGAGGGTGTTTCGAGGGGCTCACGCGGGACGCGGCGGAACGGAGAGGCAGCTCACGCGGCATTGACAACGGGTCGACCGGTACGGTGGTTCCCCCTCGCCGGCATGACCTGTGTCACGCGGGCCGCGCAGAATAACACACCCCCTGCCGGAGCTTGTGAAGGGGCGCACGAGCCACCCCCCTGGGGCAGGTGGATACTCGATGGCATGAGCACCACGGAGCGTCCCAGGATCCTCGTAGTAGGCGGTGGGTACGTAGGCCTGTACGCAGCTCGGCGCATTCAGAAGAAGATGCGCTACGGCGAGGCGACCGTCACGGTCGTCGACCCCCGGTCGTACATGACCTACCAGCCCTTCCTCCCCGAAACCGCCGCCGGCAACATCTCCCCTCGCCACGTCGTCGTCCCGCTGCGACGCGTGCTGCCCAAGGCGGAGGTCCTCACCGGCCGGGTCACCACCATCGACCAGGACCGCAAGGTCGCCACCGTCGCCCCGCTGGTCGGCGAGGCGTACGAGCTGCCCTTCGACTACCTGGTCGTCGCGCTCGGCGCGGTCTCCCGCACCTTCCCGATCCCCGGCCTCGCCGAGCAGGGCATCGGTATGAAGGGCATCGAGGAGGCCATCGGCCTGCGCAACCACGTGCTGGAGCAGCTCGACAAGGCCGCCTCCACCACCGACGAGGAGATCCGCCGCAAGGCGCTCACCTTCGTCTTCATCGGCGGTGGCTTCGCAGGTGCGGAGACCATCGGCGAGGTCGAGGACATGGCCCGCGACGCGGCCAAGTACTACACCAACGTCTCGCGCGAGGACATGCGGTTCATCCTCGTCGACGCCGCCGACAAGATCCTTCCCGAGGTCGGCCCCAAGCTCGGCCAGTACGGCAAGGAGCACCTGGAGGCCCGCGGGGTCGAGGTCTACCTCTCCACCTCCATGGACTCCTGCATCGACGGCCACGTGGTGCTGAAGAACGGCCTCGAGGTCGACTCCAACACCATCGTGTGGACCGCCGGCGTCAAGCCCAACCCGGTCCTCTCCCGCTACGGCCTGCCCCTCGGTCCCCGCGGTCACGTCGACTGCGAGCCGACCCTCCAGGTCAAGGGCACCGACTACATCTGGGCCGCCGGCGACAACGCCCAGGTCCCGGACCTCGTCGGCCGCAAGGCGGGCAACGAGAACGCCTGGTGCCCGCCGAACGCCCAGCACGCGCTGCGTCAGGCCAAGGTGCTCGGCGACAACGTGATCTCCGGTATGCGGGGCTTCCCGCAGAAGGACTACGCCCACGCCAACAAGGGCGCGGTGGCCGGACTCGGCCTCCACAAGGGCGTCGCCATGATCGTCATGGGCAAGATGAAGATCAAGCTCAAGGGCCGGCTCGCCTGGTACATGCACCGCGGCTACCACGGTCTGGCCATGCCGACCTGGAACCGCAAGGTCCGTGTCTTCGCCGACTGGACCCTCGGCATGTTCCTCAAGCGCGAGGTCGTCTCGCTCGGCGCGATGGAGCACCCGCGCGAGGAGTTCTACGAGGCCGCGAAGCCCGCGCCGGCGCCTGCGGCGGCACAGCAGAAGAAGAAGAGCGAGGCCAAGGCCTCCTGACCGGCTCCGGTCGCTGAACGAACCGAAGGGCCTCCCGCCATCCGTGGTGCGGGAGGCCCTTCGGCGTTCACGCGCCGGACGAGCTGAATGCGTGGTTGCTGCATGTATTTTGCCGAGCTGTAACGCTCTTGGGGGACTGCGCAGCCCCCCTGTTTTTGTTTACGTGGTGTTGGGACATTCCGGGATCCCCGTCACGGAGGTGTGCGCCATGCCAGACGCCGCACAGCGGCTGAAGAGCCTCATCGAACAGTTGCTGGGGGTACCGCTCCCGGTGCGCATCCGCGCCTGGGACGGTTCGCAGGCGGGGCCGCCGGGTGCGCCGACCCTCGTCGTACGCAATCGCCGTGCCGTGCGTCGGCTGCTGTGGAAGCCGGGCGAACTGGGCCTCGCCCGCGCCTGGGTCGCCGGTGACCTGGACATCGACGGCGACCTCTACACCGCCCTCGACCTGATGGCCGAGTTCATCTGGGAGCGCGGGGAGGACGACCGGACCCTCGTCCAGGCGCTGCGCGACCCCGAGGTGCGGGCCGCCGTACGCGGACTGGTGAAGCTCGCCGGACCCCCGCTGCCGCCCGCCCCGCCCCGCGAGGAGGTCCGCCGCGGTCGCGCCCACCTCCACACCAAGCGCAGCGACAGACGCGCGATCAGCCATCACTACGACGTCGGCAACGACTTCTACGAGATCGTCCTCGGCCCGTCCATGGTCTACTCGTGCGCCTACTGGGAGGACGCCGGGACGCTGGAGGACGCCCAGCGCGACAAGCTCGAACTCATCTGCCGCAAGCTCGCCCTGACGCCCGGTCAGCGGCTGCTCGACGTCGGCTGCGGCTGGGGCTCCATGGCCATCCACGCCGCCCGCGAGCACGGCGTGAGCGTCGTCGGCATCACCCTCTCCCACGAGCAGGCCGCGTACGCCCGTAAGCGCGTCGCGGGCGAGGGGCTGACGGACAAGGTGGAGATCCGGGTGCAGGACTACCGGGACGTCGCCGACGGGCCCTACGACGCGATCTCCTCCATCGGCATGGCCGAACACGTCGGCTCCGCCCGCTACCTGGAGTACGCCCGCGTTCTGTACGCCCTGCTCAAGCCCGGCGGACGGCTGCTCAACCACCAGATCGCCCGCCGCCCGCAGCGCGACGAATCGACGTACAGCGTGGACGAGTTCATCGACTCCTATGTCTTCCCCGACGGCGAACTCGCCCCCGTCGGCACCACCGTGACCCAGCTGGAGCGTGCGCAGTTCGAAGTGCGGGACGTCGAGGCGATCCGCGAGCACTACGCCCTCACCCTGCGCCGCTGGGTCGCCAACCTGCAGGCCGACTGGGCCCATGCCGTACGGCTCACCAGCCCCGGCCGCGCCCGCGTCTGGCTCCTGTACATGGCGGCCTGCGCGCTGTCCTTCGAGCACAACCGCATCGGCGTCAACCAGGTGCTGGCCGTCCGCACACCCGCATCGGGTGACTCGGGCATGCCGCTGCGCTCCCGCATCTGGGGCTGAAACGCCAAGGGCCCCGCTCCTCCCGGGAACGGGGCCCATGCGCTCGTACGGCTATTCCGTCTTGATCGCGTTGAGCATGTTCAGCCTCGCGGCGTTGCGGGCCGGCCACAGCGCGGCCAGGACGCCCACCAGTCCGGCCAGCACCAGGAAGATCCCGATCCGGTCCCAGGGCAGGACCAGCGCGTAGCCCGGGATCTCTTCCGCGATGGTCTCGCCGATCGCCCAGCCGAGGAACGAGCCGAGACCGATGCCGACCACCGCGCCGAACACCGAGATGACCACGGCCTCCAGCCGGACCATCCGCTTCACCCGGCGCCGGTCGAGACCGATCGCCCGCAGCATGCCGATCTCCTGCTGCCGTTCGAAGACCGACATCGCGAGGGTGTTGACGACGCCCAGCACCGCGATGATCAGGGCCATCGCCAGCAGGCCGTACATGATGTTCAGCATCGTGTTGATGGCGCCGCCGAACTCGTTGCGGATGTCCTGCTTGTCCATGACCGTCATCGCGGGGTTGTCGCCCAGCGCGTCGATGAGGACCTGCTCGTTCGCCGAGGTCTGGCCGCCGTCGACCTTCACGAAGATCTGCGGGATGTACGGCTTCACCTCGTGCGGGTTCACGACCTTGGTGTCGATGAGCACGGGGGAGAGGAACTCGCTGTCCTTGTAGACGGCGCCGACCGTCAGCGTGCCCTTCGTCTCGTCGGTGAAGGTGACGTTGACGCTGTCGCCGGTCTTCCAGCCCTTGCTCTTGGCCGTCTTTTCGGCGACTGCGATCTGGCCCTTGGCGAGCGAGTCGATGTCGCCGCTGACGACGTCGACGTTCAGGACCCGCTGGATGGCGCCCGGTGTGACCCCCGAAGCGGACACGAAGTCATCGGCACCGACCTCGAGGCCGACGTCCTGCTGCGGCGAGACCGCGGTGACGCCCTTCGCCTTCTCCAGCGCCGTCAGCGCGGACTGGTCGAGGTCCCCGCCGTTCGCCATCGAGACCATGTAGTCGGCCTTGATGTTGTCCGTGGTCATCTTGTCGATGGCCGTGCCGACCGTGATACCGAGCACCGACAGGCCGGTCACCAGCGTCAGTCCGATCGCCAGCGCCGAGGCGGTGGCGCCGGTACGGCGCGGATTGCGGACCGCGTTCTGGCCGGCCAGCTTGCCGGCCACCCCGAAGGGGCCGACGAGCAGTGGACGGACGAGCGCGATCACGGGCCGGGACAGCAGCGGGATCAGGATGATCACACCGATCAGCGCGAAGAACGCGCCCGCCCCGATGTACATCCGGCCGTCGCTGCCGCCGGTCGAGGCACCCGCCACGATCGCTGCCGCGCCGAGGCCGGTGATGGCCGTGCCGATGGAGTTGCGCACCACCAGCGACTTGGTGGTGGCCACCGCGTGGACGCTGCTCATGGCCGCCACCGGCGGGATCTTCGCGGCCCGGCGGCCGGGCAGCCACGCGGCGAACATCGTGAGCAGCACCCCGACACCGATCGCGGCGATCACCGGCGTGACGGACAGGACCAGCGGGCCGTCCGGCATCTTCATGTCGAACGCGGCCATCCCGGACCGCAGACCGACCGCGAGCCCGACGCCGAGCACGAAGCCGATCACCGAGGCGACCAGGCCCACCACCGCCGCCTCGGCGAGCACCGAGCGGGTGATCTGCTTGCGCGACGCACCGACGGCCCGCATCAGGGCGATCTCCTTCGTGCGCTGGGCGACCAGCATCGTGAAGGTGTTGGAGATCAGGAAGATCCCGACGAAGAGCGCGATGCCCGCGAAGCCGAGCAGGACCTGCTTGAGCGAACCCATGCCCTGCTCGATGTCCGCGGCCTGCTCGTCCGCGAGCGCCTGGCCGGTCTGGGCCTCGGCGGTCTCCGGCAGCAGCGTCTTGACCGCGTCCAGGATCTTCGTGTCGGTCGCGCCGGGGGCGGCGGTGACGGTGGCGCTCTCGAAGTAGCCGGCCTTGAGGTACTGCTTCTGGGCGACGGCGGTGTCGAACAGCACGAGGCTGCCGCCGGCGTTCACCGCGCCGTCCTCGGTGGTGAACACGCCGCTGAGGGTGAACTCCTTCACCGGCCCGTTCGTGGCGACCCGGACCCGGTCACCGACCTGGTACTCGCCCTTGGTCGCGGACTCCTTGTCCAGGGCGATCTGACTGTCCTTCACCGGGCCGGAGCCTTCGGTGAACGTGTAGGCGGGGTCCTTGCCGTCCTTGCCGGGGGCGAAGTTGGAACCCTTGTTGGACCAGCCGACGCCGATCAGCTTCCCGTCGGGGTCGGCGACCCCGGCGAAGCCTTCGACGCGGCCGTACGCGCCGGCGACGCCGTCCACCGCGGAGACCTTGTCGAGGGTCTTCCGGGAGAGGCCGGGCTCTTCCTTGGCGTTGTCGGGGTCGGCGTGCGAGGTGATGGCGACGGCGACGTCGTCGTAGCTCTTCGCCGACTGGTTGCGGAAGGCGTTGGAGAGGGTGTCGGCGAAGACCAGGGTGCCGGAGACGAACGCGACGCCGAGCATCACGGCGAGCACGGTCATCAACAGCCGGGCCTTGTGCGCGAGTACGTTGCGCAGGGCGGTGCGGAACATCAGCTGGTGCGGCCCTTCGCGTCGAACTGCTTCATGAAGTCGAGGACGTTGTCCGCGGTCGGCCGGTACATCTCGTCGACGATCCGGCCGTCGGCGAGGAAGACCACCCGGTCCGCGTACGCGGCGGCCACCGGGTCGTGCGTGACCATCACGACCGTCTGGCCCAACTCCCGTACGGAGTTGCGCAGAAAGCCCAGCACCTCGGCGCCGGAGCGCGAGTCGAGGTTTCCGGTCGGCTCGTCGCCGAAGATGATCTCGGGCCGGGAGGCGAGCGCGCGGGCGACCGCGACGCGCTGCTGCTGACCGCCGGAGAGCTGGGCGGGGCGGTGGCTCAGCCGGTCCCGCAGGCCCACCATCTCGATCACGTTGTTCAGCCACTGCTTGTCCGGCTTGCGGCCGGCGATGTCCATGGGCAGCGTGATGTTCTCCAGCGCCGTCAGCGTCGGCAGCAGGTTGAACGCCTGGAAGATGAAGCCGATCTTGTCCCGGCGCAGCTTCGTCAGCTGCTTGTCCTTCAGGGAGCCCAGCTCGGTCTCACCGATGCGCACGGAACCGGAGGAGAAGGTGTCGAGGCCGGCCACGCAGTGCATCAGCGTGGACTTGCCGGACCCGGACGGGCCCATGATCGCGGTGAACTCGGCCTGGCGGAACTCGATGGAGACCCGGTCGAGGGCGACCACCTGGGTCTCGCCCTGTCCGTAGATCTTCGACAGATCCGTGGCGCGCGCGGCCACGGCGGTGGCCCGGCCGGCGATGGATGCGGTGGTCACGAGAAGGCGCTCCTGAGGACGACGGTGATGTTCTGGGGACGTCATCCATCGTCCCGGCCGTCCCTCTCCGTGTAGTCAGCCGCTGTTCTGGTTCCGGGGGGCGACTTCGGTCGGACCGCGGGCGGTTGTGTCATACCTGGGGATGACGCTCGACCCTGAGCGGAGGCCCGCTTGAAGAACGACACGGAGGCCACTCGTCAAGAACAGGTGGAGCCCCCTCGTTCGGACGGTGAAATTCCGTCATTCCGTATACGCCGCCGAGTGCCGCACGAAAGGCTGGTGGCAAGTGCGGATGGCCCGTTCCAAGTGCTGATGCACCCTCAGGCGTCAATAAAATAAGACAACATCGGTCCGCCCGTCCGCTGTTCGAGGGATGCGTCCCGATAGGCTCGGAACCTCGATGCGGAGCCCATGGCCTGCCCGGATGGTGGAATGCAGACACGGCGAGCTTAAACCTCGCTGCCCCTCGCGGGCGTACCGGTTCAAGTCCGGTTCCGGGCACCTTCCGACCCTCTCGCGGCCGCCTTCGCGGCCGCTTTCTCGTGCCCCGTTCATTGAAGACTTCACCGTAGGACCGTTGACTTCGTGCTTGCGCCGTCGGAGACTCGCGTTCAGAAGATGGTGAAAAAAAGTTCGCTATGCGAACAGAGAACGGAGAGCGATCGATGCGCACCACCGTCGGCATCATCGGAGCAGGCCCCGCCGGGCTCCTCCTCGCCCGGCTGCTCCACAACGCCGGGATCGACTCGGTCGTCCTGGAGAGCCGCGACCGTGCCTACGTGGAGCAGCGGCAGCGCGCCGGGATCCTGGAGCAGGGCACGGTCGACGTGCTGCGCGCGGCCGGGGCCGGCGAGCGGATGGACCGGGAGGGGCTGCGGCACGACGGTATCGAGCTGCGCTTCGACCGCCGGCGCCACCGCGTCGACTTCCCGGAGCTGACGGGCGGCCGGTCCGTGATGGTGTACGCGCAGACCGAGGTCTGCAAGGACCTCATCGCCCTCCAGCTCAAGGAGGGCGGCCCGCTGCTGTTCGACGCCGAGGCGCTGGCCGTCGAGGGCGCGGAGACCGACAGCCCGCGGGTGCGGTTCCGGCACGAGGGGCGTGAGGACGTCCTGGAGTGTGAGTACGTCGTCGGCTGCGACGGCTTCTGGGGAGTGGCCCGGCAGGCGATCCCCGCCGAACTCATCCGCACGTTCGAACGGACGTACCCGTTCGGCTGGCTCGGCATCCTCGCCGACGTACCGCCCTCCCACGACGAGCTGGTCTACGCCCGCCACGACCGCGGCTTCGCCCTCCTCTCCATGCGCTCCCCGTCCGTGTCCCGGCTCTACCTCCAGGTGCCGGAAGGCACCGACGCGCAGGAGTGGTCCGACGAGGCGATCTGGGACGAGCTGGAGCGGCGGTTCGAGACCGCCGACGACTGGCGGCTGGAGCGCGGGCCGATCACCCAGAAGTCGGTCACGCCCATGCGGTCGTACGTCCATGAGCCCATGCGGCACGGGCGGCTCTTCCTCGCCGGGGACGCCGCGCACATCGTGCCGCCCACGGGGGCGAAGGGGCTGAACCTGGCCGTCGGGGACGTCGTCACCTTCGCGCGGGCACTGTCGTACGAGAAGGAGACCGGTTCGGCGGAGCGGCTCGACGCCTATTCGGAGACCTGTCTGCGGCGGGTGTGGCAGGCCGAGCGGTTCTCCTACGACATGACGACCCTGCTGCACCGCACTCCCGACGCCACCGCCTTCGAGGACCGGCTCCAGCTGGCTCGGCTGGAGCGGATCGCGGCGTCCCGGGCGGCCGAGACGGACCTCGCCGAGGGGTACACGGGCTTTCCGTTCGGGTGAGGTCAATGTCGCAGGTTGGTCATGAGTGCGGCCCTCCCGTGCCGGGAATCAAGCGCCCGCGTAGCGTGTTGCGCAGCACGACGAGGGAAAGATCCTCCCCAAGCACTAGGGTCAATCCTTTGCCTACCTATTACTCTTGAGCCAAGGCAGCCACACAGGGTGGCCATGGAGGAGTGAAATGAGGAGCAGCAACCCGGTCTTCTCGCGACGGGGGTTCAGCCGCGACAACGGCTACGCGGGCTTCAACACCGCGCCGCAGGCCGGGGGCGCAGCTGTGGGCACGCAGGGCAACCCGTACGCGCAGCCGCAGGCCGGCAACCCGTACGCGCAGAACCCGTACGCCCAGCAGGACCTGCAGCACGGCGCTCCGCCGCAGGCCCCGGTCACCACCGGCCGCATGACGATCGACGACGTCATCATGCGCACCGGTACCACGCTCGGAGTGCTGATCGTCACGGCCGCGCTCGCCTGGGCGCTGCTGCCCGTCGACGACGCGAACATCAGCCGGTCGTACGGCATCGGCATCGGTGCCGCGCTGATCGGCATGGTCCTGGCCCTGGTCCAGTCCTTCAAGCGCAAGGCCTCGCCCGCGCTGATCCTGTCTTACGCGGCGTTCGAGGGTGTCTTCCTCGGCGTCCTGTCCAGCATCGTCGACAACCGCATCGCCGACGGCGCGGCCATGCAGGCCGTGCTCGGCACGATGGCGGTCTTCGCCGGTGTGCTGGTGGCGTACAAGGCGGGCTGGATCCGCGTCAACCGCCGGTTCTACGGCTTCGTGATGGCGGCCGCGCTCGGCTTCATCCTGCTGATGGCCATCAACCTGCTGTTCGCCGTCTTCGGCGGCGGCGACGGCCTCGGCTTCCGCAGCGGCCCGCTCGGCATCATCTTCGGTGTCGTCGGCATCCTGCTCGGCGCGTGCTTCCTCGCCCTGGACTTCAAGCAGGTCGAGGACGGCATCGCGTACGGCGCGCCGCGTGAGGAGGCGTGGCTGGCGGCCTTCGGCCTCACGCTGACGCTGGTCTGGATCTACATGGAGTTCCTGCGGATCATCGCGATCCTCAACAGTTCCGACTGACGCGGCGACTGAGCTGCGACGGTTGTGCGGAAGGGCCCCGGGTTCGCTCGGGGCCCTTCTCCGTTTGTGCGCGCCTAGAAGAACTTGCGCGCGGCCCTCCTCAGGTCGTACTCGTGAATGATCGCCTTCGCGTGGCCGTACGCGAGGTTGTGTTCGTGGCGGAGCCAGCTGACCTTCTCCTCGAAGCGGAAGAGGGCGGGGCCTTCGTCGACGGTGCGGAGCCAGTCGGAGACTTCACGACCGGTGCAATGGGGGATGCGGGCGAGCATGTTGCGATGGGTCTCCTCGGAGAGGACGTGGGACATCGGCGCCTCCGGACGCAGGGGATGTAAGCCGGTCCTTCAGGTCACCGTGCCTGAGCGTTCGCGTGTTGGCAACAGTGCGGGGAGACTGCGTAGGCTCGGTGCGTGGTTGATACGACGCCCTTGACTCGAGCCGTGGATCACTTTGCCGATCGGCTGCGGGCGGCTCCGCAAAGTCGCTTGCAGCGGGGTGCTGCCGCGGAGGCGCTGGCGCTGGCCAGGGAGTTGGCTCGGTGGGCGCAGCTGGTGGAGGCGCCCGAGGTTGAGCCTCGGGAGATGCCGGACGCCGGGATGTTTGCTGCGGCTGATCAAGTCACCGTTGCTGTGCATGACTTGGCTCTTGTGCTTCAGAGCGAGGGTGAGGTTGAGGAGGCCGTGCAGATGGTGGTCGCGGCGCAGAAGAGAGCGGGTGTCTGAGGAGCGTTCGCGGGTGCGGGTGGGTTGTGGCTGGTCGCGCAGTTCCCCGCGCCCCTTCCGGCGTTCCGGTTCTCCGGCGTCTCAAAGCTAGAGCGACGCTATGACCCTGTCCGCCAGGATGTAGACCGTTTCCTCGCCGCACTCGAACGTCAGCGTGTACGCGCCTGAGATGCCTGAGCCGCCCAGGAGGGTGGGGGTTTTGCCCTGGGTGAGGGCTGTTGCCAGGCGTTCCGCTGTTTCCCGGTGGCCGGGGGTCATGCAGAGGGTGGTGCCGTCGGCGAAGACGTAGACGTCGAGCGTGCCGAGGGGGCCGGGGCGGACGTCGGTGAGTTCTACGCGGCCGGCGGCGAGTTCTTCGAGGGTGGCTACGGTGCGCTCGTGGTCGTTGACGACCGGTGACTGGACGGGGACGAAGTCCGGGTGGGAGGGGTGGCGGCGGCGGGCCGCGGCCAACTCGGGGGAGTCTCCGGCGTACTCGTCGGTGTCCGTGCCAGGCTCGCTGACCGGCTCGAGCGATTCCAGGCCCGCGAAGTCGCTCTGGCGGGGCAGGAACAGCTCGCTGTCGGTGAGGCCCAGCAGGGTCGGCGCGTCGGCGTCACGCGCCTCCTGGGCGGCCCAGAAGGCGCGTGCCTCGGCCAGTTCGCGCTCGCGCTCCTCGGCGAGGGCCTCGGCCACGGCGGCGCGTATCTCATCGACGTCGGCGGAGGGGCGGGCGGCAGGCACGCGCGGGCGTGCGGTGGTGCGGCTCTCGGCCAGCTCGGTGTGCAGGGCCGCGACCTGCCGGCGCAGCACCATGAGGGTGCGCAGCACGGCGACGCCCACGGCGCCTGTGGCGGCCGTGGTGAGCAGCAAGGCGATCGGCATGGCGCTCACTGACGTACTCCCGGTTCAAAGTCGACCCCCGACTTCCTACATCAGCTTGAAGGGAGGACTATCCCGCTGTCAGTGCGTAACGTCACGAATGGGACAGGTCTTTGGGCCTGGTGTTTGGTCGTGAAACGGCTCTGAGCTGCGTAAATCCCTCTGGCGAGGGAGATAGGTCACATCCTGGGGGAGATTGGATCACAAAACGGCCCAGAACCTTGGAGTTTCGCGGGTTCTGGGCCGAAGGCTCACGCTGGGTCGTGAGTTGACTACCTGGAGGTTCAGCTCAGGCGCTCGATGACCATGGCCATGCCCTGGCCGCCGCCGACGCACATCGTCTCCAGGCCGAACTGCTTGTCGTGGAACTGGAGGGAGTTGATGAGCGTGCCGGTGATGCGGGCGCCGGTCATGCCGAAGGGGTGGCCCACGGCGATGGCGCCGCCGTTGACGTTCAGCTTGTCGATGTCGATGCCCAGGTCGCGGTAGGAGGGGATCACCTGCGCGGCGAACGCCTCGTTGATCTCGACCAGGTCGATGTCGTCGATGGTCAGGCCGGCGCGCTGGAGCGCCTGCTTGCTGGCCTCCACCGGGCCGAGGCCCATGATCTCGGGGGACAGGCCCGAGACGCCGGTGGAGACGATGCGGGCGAGCGGGGTCAGGCCGAGCTCGCGGGCCTTGGTGTCGGACATGATCACGACCGCGGCGGCGCCGTCGTTCAGGGGGCAGCAGTTGCCGGCGGTGACCAGGCCGTCGGGGCGGAAGACCGGCTTCAGGCCCGCCACGCCCTCCATGGTGACGCCGGGGCGGGGGCCGTCGTCCTTGCTGATGACCGTGCCGTCGGGGAGCGTGACCGGGGTGATCTCCCGCTCCCAGAAGCCGTTCTTGATGGCTTCCTCGGCGAGGTTCTGCGAGCGGACGCCGAACTCGTCCATGTCCTGACGGGTGACGCCCTTCGCCCGGGCGAGGTTCTCGGCGGTCTGGCCCATGGCGATGTACGGGTCGGGGAGGAGGCCGTCCTCGCGCGGGTCGTGCCAGGTGGAGCCCTCGGACTCGGCTACGGCTGCGGTGCGGGCCTCGGCGTCGGCGAACAGCGGGTTGCGCGCGCCGGGCATGTCGGAGGAGCCGTTGGCGTAGCGGGACACCATCTCGACGCCGGCCGAGATGAAGACGTCGCCCTCGCCGGCCTTGATGGCGTGCAGGGCCATGCGGCTCGTCTGGAGGGACGAGGAGCAGTAGCGGGTGATCGTGCAGCCGGGGAGGTGGTCCATGCCCATCTGCACGGCGACGATCCGGCCGAGGTTGTGGCCCTGCTCGCCGCCGGGGAGGCCGCAGCCGAGCATCAGGTCCTCGATGTCCCTGGGGTCGAGCTCGGGAACCTTGGCGAGGGCCGCCTGGATGATCGTGGCGGTCAGGTCGTCCGGGCGCAGGTCCTTGAGGGAGCCCTTGCCGGCGCGGCCGATGGGGGAGCGGGCGGTCGAGACGATCACGGCTTCGGGCATCACGGCTCCATTGACGTACTGGCGGATATACGGGCTGGGCTGCTTGGGAAGTTACCCGTACGTATGGAGTCGGTCACGTCTGCGGCGGTGTGACACTGACCGCAGTTTTCTAAGCGCTTGCTTTCCTCGCCCCCGCCGCCCCTACCCGTCCCATCCCTGGGGGCTGCGCCCCCAGACCCCCGCTTCGGCCTGAACGGCCTCGTCCTCAAACGCCGGACGGGCTAAAACAGCCCCTCCGGCGTTTGAGGAGCGGGGGTCCAGGGGGCAGAGCCCCCTGGCGGGGTCGAAGGGGCGGAGCCCCTGGAGGATGGGACGGGTAGGGGCGGCGGGGGCGAAATCAGCTCGGTGTGTGCAGCGGCTCCGGCTCTGTCACCCGGCGCCTGCGCCGGCGCTTCAGCAGCGCCCACGGTCCCCGCGGCCCCGTCGGCATCGCTGCCGTGACCTCCGTGCCGGCCTCCGACGCGGCCTCGGCCGCGGCGCGAGCCACCGGCAGGAAGCCCTCGCGGCGGGAAGCGTCGGGGCGCTCCTCCTCCGCCGGCCAGAGGCCGAGGGAGGCGCAGACCGTCGGGAGGACGGCCATGGCGGCGGTGGCGTAGCCCTCCGCCGACGGGTGGTAGTGGTCGGGCCCGAACAGCTCCCGCGGATTCGCCGCGAATTCAGGGCCCAGCAGGTCGCCCAGGGACACCGTGCGCCCGCCCTGCTCGACGGTGCCGATCGTCTGGGCCGCCGCCAACTGGCGGGACGCCCGGCGCGCCAGCCAGCGCAACGGCTGCTGGACCGGCTCGATCGTGCCGAGGTCGGGGCAGGTGCCGACGACGACCTCCGCGCCGGCGGTGCGCAGCCGCCGTACCGCCGCCGACAGATGACGCACCGAGCGCGTCGGCGGCATCCGGTTCGTCACGTCGTTCGCGCCGATCATGATCACGCAGACGTCGGGCACAAGCGCCGGGTCCGCGACAGCCAACGTCACCTGGCGGTCCAGGTCGTCCGAGCAGGCCCCCGGCAGTGCCACGTTCCGCAGCTCCACGGGCCGTTCCGCCACCGCCGCGAGCCCGGAGGCGAGCAGCGCGCCCGGTGTCTGACCGGCCCGGCGGACGCCCTGGCCGGAGGCCGTGGAGTCGCCCAGCATCGCCAGCCGCAGGGGCGGTGAGTCAGGGGTGGTGTAGGTGTCGCCGTACCGTCCGTCCGCGTTCGGCGGGTGGGGTGACGTGCCGTTGTTCACATGGCGCTTGGCCAGCTGAACCTCCGCCAGCACCAGCCCCACGGCAGCGGCGCCGGCCAGGCCGATCCCGCCGCCCCCGTACGCCGCGCCGGCCGCGATCCGCCGGGCCACCCGCGCCCTCGACATGCTCGTCATACGTAGCCGCCACCTCCTCATTGCCGTACATCCACTGCTTGCCCCGTACGGGGCGTCGCCCAATCTCAACGGCGAGTGAACGACCGCCACGGTGAAGCTGAAGGTCATAGGCTGGCGGAACCAATCACGACCACTTCTTTTGCAAGCATCCGGAGACAACGGTGCAATTCCACGACTCGATGATCAGTCTCGTCGGCAACACCCCGCTGGTGAGGCTCAACAACGTCACCAAGGGCATCAGGGCCACCGTCCTGGCCAAGGTGGAGTACTTCAACCCGGGCGGCTCGGTGAAGGACCGCATCGCGCTGCGCATGATCGAGGCCGCGGAGAAGAGCGGGGAACTGCAGCCCGGCGGCACGATCGTCGAGCCGACCAGCGGCAACACCGGTGTGGGGCTGGCCATCGTGGCCCAGCAGAAGGGGTACAAGTGCATCTTCGTGTGCCCCGACAAGGTGAGCACCGACAAGATCAATGTGCTGCGGGCCTACGGCGCCGAGGTGGTCGTATGCCCGACCGCCGTCGACCCCGAGCACCCCGACTCGTACTACAACGTCTCCGACCGCCTCGTGCGCGAGACGCCCGGCGCGTGGAAGCCGGACCAGTACTCCAACCCCAACAACCCCCTCTCGCACTATCACTCCACCGGCCCCGAGCTGTGGGAGCAGACGGAGGGACGGATCACGCACTTCGTGACCGGCGTCGGCACCGGCGGGACCATCTCCGGCACCGGGCGGTATCTGAAGGACGCCAGTGACGGCAAGGTGCGGGTCGTCGGCGCCGACCCCGAGGGGTCCGTGTACTCGGGCGGGTCCGGGCGGCCGTATCTCGTCGAGGGCGTCGGTGAGGACTTCTGGCCCACGGCGTACGACCGGACGGTCGCCGACGAGATCGTGGCGGTCTCCGACAAGGACTCCTTCCAGATGACCCGGCGGCTGGCCAAGGAGGAGGGGCTGCTGGTCGGCGGTTCCTGCGGCATGGCCGTCGTCGCGGCGCTGCGGGTCGCCGAGCGGCTCGGGCCGGACGATGTCGTCGTCGTCCTGCTGCCCGACAGCGGGCGCGGCTACCTCAGCAAGATCTTCAACGACGAGTGGATGGCCGACTACGGCTTCCTGGAGGACGAGGGCCCCAGCGCCCGCGTCGGCGACGTGCTCGTCGACAAGGAGCACGGCGCCATCCCCCACCTCGTCCATATGCACCCGGACGAAACGGTCGGCCAGGCCATCGAGGTGCTGCGCGAGTACGGCGTCTCGCAGATGCCGATCGTGAAGCCGGGCGCCGGGCACCCGGACGTGATGGCCGCCGAGGTGATCGGTTCCGTGGTCGAACGGGAGCTGCTCGACGCACTGTTCACCAAGACGGCCTCGCTGGAGGACCCGTTGGAGAAGCACATGTCGCCGCCGCTCCCGCAGGTCGGCTCCGGCGAGCCGGTCGCGGACCTGATGTCCGTGCTGGGCAAGGCGGACGCGGCGATCGTCCTGGTCGAGGGCAAGCCGACCGGCGTGATCGGCCGACAGGACCTGCTGGCCTTCCTGGCCAAGGGCGGGAAGTAGCGGCAAACGTCCGGTGAACGGCCCGTGGCCACGGCGTACTTGCGGTGATCGACGGCCTTCGTGGACTTCGCGGAAGTGGTACGAGCGCGTCACGTCCGCGCAGCACCCGCTTAACACGGGTCCGGCACATTAGTGGGTGTCGGCAGGGCGGGAGCGGCTCCCCGCCCCGGCCGACGCCGAACGGCGTCAAGGACCTCCGGAGCGGCTCCCGGACCTCCATGGACGCCTAGGACGCGCAAGCCCGGCCCTGACCCGGCACGCGTCCCTCGCGGGGACCGCCGTCGTCCCGCCCCCCGGCAACGGGGGTGCGGCGGTCCCCGCGCATAGTCTTTTCAGCGGGCGTTCGTGCTCGCCCAACTCCCCAGCAGCGCCAGCCGCTCCGCCGTCTCCGAACCCGGCTCCGGCGTGTAGACCACGATCGACTGGTCCGGGTCCGCGCCCACCGCCAGCGTCTCGTAGGGGAGGGTCAGCAGGCCCGCGACCGGGTGCTGGATACGTTTCACTCCGCACACGCAGGCCTCGACCTGGTGATCCGCCCACAGCCGGCGGAAGTCATCGCTCTTGACGGAGAGTTCGCCGACCCGGGCGGACAGCTCGGGGTCGCCCGGATGGTGGCCGGCGTCCAGTCGTAGATGGGCGACGACCTGGGCGGCGACCGCGGGCCAGTCGGGGTAGCGGTCGTGCGCGTCGGGGGCGAGGAAGACCTGGTGCGGGAGGTTGCGCGCGGCGCGGGGCACTCGGCTGAAGCCGCCCACCGCGTCGCCGAGGGCGTTCCAGGCGAGGACGTTCAGATGGCGGCCCAGCACATAGGCCGGGGTGCGTTCCATGCCGTCGATCATCAGCTGGACGCCGGGCCGGACCTGGGGTGCGGGCGGGCGCTGCTCACGCGAGCGGCGGGGCCGGGCCACCGTCCGCAGATACGCGCACTCCGTCTCGTCCAGCCGCAGCACCCGCGCCACCGCGTCCAGGACCGCGTCCGACACATGCGGACCCCGCCCCTGTTCGAGCCGGACGTAGTAGTCGACGCTCACCCCGGCCAGCTGCGCCACCTCCTCGCGGCGCAGCCCCGGCACCCGGCGCCGCCCGTACGACGGCAGCCCCACCTCCGCGGGCTGGATGCGGGCGCGGCGCGAGCGCAGAAAGTCTCCGAGTTCCCCGTCCATGGAGTCGATCGTAGGCGTGCGGGCGCTCGCGAACCTGGTTCTGCCAGACCCAGGAAAAGCTCATCCCTGGGTAAGGCGCCGGCGGGCGCCCAGTGTGGTCACTGCCGCTGGGGAGACGCCCCGGCCGTGACCTGGGAGCCTTCATGTCGTACGAGAACTTGAACGGCCGTACCGCCGTCGTCACCGGAGCCGCCAGCGGTATCGGCGAGGCCATCGCCCTGCAGCTGGCCACGGAGGGTGTGCGGGTCGCGCTGCTGGCCCGGCGCGGGGAGCGGCTGGAGGCGATCGCCGGGAAGATCCGGGCGGACGGGGGCGAGGCCCTCGCGGTCGTCACCGACGTCACCGACGACGCGTCCGTGGCGGCGGCCAAGGACCGGGTCCAGGGGGCGTACGGGGCCGTGGACCTGGTCGTCAACTCCGCCGGTGTGATGGTGCCGAGCCCCATCGACCAGGGGGACGTCGCCGCCTGGACGCGGATGATCGACACCAATGTGAGCGGGGTGCTGCGGATCACCGGGGCGTTCACCGGGGACCTGATCGGCGAGGCCGGGGAGGGGCGTACCGCGGACCTGGTGAACATCTCGTCCATCGGCGCGCATCTGACGTTCCCGAACTACGCGGTGTACGGGGCGACCAAGGCCGCGCTCACCCATCTCTCCCAGTGCCTGCGCACCGAGTTCGGCCCGCGGGACGTACGGGTCACCAACGTCGAGCCCGGCTTCACCGTCAGCGAGCTGCGGGACCACGTCACCGATCCGGTGCGGGCCGGGGAGCTGGACGCGATGGTCACCGCGGTGGGCACGCTGACGTCCGAGGAGGTCGCCGACCTGGTGACGTACGCGGTCAGCAGGCCGCGCCACGTCAACCTGCGGCAGGTCATGGTCCTGCCGACCCGCCAGGCCTGAGGCCCCGCGGGGTCACCCCTCCCAGTCGCTGTCCTGGGAGGACCTGCGGCGCCGGTGGAAGAGTCCGGGGTTGTTGCGGGCGGCCTGGACCACGTTCACGCCGACGATGCCGGCCCAGGCGACGAGCAGGCCCGGCAGATCGGCGACGCCGCCGCCGATCGCGGACAGCGGTACCGCGAGGACCAGCGAGACGATCCCGAAGCCCCAGCGTTCGCCGAAGGTGTCGGAGTCGTTGGCCTTCGGCGACCGTGAGTCCCGGGCCACCACCATCTGCTGCTCGGCGAGCTGCCGGCGCACCCGGCGCTCCACCGCGCCGTCGATGCGCTGGTCGACCTTCTCCAGGAACGAGTCGACCAGCGCGGACTCGTACTCCTCGCCCAGTTCCCTGCGAGCCTGCAGGGTGGCGTTGAGTTCCTTCTTGACTTCGGCGTCCCGCGCGTCCATTCCCGTCATGCGCTCCACGGTAGGCAGCGCGGGCGGGGGTCGCACTGGGGTTAGCCCCCCTGTTCGTCCTCGGGCTACTGGGTGAGCCCGTGCTGCTTGGCGTAGTCGTTCGCCACGTCCTCCGGGTCCTTCTTGTCCTTGTCGACCAGGCGGTTCAGCTCGGTGAGCTGGGCCGTGGTGAGGACGTTGCCGAGTTGGGCGAGGGCCTTGCGGACGGCGGAGTCGGCCTTGCGGTCGGCGATGAGGGGGACGATGTGCTGGCCGGGGATGAGGTTCTTGGGGTCGGACAGGACCACCCAGTCGTTGGCCACGATGTCGGTGTCGGTGGTGAAGAGGTTCGCCACGTCCACGTCGCCCTTCTTGAGGGCGCCCTTGACCAGCGGACCGGAGGAGTCCAGCGACTTGAACTCCTTGAACTCCACCCCGTACACCTCCTTCAGGCCTACGACACCCACCTCCCGCTTCTTGACCTCGGGCGCCGCGCCGATGACCAGCTTGCCGTTCTGCTTCTTCAGGTCGGCGAGGGAGGCCAGGCCGTACTTCTTCGCGGTCTCCTGGGTGACGGCGAAGGCGTCCGAGTCCTCGGCTTTGCCGTACGGCAGGACCTGGAGGCCGGCGGGGAGGGCCATGGCGAGGGCGTTCTGCATCTCGCCCTCCTCCGTCGCCGTCGACTTGGTGTCGAGGTAGTGGAGCAGGGCGCCCTGGTACTCGGGGAGGAGGTCGATGTCGCCGCCCTTGAGCGCGGGGATGAGGATCTCGCGGGTGCCGAGGTTGGGGCGGACGGTCGTCTTGACGCCGGCCGATTCCAGGACGGCCGCGTAGAGGTAGCCCAGCACCTGGTTCTCGGTGAAGTTGGCGGTGCCGATGGTGATGCCGCTCTTGCTGGAGCCGCCGCCACCGCTGGTGGTGCCTTGGCCGTCGAGGGAGGTGACGCCGCTGGAGCAGGCGGACAGGGCGGTGACGGAGCCTGCTGCGAACAGGCCGCCGAGGAGCGTACGACGATTCATTGCTGGTTCCCTAGGCGGTGCGGTGGCGGAAGAGGAAGCGCTGGAGGCCGGAGAGGGCGAGGTCGAGGGCGATGGCGACCACGGCGACGAGGACCGCGCCGCCCATCACCTGCACGAGGTCGCGCTGGGCAAGGCCGTCGAAGACGTAGCGGCCCAGGCCGCCGAAGGAGACGTACGCGGCGATGGTGGCCGTGGCGACGACCTGGATCAGCGCCAGACGCAGGCCGGTCATGATCAGGGGGAGGGCGAGGGGGAGTTCCACCTGGAAGAGGACCTGGTGGGCGCGCATGCCCTGGCCGCGTGCCGCGTCCTTCACGTCCGGGTCCACGGCCGTCATGCCCGCGTAGGTGTTGGTGACGATCGCGGGGACCGCGAGGGCGACCAGGGCGACGTACACCGGCGTCATGGACAGGCCGCTGGCGAGGAAGACCAGCACGACCAGGCCGACGGTCGGCAGCGCGCGGCCGAAGGAGGCGAGGTTGATCGCGACGAACGCGCCCTTGCCGGTGTGGCCGATCAGCAGGCCGAGGGGGAGGCCGATCGCGGCCGCGATGAGGGTCGCGAGGAGCGAGTACTGGAGGTGCTCGGCGAGACGGTGGGCGATGCCGTCGGAGCCCTGCCACTGCGCGCCGCTGGTCAGCCAGCTGCCGAGGTTCTTGAAGAGTTCGTACATCAGGCTCGCCGCCTCTTCCACGGGGTGAGGGCGTACTGGAGGGCGACCAGGAGCGCGTCCGCGACCACGGCGAGCAGCAGCGTGAGGACCACTCCCACGATCACCGGGGTCGGGAAGTTGCGCTGGAAGCCGTCCGTGAACAGCTGGCCGAGGCCGCCGTCGCCGATGTAGGTCGCGACGGAGACCAGGGAGATCGACATGACGGTCGCGATCCGCACGCCCGCCATGATCACGGGGAGGGCGAGGGGGAGTTCGACCGTGAGGAGCGTGCGCAAGGGGCGCGTGCCCATCGCCTTCGCCGCCTCCTTCGTCTTCGCGGGGACGGAGTCGAGGCCCTCGACCGTGTTCCGCAGCAGCACGACCAGCGTGTAGACCGTCAGGCCGATCACGGTCGTCGTGCGGGTCAGGCCGCTGACCGGGAGCAGCAGCACGAAGATCGCGATCGACGGGATCGTGAACAGGACGTTCGAGAAGCCGAGCAGGAAGCCGCGCAGGGGGCGGATCCGGTGGGCCACGACCGCGAGCGGGAGCGAGATCAGCAGGCCGAAGAAGACCGCGGACAGGGCCGCCTGGAGGTGGGAGACCGTGAGGGTGGTCAGGTCGTCGGTGTGGTCGGATATCCACGACCAGTCGATGGTCATGCGGCCACTCGCGCTTCGCTGTGCGCGTTGCCCGCGTGCTCGTGGATGTCGTCGCGGGACGAGACGCCGGTGAGGACGCCGTCGGCGTCGACGCGGGCGATCAGGCCGGTGGGGGAGGCGACGGACTCGTTGAGCGCGGACAGCAGGGAGTCGGTGTCCCCCAGCGGTCGTACGGGGATCTGGGCGTCCTTGGACGTCCAGTGGAGGGGCTTGCGCGCCTCGTCGAGTACGAGGGTCCAGTCGCCGCCCTCCGGTGCCGGGCCCTGCGGGACCTCGGCGAGGGTCTTCAGCGAGAGCAGTTTCAGACCGCGCTCGGCGCCGAGGAAGTCGGCCACGAAGTCGTCGGCGGGGCGGGCGAGCAGCTCGGCGGGGGTCGCGCACTGCACGAGGTGGCCGCCGGTGCGGAAGATCGCGATCTGGTCGCCGAGACGGACGGCCTCGTCGACGTCGTGCGTGACGAAGACGATGGTCTTGTTCAACTCCTGCTGGAGGCGCAGGAGTTCGTCCTGGAGCTGGGTGCGCACCACCGGGTCGACCGCGCCGAACGGCTCGTCCATCAGCAGGACGGGCGGGTCGGCGGCGAGCGCGCGGGCCACGCCGACGCGCTGCTGCTGGCCGCCGGAGAGCTGGTGCGGGTACCGCCTGCCGGTGTCGGCGCCGAGGCCGACGGTCTCCAGCAGCTCGGCCGCGCGGGAGCGCGCCTTGCGGCGGCCCCAGCCGAGCAGGAGCGGCACGGTGGCGATGTTGTCGAGCACCGTGCGGTGCGGGAAGAGCCCGGCCTGCTGGATGACGTACCCGATGGAGCGGCGCAGTTCGGCCGCGTCCTGCCGGGTGACGTCCTTGCCGCCGACCTGGATGGTGCCGGAGGTCGGGTCGACCATCCGGTTGATCATCCTGAGGGTGGTCGTCTTTCCGCAACCGGAGGATCCGATCAGCACGGTCACGCCGCCTTCCGGCATCTCCAGGGAGAGGTCGTTGACTGCTGTCGTGCCGTTCGGGAAGCGCTTGTGGACCGCGTCGAACTGGATCATGATGTGTCCCTTGCCCGGCTGTATAACGTCATGCAGAGTTCTTTGTGTCTGAATAGGTTGTCAATGCTCCGGCGTTAATCCGAGGTAACGGATGACCGGCAGGCAAGATCGAATGTCCGACTTGAGGGGAGCTTGGGCCTTATGTCGTCTCGGATCGTGGACATGCAGGATGCGGTGCATACCGGCCTGGTCGTCCTCGACGGTGTCGGGCTCGGCGTCGCGGACGTCGTGCGCCTCGCCGACGGTGCCGCGCGGCCGGTCCCCGGGACCGAGGCCATGAAACGCGCCGAGGAGTCCTGGGACGCCGCCCGGCTGATCGCCGCGACCGGACGCGTCTACGGCCGGTCCACCGGCGTCGGTGCCAACCGGAACGAGGACGTGCCCACCGAGGCCGCCGCCGGACACGGCCTCCGCCTGCTGCGCAGCCATGCCGGAGGCATCGGCGAGGAGCTCCCGGCCCGGCAGGTACGGGCCATGCTCGCCGTCCGCGCCAACCAGCTGCTGGCCGGCGGCTCGGGCCTGCGCCCCACCGTCGTCACGGCCCTGTGCGAGGCGCTGGAGAGCGGCGCGTACCCGGTCGTGAACGAGTTCGGCTCGGTCGGCACCGGCGACCTTGCCGCCCTCGCGCAGGTCGGGCTCGCGCTCGCGGGCGAGCACCCGTGGCGCGGCTCCGGGGCGCCCGAACCGCAGCCGCTCGACAACAACGACGCCCTCGCGCTGATCAGCAGCAACGCCCTCACCCTCGGCCAGGCCGCCCTCGCCCTGCACGAACTGCGCGGGCTGATCGGTGCCACCCAGGTCGTCGGCGCGCTGTCACTGCTCGCCGTCGACGGTTCGTACGAGGCGTACGCCGCCCCCGTGCATGCCGCCCGCCCGCACCGGGGTTCCTCTGAAGTAGCCCGCCGGATGCGGGAGTTGCTCGGTGCGGCGGACCGGCCGACCCCTCCACTCGGGCGGATCCAGGACCCGTACGGATTCCGCTGCCTGCCCCAGATCCACGGGCCCGCGCAGGACGCGGCGGACGCGCTGGAGGAGGTGCTGAACGTCGAGATCAACGCCGCCGCCGAGAACCCGCTGATCTCCCCCGAGGACATGACCGCCTACCACCACGGCGGCTTCTACCAGGCCCAACTCGCCCTGTCCCTGGACCACTTCCGGCTCGCGCTCACCCAGGTGGCGAGGCTCTCGACCTCCCGCCTGTCCACCCTCAACGAGCCCGCCTACACCCGCCTCAAGCCCTTCCTCGCCGACAACGAACCCGCCTCCTCCGGCGTGATGATCCTCGAGTACGCCGCCGCGGCGGCCCTCGGTGACCTGCGGGCCTTCTCCGCGCCCGCGTCGCTCGGCCACGCTGTACTCTCCCGGGGCGTCGAGGAGCAGGCCAGCTTCGCCTCGCTCGCCGCCCGGCAGACGCTGCGGGCGTGCGGCGCGTACCGTCTCGTCATCGGCTGCGAACTCGTCGCCGCCGTACGGGCGTTGCGCCTGCGCGACCTCAGGCCCGACCCCGAGCTGCCGGTCGGCCGGGCGCTGGAGCTGGCCGAGTCGGTGCTCGACGACGACCTGGCCGACCGGCCGCTCACGGACGACGTGACGGCCGCGACCGCACTGCTGGACCGGTTCACGGACATCTGGAGGGGCAGCGAGTCATGACCGCCGAGGGGAGTACGAGCGTGATCGACAGCCCGGCCGCACGGCTGCAGGCGCTTTTCGAGGGGCACCGGCTGACGCCGACCCAGCGGCGCATCGCGCACAGCATGGTGCGGCGGGCCGCCGAGGTGCCGTTCCTGTCCAGCGTGGAGCTGGCCGAGCTGGCCGGGGTCAGCCAGCCGTCGGTGACCCGCTTCGCGGTCGCCCTCGGCTTCGACGGCTACCCCGCGCTGCGCAAGCACCTGCGCGAGGTCGCGCCCGCCGAACAGACGGGGGCCTCGGCGTCGTACAACGAGTACCAGCAGGCCGTCGAGGCCGAGATCGAGAACCTGAAGCATCTCGCGGAGCTGCTGGCCGATCCGCGGCCGGTCGCGAGGGCAGGCAAGCTGCTGGCCGCGTCCCGGCCGCTGCCGGTGCTCGGGCTGCGGGCCGCGGCCTCCCAGGCGTACGGCTTCGCCTACTTCGCCGCCAAGGTCCATCCGGACGTCCGGCTGCTCAACGAGGGCGGCACGATGATCCACGACCGGATCGACGCGGCGGTCCGGGCCGGCGCGTCCGCCCTGCTGTGCTTCGCGCTGCCGAGGCATCCGCGCGAGGTCGTGGACACGCTGGGCTACGCGAAGGAGGCGGGGCTGACGGTGGTCACGGTCGCCGACTCCGCCTTCGCGCCGGTCGCCAAGGTGTCCGACCTGCTGCTGCCCGCCGCCGTCGGCACCGGGCTCGCCTTCGACACCGCCTGTGCGCCGATGCTGCTGGGCCGGGTGCTGCTGGAGGCGATGTGCGACGACCTGCCCGACGCCCAGGCCCGCCTGGAGGAGTTCGACGCGAAGGCGGCGGCGAAGGGGCTCTTCGTCGAGTGACGCGGTGAGTCGAGTGACGCGGTGAAGTGACGCGTCTCTCAGATTCGTCTCACGATGTGCCGCTAACCTCCCGCTCCAACGAGCACTGTGTGCGAACGCGACGAGGAGGCGGGAAGTGTCACGCGGAGGTCAGGGGCTGGCTCGGGTGGCCGTCGTCGTACGGGCCGGAGCGGCACCCATGTGGTGGCTGGGTGTGGTGGCGGCAGGCATCGGGATCCTGGTGCCGGGGCTGACGGGACGGCGGATCGGTGTGCTCGCCGGGGCCGCGCTGTTCATCGTGGGGACGGCCGTGGTGGCCTGGGGCCGGCGCAAGCGGTACGTCGCCCTCGCCCACTCGGCCGCCCGCGCCGGCAAGCACGACGTACTCCAGGACCGGCATGTGACGGTACGGAACTGGCGGCGCGGGCACCGGTGGTGGCTGCTGCTCGCCTTCCTCACCGCACTCGGCAGCGCGTTCGCCGTACCGGTCGCCGGCGGGCTGCTGCTGGCCGGGTGCGGGGTCGGGCTGTGGCTGAAGGCGGCGTGGCTCGGGCGGCGCGAGCGGGCGGGGGACGCGTTGTTGTGGGTGCGGGTGGATTGGCTGGGCGGCAATGGTGGGGGCCCGGTCGGCAAGACCGTGAAGGCCTACCGCAGCACGGGCATCGCTGCGGGCGACGCGGCCCCCGGAGGGGCGCGTCGCCGGGCTGCTGCGCTGGCCTGAACGGTCCTTCGGGGCGCTACACCTCCAGGTCCTGCTCGATCTTCCTCAGCTGGTGGCGGGCCATCGCCAGGTTGGAGCGTTTGGCGTCCAGGACCAGGTAGAGGAAGAGGCCGTTGCCGCTGCGGCCGGTGAGCAGGCGGATCAAGTGGTACTGGTCGGAGAGCGTGATCAGGATGTCCTCGAGCTGGCCCTTCAGCCCGAGGTGCTCCATCGTGCGCATCTTGGCGCGTACGACATCGGTGTTGCCGGCCGCGGCCACGCCGAGGTCGAAGTTCTTGCTGCCGCCCAGCGTGCCGAGCGCCATGCCGGACGTGTAGTCGACGAGCGCGACTCCGGTCGCGCCTTCGATGGACGTCAGGGCCTCTTTGAGTGCGGTCTCGGTGTTGGCCATGTCGGGGCTCCTCTCAACTTTCGGTGGTGGTGGGTGTGGTGCGGTTGGTGCGGGGAGTTCTGGTGCGGGTGGGCGGGGACTTGGGCACGGCGCCGGTCGCCGCCTTGGCCGGGGCCGCCCTCGTCTTGGGGCGGGCGTCGACGAGCTCTCCGACCCGGGTGGCCGCGCGGCGGCCCTCCAGGTGGAGGCGGCCGACGCTCACGTCGTCCCGGGCCAGCAGCGTCAGTACGGCGCTGCGGCCCGCCGCATACGTCGCCACGTAGCCCTGCACGCCGCGTACCAGCAGTTCGCGCAGCTCGCCCTGGCCGGTGACGTCCGTCATCCGTACGGCCACGCCCAGCGCGGCGGCGGTCAGGGCGGCGACGCTCTCGGGTTCGCAGCCGGGGGTGTCCGCGGCGATGACCAGGCCGTCGACACTGGCGGCGAGGGCGCCGGTGAGCTGGGGGACGCGGGTGCTGAGCCGGTGGAGTTCGTCGAGTATTGCCGGGTCGGCCGCCATCAGGGTTCTCCTCGGTCGGTCACAGGGCCTCCAGCGCGTCCCTGACTCTCCGCAGCAGGGCGATGTCGGGATCGGGCGGTGGCAGCGGTGGCGGCTCGGCGGGCGCGGAGGCCCGGGCGCCGTGTGCGGTGGCCGCCGTCACCAGCCCCGCCGCCGCCAACCGCCGTATGTCCACCAGCGTGTGGAACGCCGGGCGGCCCAGCTCCCGTGCGATGTCCGTCGCCGTCCGGACGCCGTCCACCCGGGTCAGGACCGCCCGCTGCCGGGGGGTGACGGATGGCGCGTCCGCGGGGTCGGCCCTGATGAGGGGGGCGGCGTCCGTGGTGGGGTCGGGCCAGATGGCGTGCAGGAGCTCGCGCCGGCGAAGCGTCTCGTGTTCCACGGCGGCCACCGGGACCGGGCGGCCGGGGCCGGGCGAGGGCGCGGCCTCGTAACGGAAGCGGCCCGGTGTGCTGCTGGGGGACAGGGCGAAGTACGCGGCGTCGTAGAGCGCGAGCAGATGGCAGATCTCCAGGGCGCCCTCGGCGATGTCGGCCTGGGTGAGCAGTGCGTCGAGGCCGGGGGACGACGGGCTCTCGGCGTGCACCACATGGCCCTCGGCGAGGTGGAGCGTGCCGCGTTCGCGCAGCAGGACGCCGGTGGCGCGCTCGTCGGCGAGACGGCTGAGCATCGGCGACACACCGCCCCACGCACGCCGGTCGGCCGCCGTCCGGTCCCGTACCGGCAGGCGGGGCGGCGGTGTGGCCGGGGAGGTCCGCACGGTCGTCATCCCAGCACCAGCCGTCCGGCCATCTCGCCGAGCCGGATCCGGGCCAGCGCGAGGTTGCCCTCCGCGCGGGCCAGCCACAGATGCAGGAACACGCTGCTGTCGAAGGACGTCCACACGAACCGCAGCACGTGATAGCTGTCCCGGTTGCTGATGATCAGGTCCTCGACCGGGAGATCCGCCTCATCGGCGTCGTCGCCCGG
The DNA here is from genome assembly GCF_052245395.1 of Streptomyces sp. 4N124. Classification (NCBI taxonomy): domain Bacteria; kingdom Bacillati; phylum Actinomycetota; class Actinomycetes; order Kitasatosporales; family Streptomycetaceae; genus Streptomyces; species Streptomyces sp. 4N124. The sequence continues at coordinate 59,778 of NZ_JBQQBS010000031.1, forward strand.
TGCGAACGCCCGGTGTTCGGCGGCCAGTCGGGCCAGCTCGGCCGTCTCCGCGGCGGTCGTGTCCGGGTCGCCGCCGGGAGACTCGCCGACCGTGCCAAGGGCCAGGCCGCTGGTCCAGTCGACCAGGGCGGCGCCCCGGGCACCGGGCAGTCGCATGGCTTCCTGTAAGCACTCGTCGATTCCGGGCACCGTGGCTCCCCTCCCGCCTGGTGTTCGGCTGAGTGACGCCGAAACTACGCTCCGTGTGAGCGGCGGGTGAGGGTTCTGGCATTTTCCAGTGGAACATGCGGCGAGTGGCTAACGTGGGTCAACTGACCCTGTTTCCCCGGCTGTTGAGCCGCTGCTGCGCCGGGGCGCGTCAAGGGCGCCCGGGTGCGCGAAGGGTAGTGAGAGCGGACGCGTGCGCCCCTCCCGATTCGGCCACGATCTCGTCGATGCTCTGCGGCTCCCGCACCGTCGCGAAGGCGACACCCCCGGAGCCGTCCGGCGCGAAGCCGTAAATTCCTGGCCGGGCGAGGGAGTTGTACGCGTAGTGGTGCGCGAAGTAGTACGCGCCCGTGTCCAGCGCCGCCGCATAGTCGCCCTGCTCCAGCAGGGGCAGCGCACGCCCCTCGGCGAGCAGATCACCCGCGAAGCACGCCGGACCGGCCACGTCCTGCACCACCTCGGGCCCCTCCTTGGGCCGCCCCTTCCCGTCGTACGCCGCGATCCTGAGCGGCCACGACCCCGGCACATACACCGTCCGCGCCGCCACCTGCACGCCCGCGTGCGTGACCGCCACCCGCCGCCCGCCCGCGCTCTTGGCGTACTCGACCCGCGCCACCACCGTCCCGTGCTTGGCCAGCAACGACCGCCCGAACTCGGTCACCAGCCCGTACCGCCCGTCGAACAGCCCCGGCACCTCCTCCCGCAGCACCCGCGCGTACTGCGCGTACGTCGGCGTCGTCGCGTCCGAGGCGAAGTTCACCGGCAGCCCGCCGCCGATGTCGATCGTGTCGATCTGCGGCCGCCCGATCCGCCGGTTGATCTCCTCGGCGAGCGCGAACGTCTCCGCGGTGCCCCGCGCCATCAGCGACAGCGGAATGCCCTGCGACCCGGTGTGCGCATGCAGCCGCGTCAGCCACGGGCGCACGGCATACGCCCGTACGACCCACTCCCGCGCGCCCTCGTCCCGCAGCGCCACCCCGAACTTCGAGGTCGCCGTGGCCGTGGAAGTCGCCTCGATGGAACCCCCGCCGACCTGCGGATTCACCCGGATCCCCAGGGGCGAGCGACTGATCGCGGACTTCATCAGCCCGTCGATACGGTCCAGCTCCTGCGGATTGTCCGCGTTGACGGCGATCCCCAGCGCCAGCGCCTCGCGCAGCTCGGCCGGGGTCTTCGCGGGCGAGTCCAGCACCGTCCGGTCCGGCGACAGCCCCGCCGCCCGCGCCAGGGCCAGCTCACCCGGGCTCGCGACTTCAGCGCCGATCCCCTCGTCCCGCAGCAGCCGCAGCACCGGCACCAGCGGGGTCGCCTTCACCGCGAAGGCGTGCAGCACCGGCGTCCCCGGCGCCACGACCGCGTCGAACGCCGCCCGCAGCTCGGCCGCCGACTCCCGGATGCCGGTGACGTCGAGAAGCCCGACGATGGGAGTGTCCGGGCCGAGCAGCCCCTGCTCCACGGCCGCGCGGACCGCCTCGTCGCGGCGGCCGGTCCGGTCGAGGCCGCTCTCGCGGTGGTCAGTGATGTTGTCCATGGCATCCCCCGTCATGTCGTTGCCCGCGTCCAGCCTGTGTATCCAGCCAAACACCGGTCACCTACCCATGCCGACGCGACAATGTATTGACTAGTTCTATTCATGAAGCCAGGATGTGAATAACGTCAGCAACAATCCGCTAGGAGGCAGACCATGTCAGGACCCCGCCCCGTACGAGCCCCGCGCGGTACGGAACTGAGTGCCCTGGGATGGCAGCAGGAAGCCGCCCTGCGGATGCTGCAGAACAACCTCGACCCCGAGGTCGCCGAGCACCCCGACAAGCTCGTCGTCTACGGCGGCACCGGCAAGGCCGCCCGCGACTGGCGCTCCTTCGACGCGATGGTGCGGACGCTCAAGACCCTCAAGCAGGACGAGACCATGCTCGTCCAGTCCGGCCGCCCCGTCGGCGTCATGCAGACCCACGAGTGGGCGCCGCGTGTCCTCATCGCCAACTCCAACCTCGTCGGCGACTGGGCCAACTGGGAGGAGTTCCGCCGCCTCGAGCAGCTCGGCCTGACCATGTACGGCCAGATGACCGCCGGCTCCTGGATCTACATCGGCACGCAGGGGATCCTCCAGGGCACCTACGAGACCTTCGCCGCGGTCGCCGCGAAGAAGTTCGGCGGGACCCTGGCGGGGACGATCACGCTCACCGCCGGACTCGGTGGCATGGGCGGCGCCCAGCCGCTCGCCGTGACCATGAACGACGGCGTCGCCATCTGCATCGACTGCGACCCGCGCGCCATCGAGCGGCGCATCGAGCACCGGTACCTCGATGTGCGCGCCGACTCCCTGGAGCACGCCCTCCAGCTCGCCGTCGAGGCCCGTGACGCCCGGCGTCCGCTCTCCATCGGCCTGCTCGGCAACGCGGCGGAGCTGTTGCCGCGCATGCTCGCCGAGAGCGCCCCCATCGACATCGTGACGGACCAGACGTCCGCTCACGACCCGCTGTCGTACCTGCCGCTCGGCGTCGACTTCGACGACATGGCGTCCTACGCCGCGAAGGACCCCGCCGGTTTCACGACCCGTGCGCGTGAGTCCATGGCCCGTCATGTCGAGGCCATGGTCGGTTTCATGGACGCCGGTGCGGAGGTCTTCGACTACGGCAACTCGATCCGTGGCGAGGCCCAACTCGCCGGGTACGACCGGTCGTTCGCCTTCCCCGGGTTCGTCCCCGCTTACATCCGCCCCCTCTTCTGCGAGGGCAAGGGACCCTTCCGCTGGGCCGCGCTGTCCGGTGAGGCGTCCGACATCGCCAAGACCGACAAGGCGATCCTCGACCTCTTCCCCGAGAACGAGTCCCTTCACCGCTGGATCAAGATGGCCGGTGAGCGCGTCCACTTCCAGGGGCTGCCCGCGCGTATCTGCTGGCTCGGGTACGGCGAGCGGGACAAGGCCGGTGAGCGGTTCAACGACATGGTGGCGAGCGGTGAGCTGGCCGCGCCGCTGGCGATCGGGCGGGATCACCTCGACAGCGGGTCCGTGGCGTCTCCGTACCGGGAGACCGAGGCCATGCTGGACGGCTCCGACGCGATTGCCGACTGGCCTCTGCTGAACGCGATGGTGAACGTGGCTTCCGGCGCGTCCTGGGTGTCCATTCACCATGGCGGTGGGGTCGGTATGGGGCGGTCGATTCACGCGGGTCAGGTCTCGGTCGCCGACGGTACGAAGCTTGCCGGCGAGAAGCTCCGGCGTGTGCTGACGAATGACCCCGGGATGGGTGTCATCCGGCATGTGGATGCCGGGTACGACATCGCGGAGTCGGCTGCGGATGAGCGGGGCGTGCGGGTGCCTATGCGCGAGGGTGACAACGCGTGACCCTGCCGGGAAGTGAGCGGGGCGGCAACCGTCCGGTGAGGGCTCAGCCTGGCGGGGCTGCCGTCTCCTTTCAGGAGATGTGGCGGGAGTTGCTCCCCATCGGTCGTCATCCCGAGTCCCGCGGGTACCGGCGTTTTGCCTGGACCGGTGCCGATGTCGAGTGCCGGGAGTGGTTCCGGGCGCAGGCTGAGGCACGTGGGCTGACGTATGAGCTCGACCGGAACGGTAACCAGTGGGCGTGGCTCGGGGACCCGGCCGAGGGGGACGCCGTCGTCACCGGGTCGCATCTTGATTCGGTGCCCGATGGTGGGGCCTTTGACGGGCCCCTCGGGGTCGTGTCCTCCTTCGCCGCGCTCGATGAACTGCGGCGGCGCGGCACCCGGTTCACCAAGCCCCTCGCCATCGTCAACTTCGGCGATGAGGAGGGCGCGCGGTTCGGGCTGGCCTGTGTCGGGTCACGGCTGGCCGCCGGGCAGCTCACCGTCGAGCAGGCGCATCGGCTGACCGATGGGGACGGGGTGACGCTGCCGCGGGCCATGGAGGCCGCCGGGTACGACCCGGAGGCCATCGGGCCGGACCCCGAACGGCTCGCTCGTATCGGCGCGTTCGTCGAGCTGCATGTCGAGCAGGGGCGGGCGCTGGACCTCAGCGGCGATCGGGTCGGCATCGCCAGTGCCATCTGGCCGCACGGGCGGTGGCGGTTCGACTTCCGGGGTGAGGCCAACCATGCCGGAACCACGCGGCTGGCGGACCGGCGTGACCCCATGCTGTCGTACGCCGAGACCGTGCTGGCCGCCCGCAGGGAGGCTCAACTCGCCGGTGCGGTCGCCACCTTCGGCAAGATCGTGGTCGAACCGAACGGGGTGAATGCGATTCCCTCGTTGGTGCGTGGCTGGCTCGACTCCCGTGCCGCCGACCAGGAGAGCCTGGACGCGGTGGTCGGCGGCGTCGAGAAGGCGGCCCGCGAGTACGCCGACGCGCACGGCATCGACCTCGACGTCGTACGGGAGTCCTTCACGCCCGTCGTCGAGTTCGACCACGCCCTGCGCGACGAACTCGGCCGCCTCCTCGGCAAGGACACCGACTTGAAGGTGCCCGTGCTGGGTACCGGGGCCGGACACGACGCCGGGATCCTCTCCGGGACCATCCCGACCGCCATGCTGTTCGTGCGCAACCCCACGGGCGTCTCGCACTCCCCGGCCGAGTTCGCGGCCGAGGACGACTGCGTGGCCGGGGTGACCGCACTCGCCGACGTACTGGAAGGGCTGGCCCGCAGGTGACACCGAAGACCTACTGGCTGGAGCACGCCTGGCTCGACACCCACGTCGAGCCGGGCGTCGCGATCGACATCAGCGAGGGTCGGATCACCGCCGTCCGCCAGGGCGTCGACACCCCGCCCCCCGGCGCCGACATCCTCCGCGGACTCACCCTCCCCGGGCTCGCCAACGCCCACAGTCACGCCTTCCACCGTGCCCTGCGCGGCACCGTCCAGGTCGGCTCCGGCACCTTCTGGACCTGGCGCGAGGTCATGTACTCGTTCGCCGACCGGCTGACCCCGGACAGTTACCACGCGCTGGCCCGTGCCGTGTACGCCGAGATGGCTCTCGCCGGCATCACGTCCGTCGGTGAGTTCCACTACGTGCACCACGCCCCCGGCGGCACCCCCTACGCCGACCCCAACGCCATGGGCGAAGCCCTCATCGCGGCAGCCGCCGACGCCGGTATCCGGATCACCCTCCTCGACACCGCCTACCTTTCCTCCGGCTTCGGACAGCCGCCCAACACCCACCAGCTCCGCTTCTCCGACGGCAGCGCGGACGCCTGGGCAGAACGCTGTTCAGTTCTCAAGGAACGGGATCACGCGCGGATCGGTGCGGCGATTCACTCCGTACGGGCCGTGCCCGCCGACCAGTTGGCGACCGTGGCGCGGTGGGCTCAGGAGCGGCGGGCCCCGCTCCATGTGCACCTGTCCGAGCAGACCGCCGAGAACGACGCCTGCCGTCAGGCCCACGGGTGCACGCCCACCCAGCTCCTCGCCGAGCACGGGGTCCTCGGGCCGCGCACCACCGGCGTGCACAACACCCACCTCACCGACGAGGACATCCGGCTCCTGGGCGCCGGCACCACCGGCACCTGTATGTGCCCGACCACCGAGCGGGACCTGGCCGACGGCATCGGGCCCGCCGTCGCCCTGCAGAAAGCCGGCTCCCCACTCTCCCTCGGCTCCGACAGCCATGCCGTCATCGACCTGCTCGAAGAGGCACGCGCGATGGAGCTGAACGAGCGGCTGCGCTCCCGCACCCGCGGTCACTGGACGGCCGCCGCCCTGCTGCGCGCCGCCTCCGCCGACGGCCACGCGGCCCTCGGCTGGGGCGACGCGGGCACCATCGAGACGGGCGCTCTCGCCGACCTCACGACGATCGCCCTCGACTCGGTCAGAACTGCGGGGCCGCTGCCCAGGCTCGGCGCCGAGACGGCCGTATTCGCCGCGACGGCAGCGGACGTACGGCACACGATCGTCGGCGGGCGGCATGTCGTACGAGACGGGGCGCACGTCCTCGTATCCGATGTGCCACAAGCTCTCGCGCGGGCAGTCGATGCCCTGCGCGCCTGACGGCCGCCGAACCCAGCACCCACGAGGACGCCATGAGCAGCAGCACCGCCATCACCAACATCGCCACGCTGGTCACCAACAACCCCTCCCTCGGTGACAGATCTCCCCTCGGTCTGATCCAGGACGCGGCCGTCGTCATCGACGGCGACCGCATCGCGTGGACCGGTGAATCAAGCAAAGCACCCGCCACTGACAATCGAGTCGACGCCGGCGGCCGGGCCGTCCTCCCCGGCTTCGTCGACTCCCACTCCCACCTCGTCTTCGCGGGCGACCGGACCGCCGAGTTCAACGCCCGGATGTCCGGCCGGTCCTACAGCGCGGGCGGCATCCGTACGACCGTCGCCGCGACGCGCGCGGCGAGCGACGTGGAACTGGAGCGCAATCTCACCCGTTACCTCGCCGAGGCCCTCAGCCAGGGCACCACGACCTTCGAGACCAAGTCCGGCTACGGCCTCACCGTCGAGGACGAGTCCCGCGCCCTGCGCCTCGCGTCCCGGCACACGGACGAGGTCACGTACATGGGCGCGCACATCGTGTCCCCCGACTACGCCGACGACCCCGCCGCGTACGTAGCCCTGGTCACCGGCGAGATGCTCGACGCCTGTTCCCCGTACGCCCGTTGGATCGACGTCTTCTGCGAGAAGGGTGCCTTCGACGGCGACCAGGCCCGCACGATCCTCACGGCCGGCAAGGCGAAGGGCCTGCACCCGCGCGTCCACGCCAACCAACTCTCCTACGGCCCCGGCGTCCAACTCGCGGTAGAACTCGACGCCGCCAGCGCCGACCACTGCACCCACCTCACGGACGCGGACGTCGACGCCCTCGCGAACAGCGCCACCGTCGCCACGCTCCTCCCCGGCGCCGAGTTCTCCACCCGCGCCGAGTGGCCGAACGCCCGCCGCCTCCTGGACGCGGGCGTCACCGTCGCCCTCTCCACCGACTGCAACCCGGGCTCGTCCTTCACCTCATCCGTCCCCTTCTGCATCGCCCTCGCGGTACGGGACATGGGGATGACACCGGACGAGGCGGTCTGGTCGGCCACGGCAGGCGGCGCGGCAGCCCTCCGCCGCGACGACATCGGCCACCTGACCCCGGGCGCCCGGGCCGACCTCACCCTCCTCGACGCCCCGAGCCACGTCCACCTGGCCTACCGGCCGGGCGTACCGCTGGTCTCCGGCGTCTGGCGCCGGGGCGAGCGGCTGGTCTGAGAACCGTTCACCGCGCCCCCGCCCGCCACCGCTGCTCCGCACCCCCGCTCACCGCCACCAGCCCCACACCCCCGCCGCCAACCGGCGTCACCGCCGTCTCGACAGCGATCGCCGGACGGATCACCCCGTCACCGCCCACCGCGAACTTCAGGTTCTGCCCGTTGCTCCCGTCCACGGACGCGCACTCCCAGATGCCCACGCCCTTGTCGGTGGCACCCCGGCTGTCCAGGCAGTAGTCGGGGTCGGCGGACGACTGGACGACACCCCGTCCCGCGTCCACCCGCCACCGCTGCGTAGAGGACTCACCGCACGGTGCCGTGATGACATCCTTGCCCTGCTCCATCTCCCCGTCGCGGATGTCCAGGCACAGCCCCGACGCCGAGTTCACCACTTGGGCATACGTCCCACCCGGCGGCTCATACGTCGGTGAGGGCGAAGGCGACTTCGGCGGCTTCGAACTCGGCGAGGCGGAGGGCGATGGGGACCGGGACGGTGACTTGGAGGTCGCCGAAGGGGAAGGAGACGGGCTCACCGGGACCGTCGCCGTGACCGTCACCGGCGGCGCACCCGGCGGTGTGGTGACCGAGCCCGCCGCGCCCACGGACGACGACCCGTCCGGCGACAACAGGTAGACCAACAGCGGCACCAGGGCCACGCCCAGCACGGCCGAGGCAAGCGCGAAGCGGCGGGACTGCGGCCAAGTACCCGTAGCCGTACGGCTGTTGCTCCTCGGCTCGCTCGTGTCGCTGAGGACGTACGCCGTCCCCGCCCACGGCAGCAGCCCCTCCGCCAGCGCCGTGCGCGGGGAGTCACGCAGCGCCGACAGTTCCTCGAACGCGGCCGTGCAGTGCGGACAGTGGGCCATGTGGGCATGCAGGTCGGCGCTGTCGCGTGGGCTGTCCGGCCGTACCGCCTCCTCGATGAGGCGGCGGAAGTCCGCGCAGCGCGGGTCCTCCGAGGCGGCGAGGCGGCTGCGCAGACAGGCCTGGGCGAGCTGCTGGAGGGCGGGGGCCGTGCCGTAGGTCACGTCGGCGCGGGTCAGGCCGAGCAGCGCGGCGGTGCGCTCGTCGGGTTCGCGCTCCACCACCGCGTACCAGATCAGGCCCTGCGTGCGGGAGGGGAGCGTCTGGAACGCCGGGAGCATCGAGGGGACCGGTGCTGCCGTGTTCAGCACCAGCAGCAGGCCCGCCTCCACTCCCGCCGCCCGCTCGTCCCTGGCCCACGACGCGGCGACCTGTCCGGCCAGCAGCAGGAGCCGGTGCCGCCAGGGCACGCTCGGGTCGGTGCCGCGTGCCGTCTCGCGGGCGGCGAGGGTGAAGGCCTGGGCGGCGAGTTGCCGTGCCGTCGACTCGCTGGTCGTGCAGAGGCGGGCGTAGGCGAGGACGGCAGGGCGGTGGCGTTCGCGCAGTTCCTGCAGCGCCGGGTACGCGGTCGGGGTGTCGGCGCGCAGCAGCTCGGTCAGCCGCGCGTCGGACGCCCCGGAGTGCACGCCGTTCCCTGTGTCGCCCTGCGCCATCGCCGGCCCCTCCTCGCCTCCCGTCCTGACGTACCGGCCAGTTTGGGGTGCCCATAGTGATGGAGGGAGACCTTTGGGGAAAGACGTATCTCCGGGTAACCGAAATCAGCAACCGATCAGCAACCGAAATGAGAAGCGGCCCGGGCCAGTTGGGCCGGACCGCGCTCTCACCTCTACGACTCGGTCACTCCTCGACCGTCAGCCCCTTCCGCAGCCGCACCAGCGTCCGCGACAGCAGCCGTGACACATGCATCTGCGAGATCCCCAGCTCTTCGCCGATCTCCGACTGGGTCATGCCCGCGACGAAGCGCAGCGACAGGATCTTCCGGTCCCGGGACGGCAGTTCGGCGATCAGCGGCTTCAACGACTCGACGTACTCGATGCCTTCGAGCCCGTGGTCCTCGTAGCCGATCCGGTCGGCGAGCGCGCCCTCGGCGTCGTCCTCCTCCGGCTGGGCGTCGAGCGAGCTGGCGGTGTAGGCGTTGGACGCCGCCATGCCCTCGACGACCTCGTCCTTCGACAGACCGAGCCGCTCCGCGAGTTCCCCGACCGTGGGGGCGCGGTCGAACTTCTGGGCCAGCTCGTCACCGGCCTTGGCCAGGTCGAGCCGGAGTTCCTGCAGTCGGCGCGGTACGCGCACGGACCAGGAGGTGTCGCGGAAGAAGCGCTTGATCTCGCCGACGATGGTCGGCATCGCGAAGGTGGGGAACTCCACACCGCGGCTCAGCTCGAAGCGGTCGATCGCCTTGATCAGGCCGATGGTGCCGACCTGGATGATGTCCTCCATCGGCTCGCTGCGGGAGCGAAAGCGGGAGGCGGCGAACTTGACCAGCGCGAGGTTGAGTTCGACGAGCGTGTTACGGACGTACGAGTATTCGTGCGTGCCTTCCTCCAGCGACTCCAGCCGCTCGAAGAGGGTCTTGGACAGGGCCCGCGCGTCCACCGGCCCCACCTCGTCGTACGGGGGGATGTCCGGAAGACCGGCGAGCAGGTCGTCCTGCTCTGGGGGTACGTCCGCGTCCGCGATGGGATCCAGATGTTCCGGGGGGGATGTCGACGTCGCTGTATGGGTATGCGATGCGTCGAGCCGGGGTGACATGATGTCCTCCATCGTTCTCGGCATATGGCTGCCGAAGCCTGTGCGTGCACTGCGGTGTGCGGCGCCTCCAAAGCCGGCCGTGTTTGATTTCGTGTCCCTACTAGCCCTACCCGGTTTACCGAGCCTCCCGCAAGTGCGTTCTGTGGGGAAATGTCCGATTCTGGGCGGATGTTCGGGTGTCGGAGGTCGTAGGGAAGGCGTAGTGTTCGAGGGCGTCAGTCAGCAGTCACGACGTCGGGAGAGAGAGACGGCATGGACCGCGGCACGGTCGGCAGCGCACAGTCTGGCCGGCTTTTGGTGGAGGTCAGGGAAGAGGGCCCCAGTGCCGTCGTGACCCCGGCGGGTGAGCTGGATCACCACACCGCCGATTTGTTGCGTGAGCCACTCGAAGAGTGTCTGGCCAAAGGATTCAGCAGGCTGGTCGTCGACTGCTCGCGTCTGGAGTTCTGCGACTCGACCGGGCTCAATGTGCTCCTCGGCGCTCGGCTCAAGGCGGAGGCCGCCGGAGGCGGCGTACATCTCGCCGGGATGCTGCCCGTGGTGGCGCGTGTGTTCGAAATCACGGGGGCCGAAGCGGTCTTCACCGTGCATGACTCGCTCGAGGCGGCTCTGGCCGACCCGACCGGCTGAATCGGCCGGTATGAGCGCCCCGCCCGCCCCTTCGGGACCGGCGGTTTCCGGGCGTCGCACCCTCCGTACCGCCGCTGTGGCTGAAGACGGGGGTGTTCCCCCGGTCCGGCAGGGCAGGAGAACCGCGTACTGCCCGTACAGCCGTACTGACCGTGTAGTGACTTTTGAATCGTGAACTGGTGAATCGGTGAGGTGAAGCGCTGATGAGCACCACCCGGCCCCACGCCTCCGGCGATTCCGGGGGGCCCGAGGACGGTGCGTCCGTGCCGTCTGCCGGGCGCCAGGTCCGTCGGCTGAGCTTCGGCGGGGAGAGTGGGGTTGTTCCGCTGGCGCGTGACTTCACTCGGCAGGCGTTGTATGCGTGGGGCTGGATGCCGGCCGCGACTGCCGACCAGCGGGCCGCCGCGGAGGACGTTCTGCTGGTCGTTTCCGAGTTGGTCACCAATGCGTGTCTGCACGCCGAAGGGCCGGACGAGTTGTGGATCGCCTGTGACAACAAGGTGATCCGGGTCGAGGTGTCGGATCGGGGGGCGGGGCAGCCGTCGCCTCGGACGCCGCATCGGGCCGGGCGGCCGGGTGGGCATGGGATGTTCATCGTGCAGCGGCTTTGTCTGGACTGGGGGGTCGTACGGACTCCGGGCGTCGCGGGTAAGACCGTCTGGGCCGAGTTGGGGGCGCCCGCCTAAGCGCCGTAGGGCTTCGGTTGTCTTGTGGCTGCGGGTTGTTCGTGGCTTGTCGCGCAGTTCCCCGCGCCCCTTCGGGGGCGCTCTTGCTTCGGCACATTTCCAACACCTCCTTTGTCTTCCCTCCTTTCATGGGCGGGCGTACCTTGACGGCTCGATCTGATGTGCCGTCAGGAACTTGAGAGGGAGCGGAATCGTGTCGTACCGGAAACGAACCGCCGCGCTCGCGTCCGTCGCGGCCCTGGCCGGCTCGGCGGTGCTGATGGCCGCCCCCGCAGCCCGGGCCGAGGTCGTGGACGTGAACTACCAGTGCAAGACGCCGATCGGGGACAAGAGTGCCGTCTCGCCGATCGACATCAAGGGCGTCGAGAGCGGCAGCGGCTACAAGATCACGATGTCGTGGCAGAAGGGTGTCTCGTCCAGCCCGGTCGAACTGGGCAAGGGCGCGATGAACCCGAGCGCCACCATCAAGCTGGGCGGTGCCGACAGCGGCACGATGAATGTCACCGGGCCCGCCAACCAGGAAGCCATCCCCGCCGACACCCCGATCAAAATCAGTGACTTGACGGGCACCTACACCCCGAAGAAGACCGGCAAGGTCACCTTCACGGCAGGCATCCTCACCATCAAGGCGCTCGGTACGACGACGACCTGCACGCCGTCCAACAGCCCCGGCCCCTCCCTGACCCTCGACGTCACGGCCGCCGCGGGCGCCTCCGGCTCCACCCAGTCCGGCTCCGGCTCGGACACGGGCTCCGAACTCCCGCAGACCGGCCCCGAGGACTCGGCCATCGCCCTCGGCACCCTCGGCGGCACAGTGCTGCTGGCCGGGGCGGCCGGTGTCCTGTGGCTGACACGGAGGAATCAGACGGCACGCTGAACCGCCGCCGTCTGTGTCGTACGACTGCTGGAGCCGCCGATGTCGTCCGCCTTCCGTGTCCTGATGCTGGCCCTGCTGGTGCTGTCGGGTGCCGCGCCCGCCGCGTCCGCTGCCTCCTCCGCCGATGACTGGTCCCTCGCGCCCTCCGGCGGTGGGCGGCCGTCCTTCTACGCCGAGGGCGCGCCCGGGGCGGTTCTGCAGGACACGGTGTCCGTGATCAACCGGAGCGGGGAGCCGGTCACCGTGCGGCTGCGGGGGACCGGGGTCGCGGTCGCTTTCGCCGAAGGGTCGGTGCGGGTGCCCGCTCGTACCCGCGCCGACGTTCCCTTCACGGTGAGCGTTCCCACGGGGGCCGCGCCCGGCGATCTCGCGGGCTCGATCGTCGCGCGGGACGGCGACGGGGGGTCCAGGACGGTGGCGCTGCGGCTGCGGGCCGTCGGGCCCAAGCTCTCCGCGCTGACCGTCGAGCACGTGGCGGTGGGCGCCGACGGCATCTCGTACGAGCTGGTCAATCGCGGTACGACCGTCCTCGTGCCGACGCTCGCCGTCCGCGCCGACGGCCTCTTCGGCCGCCGCGTCCTCGACCGCGCCCCGCGCACCCTCCCCGTCGAACTGGCCCCCGGCCGCCGCATCGAACTCACCGAGCCCTGGCCCGACCGCCCCGCCCTCGACTCGGTGGACGTGCGGCTGACGGTGACGGCGGCGGGCGGGGCGCGGGACGAGGCGGGGGCGTCGGTGTGGTGCGTGCCGTGGGGCGCGGTGGCAGGGGGATCGGCTGCTGGAGTGGCAGGCGCCGCGCTGGCAGTCGTACGACGTCGGCGGCGCCGTACGGCCGAAGACGGTGACGTGTCCGAATCGCCGCGTACGGAAGTCGAGTTGACGGGAGCGGTGACGTGAGGGGCAAGGTGCGGTTTCCGGTGCTGGTCGCGGTGCTGGTCGCGGTGCTCGCGCTGTTGCTGGCGCCCTTGGTGTCACCCGCGGCAGCGGCGGAGAAGCCCGCAGTCAAGCTGTCCAAGTCGCAGGCGGGGACCGGGGGTTCGATCACCGTCACCGGGAGCGGCTGGCGGGAGCGGGCGCTGCTGATGATTCTGATCTGCGGGCAGTCCGTGCCGTCCCGGGGCGTCGTCGGCGGGACCAACTCCTGTGCCAACGCGGACGGGAGGGCGGTGACGACGGACGGTGAGGGGCGGTTCGAGCGGAAGCTGCCGGTCGCGGAGCCGCCCGTGCCGTGCCCGTGCGTGGTGCATGTCGCCACCGTGACCGGGGCGAAGGCGGAGGCCGACGCCATCTTCCAGGTCGCCGGGCATGCGGTGGAGCCGTTGCCCGCGGAGGCGGCCGGAGGGCGGTTGTCGGTGCTGACGGATACGCGGCTCGACGGGTCCAGCGGGCTGCTCACCTGGTTCGGGGCGGCGCCCACGCGCACGCTCGTCTTCACCGTCGGCAACGTCGGCACGTCCACCATCAAGAACCCGGTCTTCCAAGTCGGCACCGCACACGGCGTGTTCGCGCCCGAGTGGCAGGACCAGCAGTGGCGCGGCACCGTCGAGCCCGGCCGGAAGGCCCGTATCGAGCTGCCGGTCGAGCTGTCCGGCGGCGCGCACGGCGACTACACCGTGTCGCTGAAGTACGGCGGGAAGGTCCTTGCCGAGCAGCCCTGGGGCGTGGGCCGCCCCTGGGGCGTGACCCTGTTCTGGGTCCTGGTCTGCCTGGTCGTACCGGCGGCGGTGTTCCGCGTCGGGATGGCGGTGGTGGACCGGGTACGGCCGCGTCGCAGCACCGGCCGCGCGAGGCTCCGTATGCCCGAACTGACCCTCCGCCTCCCGAAGTTGAACCCTTCGGAAGACGTACCCTCCCCTGCCACCTCGACCACCACCCTGCCGTGGTTCACCCCGGACTCCGATCCGGGCACGGCCGGTCCGCTCTCCGCACCGCACGACGACAGCCCGACGAGTCCTACGACTCCCACCAGGAAGGGACAGACGTGAGCAAGCCGAGGAGAGTCACACCGGCCCGTGGCCGCAGAACGGGTGCGGCGGGCGTCGCCATGATGCTGTGCGGCGCGGGCATCCTGATCGGCGTCGCCGCGACGCCCGCGCAGGCCGCCGAGGTGTCCTACGCGACCGAGTGCATCCCGCCGGCCATCTCGGGGCTGCCGCCGGTCCAGGGCACCACCAAGGTGGAGATCACCGCGCCCGCCGAGGCCAAGGTGGGTGACGAGGTCGAGATCACCTGGAAGTTCGTCCAGGCCGCCTCCAAGAACCCCGACATCCTCGACCTGGAGAAGGACACCGTCCAGCCGACCGGGACCCTCAAGGCGGCCGGCGCCCAGACCGGGGACATCGCGATGCAGGGTACGCGGACCAATCCGCCGATCCCCAAGAACAGCGACATGAAGCTGTCCGACATGAAGGGCAAGCTGAAGCTCACGGCGGCGGGTGACGTGACGCTGACGCCGGACGCGTACAACATCAACGTCAACAAGCCGATCTCCACGGACACCAAGTGCTCGCCCAAGGAGGCGGTGGAGAAGGCCGCGACCATCAAGGTGACGGACGGGGGCGGGAGTTCGGGCGGTACGACGGGTGGGTTGCCGACGGGGCTGCCGACGCTGCCGACCGGTCTGCCGACGGGAACCCCGTCGCCGAGTGAGAGTGAGACGGGCGGTGACGCCGGGGGTGGTTCGGCCGGCGGTTCCGACACCGGCGGCTCCAGCACGGGCGGAGGCGACAGCGGGGGAGGCGGCGGCCAGACCGAGTTCACCGGCAAGGAGGTCCAGGTCCCGTACCAGTGCAAGACGCCGATCGGGGACAAGGAAGCCACCTCGCCGGTCCAGATCAACGCCAAGAAGAACGGCGGCAGTTTCGACCTCACCGTGCAGTTCAAGAAGTCGGTGATGGACAGTCCCGCCGATATCCCGGCGGACTCGGTCAAGCCGTCGATGGAGGTGGCCCTGGGCGGCGCCGACAGTGGCACGGTCCACGTCGAGGGCCCCACCAACTCCGAGCCCATCAAGTCCGGCGACCCGATCGAGATCCCGGACCTCACCGGCACGTACAAGCCGGGCGCGAGCGGTGAGACGACGCTGTCACCGGGCGTCCTGACGGTCGAGGCCCTGGGCACGACGACGACCTGCACACCGACCAAGTCGGAGGTCTCCCTCACCCTGGACACGACCGAGCAGGCGAGCGGTGCCTCGGGCGGCGGCTCCGGCTCCGCCGGCGGTTCGGCCTCCGGCGGCGGTTCGTCGTCGACGGATGGTGGCCTGGCGGCCACCGGTTCCGACGACCACAGCACCCTCAAGGCGCTGGGCTTGGTGGCGGGGACGGCTGTACTGCTGGGCGGTGCGGTGTTCACGTTCATGCCGCGGAGGCGTCTGCGGTAAGGGACCACTCCGCTCCGCGAGGTGCCGGCAGGTCTCGCAGCCGGCCACGGGCAGAGGCGGGCGACTGATGTCGTACGACGGCCTGATCGCCGTGTGCGCGTCCGTCCGCCTCTCCCGGGCTTTCTGGCATATGCCGGTGGGCGCCGACGGTGGCCGCGCTCCTCGCACCTTCCGAGGGTGGACAGATTGGTACAATTGAGAACCTCGTCCGGCAGTTGACGCTGAGCGCCGGGGCCGTGTGCCCGGCTCGGCCGGCGTCGGAAAACTCTTCTCCGGGACCTCGTCTGTCCCGTCGGGTCGGAAGCTACGACCCGATTTCACGACCCTGCAACTGGCGTACGGAAGGAGCCGCCATGCGCAAGCAGACAACAGCCGCCGTCGTTTGGGAGCCGGGGGCCGACTTCGAGGTCGCGGATGTGCTGATCGACGACCCGCGCGCGGGCGAGGTGCTGGTGCGCGTCGAGGCGGTTGGCATCTGTCACGCCGACATCGCTGCTCGCGATGGTGACACCCCGTTCCCTCCTCCCGGTGTCCTGGGGCATGAGGGCGTCGGCGTGGTGGAGGCGGTCGGAGCGGGCGTCACCTCGCTCCACCACGGCGACCGGGTGGTCCTCACCTTCGCCTCATGCGGCGCCTGCGCTCGCTGCCGTATGGGTCTGCCCAGTCAGTGTGTCCATTTCCTGCCGCTCAACTTCGCTACCGGTGCCCGTCCGGACGGCAGCCCCACTCTGTGGCACCGGGATACGCCGCGGCATGGGCACTTCTTCGGTCAGTCGTCCTTCGCGACCCATGCCCTTGTCACAGAGCGCAACGCGATCAAGGTGCCCGATGACGTGCCGCTGGCTACGCTCGCCCCGCTCGGGTGCGGTATCCAAACCGGGGCCGGGGCGGTGCTGAATGTCCTGCGGCCGACACCGGGGGGTTCGGTCGTCGTCTTCGGCACTGGGGCGGTCGGCCTCGCTGCCGTCATGGCCGCGAGTCTCACTCAGGCCGAGCGGGTGATCGCCGTCGATGTGAACCCCGGCCGACTGGCGCTGGCCACCGAACTGGGTGCCACGGACACGATCGACGCCGGCGCCACCGACGATCCGGTGGCGGCCATCCGGGAACTCACCGGAGGCGGAGCGGGCTATGTGCTGGAGAGCAGCGGCAATGTGCTGGCCTTCCGCCAGGCCATCGACGCCGCCGCCATCGGCGCCGTCATCGCCGTAGTGGGTGCACCCTTCGGGCAGGAGGCGTCGGTCGATGTCGTCGACATCGTCAACAGCAGCAAGCGGATTGTCGGGATCGTCGAAGGAGCGTCCGTTCCCCACGTCTTGATCCCTGATCTCATCGGCCTCCACGCGGCCGGCCGCCTTCCGGTGGAGCGCCTGGTCACCGCGTTCCCCTTCAGCCGGATCAACGACGCCGCCGCAGTCGCCGCCTCAGGCGAGGCCGTCAAGCCGGTCCTCCATCTCTGACCGGCGCCTGAACTCCGCGGTTCATTCGCCCGCGGTGTCCTCGGCCTCCCAGCGAAGCAGGTCGCCCGGCTGGCACTTGAGCACCTCGCAGAGCGCGGCGAGCGTCGCGAAGCGCACCGCCTTGGCGCGGCCGTTCTTGAGTACCGCCAGGTTGGCGGGCGTGATCCCTACGCGGTCCGCGAGTTCGCCCACGGACATCTTCCGCCTGGCCAGCATCACGTCGATGTCGACGGCGATCGGCATCAGATCACCTCGTCCAACTCGGCCTGCATCTGCGCCGCTTCGACATCGCGCGCGACGGCCTGGGCGAGCAGCATCCGCAGCACGAGCACGATGAGCGCGACTCCCAGGACGGCCACGCCCACTCCGCCCATGATGACGGTGACGCCCGGATCCTCCCGCTGGCCCGGCGCATTGATGGCCGTGACCGCGAACCACACGA
The DNA here is from genome assembly GCF_052245395.1 of Streptomyces sp. 4N124. Lineage (NCBI taxonomy): Bacteria > Bacillati > Actinomycetota > Actinomycetes > Kitasatosporales > Streptomycetaceae > Streptomyces > Streptomyces sp. 4N124. The sequence continues at coordinate 77,248 of NZ_JBQQBS010000031.1, forward strand.
GAGCGGCCGCCACGATCGCGCCGATGATGATGTCCACGTACCGGAAGGCGGCGTGGGAGAACACGGTTCCGCGTCGCACCATCGTCACCAGTCGCCATACGCAGACCAGGGCGACCTGGGCCGTCCCGATGCCCAGGATCGTGATCACGCGCAGCGGGGTCAGCGGGAGCGACCCGTCCTCCGGGTCACTCCCGCTGACCAGCGCCCACACCATCAGTGCCTGTACGAACACGGTGCCGGTGAGCACCACCACGAGCACGGCGCGCAGCGCGCGCACGGTCAGCGTTCCCACGACCCCTCCTCCCATCGATCTACGATGGGAATCTATCGAATCTCGATAGGTGAAGCAAGGGGCCCTCGCCGTATGTATGGGGCCTGCGTCAGTGCACGTCGCCCATCAGGGTCTTGACCCTCCGGCGGTACATCCACACCGCGAATCCGGCGAGGACCGCGAGGGCTGCCTCGCCGAAGACGGCGCCCTTGCCGCTCAGGTCGACGCTGGCGATGGCCGGGTTGGAGAGGAGGCTGGTGATGGAGTCGCCCGCGGTGACCGCGAGGAACCAGACGCCCATCATCTGGCTGGCGTACTTGGCCGGGGCCATCTTCGTCGTCACCGACAGGCCGACCGGCGACAGGCACAGCTCACCGACGGTCTGGATGAAGTAGATGCCCACGAGCCACATCGGGCTGACCGCGGTGCCGTTCGCCGCCATGCCGAGCGGGATGAGGAAGAAGAAGAACGAGACGCCGATCAGGACCAGGCCCATCGCGAACTTCACGATGGTGCTGGGCTCCTTGCCGTTGCGGTTCAGCCACACCCAGACGAAGGCGAAGACCGGGGCCAGCGCCATGATGAACAGCGGGTTCAGCGACTGGTACCAGGAGGACGGGAAGTCGAAGCCCAGCATCGAGCCGGACGCCTTGCCCTCACCGAACGCCTGGACGGTGGACGCGCCCTGGTCGTAGATCATCCAGAACACGGCGGCGGCGACGAAGAACCAGATGTAGGCGGTCATCTTCGACTGCTCGTTCGTCGAGAGGTCCTTGTCCCGCTTGATGCGCAGCAGCACGCCCGCCGGGACGATGAGACCGATGATCGTGAGCGGGATCATCGCCCAGTTCAGGGTGAAGTGACCGGTGAAGCCGACCACGCCGTAGAACACGGCCGCGACGATCACCCAGATCAGACCCTTGCGCAGCCAGGCCGCGCGCTCCTCGGCCGCCAGCGGCTTCGGGACGACGCTGCTCTGCGGGCTCAGATTGCGCGTGCCGAGCAGGAACGCGGCCAGACCGATCGCCATGCCGACCGCGGCCATGCCGAAGCCGAGGTGCCAGTTGACCTCCTGGCCGACGGTGCCGATGGCCAGCGGGGCGAAGAAGGCACCGGCGTTGATGCCCATGTAGAAGATCGTGAAGCCGCCGTCGCGGCGCGGGTCCTCGGGGCCGTCGTACAGATGGCCCACCATCGTGGAGATGTTGGCCTTGAGCAGACCGGAACCGGCTGCCACCAGCGCGAGGCCCGCGAAGAACGGCGCCTGGCCGCCGGGCAGCGCCAGCACGAGGTGGCCGGACATGATGGTGACGGCCGCGATGGCCACGGTCTTGCGCGGACCCCAGACGCGGTCACCGAGCCAGCCGCCGGGCATGGCGAGGAGGTAGACCATCGCCGAGTAGACAGAGACGATCACCGTCGTGGTGGCCACGTCCATGGCGAGGCCGCCGCCCATGCTGTCCTTGCCGGCGTCGGGGCCGCCGGACAGCAGGTAGACGGTGAGCAGTGCCTTCATGCCGTAGTAGGAGAACCGCTCCCACATCTCGGTCATGAAGAGAGTGGCCAGTCCGCGGGGGTGGCCGAAGAAGGTCTTCTCGGAACCGGGGGTGCCCGGGGTGGCCGAGTCCTTCGTCAGGCTGGACGCCATGGTCGATCCTTGCTGGTCGGGACGCGCCTGGAGTGGGTGGGGGCACACACAAAAGAGACCTTCAGCGTCAAATGCTTGCCAAAGGTCCCTGCGGTGTTACAGGCGTTCACTCACCATAAGGCAGGACACCGGCGGATATGGAAGGACTTGAGACGCGGTTCACAGGCGCCGGTGGAACCGCGAGCATACTTTCGAAGGTCATTACGTGAATCGCACCCTACGGCCAGAGGTTCGTAGCGATGTGGCGGCGAGGTAAGAATCGCTCCATGGGGCGGTAAGAATCCGGGCTTCCGATCACACCCCGGCTCTTGTCATCCGCGGACTACCATCACCTCATGACCCGTGTACTGCTCGCCGAGGACGACGCGTCCATCTCGGAGCCGCTGGCCCGCGCCCTGCGCCGGGAAGGTTACGAGGTCGAGGTGCGCGAGGACGGCCCCACCGCGCTCGATGCCGGCATCCAGGGCGGCATCGACCTGTGCGTCCTGGACCTGGGCCTGCCCGGCATGGACGGCCTGGAGGTGGCCCGCCGGCTGCGTGCCGAAGGCCACACCGTCCCGATCCTCATCCTGACCGCGCGCGCCGACGAGGTGGACACCGTCGTCGGTCTCGACGCGGGCGCCGACGACTACGTCACCAAGCCGTTCCGGCTCGCCGAACTGCTCGCCCGGGTCCGGGCTCTGCTCCGGCGCGGCGCCGCCGAGCCGCAGCAGCCGCCCGCCACGCACGGCGTGCGCATCGACGTCGAGTCGCACCGCGCGTGGATGGGCGAGGAGGAACTCCAGCTCACCGCCAAGGAGTTCGACCTGCTGAGGGTCCTTGTGCGGGACGCCGGGCGGGTCGTCACCCGCGACCAGCTGATGCGCGAGGTCTGGGACACCACCTGGTGGTCGTCGACCAAGACCCTCGACATGCACATCTCCTGGCTGCGCAAGAAGCTCGGCGACGACGCGGCGAACCCGCGGTACATCGCCACCGTGCGCGGAGTGGGCTTCCGCTTCGAGAAGAGCTGAGTCCGGGAAGTGCTGAGCAATGATCAGCGAGAAGTGCTGAGCAATGACTAGTACGGGTCCATGCGCCGTCGACTGATCCAGTCCACGCTCGCCGTGGTGCTCGTCGTGATCGCCGTCTTCGGCCTCTCCCTCGTGATCGTCGAGACCCGGACGATCAGCAGCACCGCGCAGGAGCGGGTGGACTCCGAGGCAATCCGGCTGGCCAGCATCGTGGACAGCCGGTTGATCGCCACGGGGGCCGTCACGGCTGACGTGCTGCGCGAACAGGTGCCGGCGGAGCGCTACGCGCAGGTCCGGATCCCGGGTGAGAAGCCCATCGAGATCGGCACCAAGCCGTCCGGTGACACCATCAGCGCCACGCGCAAGGGCGAGCAGGGGGAGACGGTCACCGTCCAGGAGCCCCGTTCCGTGGTGACCCGTGAGGTCTGGCGGACGCTGCTGATCATCGCGGCCGTGGCGTTGCTGGCGGTGATCGCCGCGGTGCTGCTCGCCGTACGGCAGGCCAATCGGCTCGCCTCACCGCTGACCGACCTCGCCGAGACCGCCGAACGGCTCGGATCCGGGGATCCGCGGCCCCGGCACAAGCGGTACGGCGTCCCGGAGCTGGACCGGGTCGCCGACGTGCTGGACGGATCCGCCGAGCGGATCGCCCGCATGCTGACCGCGGAACGGCGACTGGCCGCCGACGCCTCGCATCAGCTCCGTACGCCGCTGACCGCGCTGTCCATGCGGCTGGAGGAGATCACCCTTACCGATGATCCGGACACGGTGAAGGAGGAGGCGACGATCGCGATCGCGCAGGTGGAGCGGCTTACGGATGTCGTCGAGCGGCTGCTGACGAACGCCCGTGACCCGCGTACCGGCTCCGCCGTCACCTTCGATCTGGACGAGGTCATTCAGCAGCAGCTCGCGGAGTGGCGGCCCGCGTACCGGAGTGCGGGGCGGGCGATCGTCAGCTCGGGCAAGCGGCATCTGCATGCGGTGGGTACGCCGGGGGCGGTGGCGCAGGTGCTGGCCGCGTTGATCGAGAACTCGCTGATGCATGGGGGCGGTACGGTCGCGCTGCGGACGCGGGTCACCGGGAATCAGGCGGTCGTCGAGGTGACGGACGAAGGGCCGGGGGTGCCTGCCGATCTTGGGGCGCGGATCTTTGAGCGGGCGATCAGTGGGCGGAACTCGACCGGGATCGGGTTGGCCGTGGCGCGGGATCTGGCGGAGGCGGATGGGGGGCGGCTGGAGATGCTGCAGGCTTTGCCGCCGGTGTTCGGGTTGTTTCTGTCTCGTACGGCTACGGAGAAGCGGGTGGGGGATTCGGAGCCGACGGTTCGGTAGCCGGGGGGTGGTCGGGCGCGGTGCCCTGGGTTTGCTGGGTGCCCGGAGTTTGTGCCGGCCGGGGGTGGGTCGCGCAGCCCGGCGCTGACGGGGTGCCGCCTGCGCCCACCCGTGCCGCCCCAGGCGGCACGCATGCCCGCAGCTTGGCAGCTGGTCTACGTGGTGTGGCGGCCTGCTCCCGCCGGTGCTGGGTGTTCCTCCGTCGGCGGACCCGTGCGCTGTTCTGCCAGGAACGATTCCGCGTCGGAGACGGCCTCACGGGCCGGGAGGGTCTTGAAGACCCAGGTGCGGTAGGACCAGAAGCGGAAGAGGGTGGCTATGCCGATGCCGAGGAACTTGAAGATGTTGGACTGGAGGGGGCTGTCCCAGTCGAAGCCGTACGTGGCGGCGTAGAGGACGCCGTTCTCGATGACCAGGCCGACCGCGCTGAACAGCAGGAACAGGGTCAGTTCCTTGGTGCGGCCGCTCTTGTCGCGGTCGCGGTACGTGAAGTAGCGGAACCCGACGTAGTTGAAGGCGATGGCCACCACCGTCGCGATGACGCTCGCCCGGACCACCTGGAGGTCGGTGACATGCCGTACCAGGTTGAACACGAGGAGGTTGACCAGGAGCCCCGCGCCGCCCACCGCACCGAACTTGGCGATCTCACGTACCAGCAGGTCGATGCGCTGCCGTAGCGCTTGGGGGGCCGAATGAAGCCCCGAGGAACCATGTCCCATGGTCGTGCAGGCCCCCATCAGTCGAATGCGTCAACTCAGCCATGCTAACCAGCCGCCTGCCCAAACGCCTGTGCGGCCGCATACATGCATGGGAAAGGCAGAGGAAAGCTCTGGGAAAGGCGCGGAAACCGGCCGCGGTGGCGTGACCGATACCCTGGGGTCGTGACGTTCCCGGTAGTCGGCATGGTCGGCGGGGGCCAGCTCGCTCGTATGACACACGAGGCAGGCATCCCGCTCGGCATCAGGTTCAAGCTCCTCAGTGACACCCCTCAGGATTCCGCGGCGCAGGTCGTCAGCGATGTCGTCATCGGCGACTATCGCGACCTGGACACGCTGCGCGCCTTCGCACGCGGCTGTGACGTGATCACCTTCGATCACGAGCACGTCCCGACGGAGCATCTGCGGGCCCTCGAAGCGGACGGCATCCCCGTCCGCCCGGGCCCCGACGCGCTCCAGCACGCCCAGGACAAGGGCGTGATGCGTGCGCACTTGGATGCGATCGGCGTGCCCTGTCCGCGGCACCGCATCGTCGGCGATCCGCAGGACGTGGCCGCGTTCGCGGCGGAGGGGGACGGCTTTCCCGTCGTCCTCAAGACCGTCCGCGGCGGCTACGACGGCAAGGGCGTGTGGGTCGTACGGACCGTCGAGGAGGCCGCGGAACCGTTCCGCGCCGGCGTTCCCGTGCTCGCCGAGGAGAAGGTCGACTTCGTACGGGAGCTGGCCGCCAACGTCGTACGGTCGCCGCACGGCCAGGCCGTCGCGTACCCCGTCGTGGAGTCCCGTCAGGTCGACGGCGTCTGCGACACGGTCATCGCGCCCGCCCCCGACCTCGACCCGGCGCTCGCCCTGCGCGCCGAGGAGATGGCCCTGCGCATCGCCAAGGAACTGGACGTCGTCGGCCACCTGGCCGTCGAGCTGTTCCAGACCCGCGACGGCCGCATACTCGTCAACGAACTCGCGATGCGCCCGCACAACTCCGGTCACTGGACCCAGGACGGCGCGATCACCTCGCAGTTCGCCAATCACGTACGCGCCGTTCTCGACCTCCCGCTCGGCGACCCGCGTCCGCGCGCCAAGTGGACGGTCATGGTCAACGTGCTCGGCGGCGACTACCCCGACATGTACCCCGCGTACCTGCACTGCATGGCCCGCGACCCCCAGCTCAAGATCCATATGTATGGCAAGGACGTGAAGCCCGGCCGCAAGGTGGGCCACGTCAACACTTACGGCGACGACCTGGACGACGTGCTGGAGCGCGCGCGTCACGCTGCCGGCTATCTGAGAGGCACGATCACAGAATGAGCCCCGTAGTTGGCATCGTCATGGGGTCGGACTCCGACTGGCCCGTCATGGAGGCCGCCGCGCAGGCCCTCGACGAGTTCGAGATCGAGTTCGAGGTCGACGTCGTCTCGGCGCACCGGATGCCGCGCGAGATGGTCACGTACGGGGAGCAGGCCGCCGAGCGCGGGTTGAAGGTGATCATCGCGGGGGCGGGTGGCGCCGCCCACCTCCCCGGCATGCTCGCCTCCGTCACGCCCCTCCCGGTCATCGGCGTCCCGGTGCCGCTGAAGTACCTGGACGGGATGGACAGCCTGCTCTCCATCGTGCAGATGCCCGCCGGTGTCCCCGTCGCGACCGTCTCCGTCGCCGGTGCGCGCAACGCCGGTCTCCTCGCGGCTCGTATCCTCGCCGCCCACGACGAGGAACTCCTCGGCAAGATGCGGGCGTTCCAGCAGGAGCTGAACGACCAGGCCACCGAGAAGGGCAGGCGCCTGCGCGGCAAGGTCGAGGGCACGAACGGCTTCGGTTTCGGGACGTGACGGCCGTGAGCTCTCTGGAAGCAGCCCGGGATCTCCTGCGCGAGTTCCCCGTCGTCGACGGGCACAACGACCTGCCCTGGGCGCTGCGCGAACAGGTCCGCTACGACCTCGACGCCCGCGACATCGCCACCCACCAGAACGCCCATCTGCACACCGACATCCCGCGCCTGCGCGAGGGCGGCGTCGGTGCGCAGTACTGGTCGGTGTACGTCCGCGCGGACCAGCCCGAACCGGTCGCGGCGACGCTGGAACAGATCGACTGCGTACGGCAGTTGCTGGCCCGTTACCCGAAGGACCTGCGGCCCGCGACGACGGCCGCCGACATGGAGGCGGCGCGCGCGGAGGGCCGTATCGCATCCCTGATGGGCGCCGAAGGCGGCCACTCCATCGCCAACTCCCTTGCCACGCTAAGGGCGTTGTCCGCGCTCGGCGTGCGCTACATGACCCTCACCCACAACGACAACGTGGACTGGGCGGACTCGGCGACGGACGAGCCCGGCGTCGGCGGACTGTCCGCCTTCGGCCGTGCGGTGGTGCGGGAGATGAACCGCGAGGGCATGCTCGTCGACCTCTCGCACGTGGCGGCGACGACCATGCGGGACGCGATGGACGCGACCCTGGCGCCGGTCATCTTCTCCCACTCGTCCGCGCGTGCCGTCTGCGACCACCCGCGCAACATCCCGGACGACGTCCTGGGGCGTCTGTCGGGCAACGGCGGCATGGCGATGGTGACCTTCGTGCCGAAGTTCGTGCTCCAGGCGGCCGTGGACTGGACGGCCGCCGCCGACGAGAACATGCGCGCGCACGGCTTCCACCACCTCGCCACCACGCCCGAGGCGATGAAGGTCCACCGTGCCTTCGAGGAACGGCACCCGCGCCCGGTCGCCACCGCGTCCACGGTCGCCGACCACCTCGACCACATGCGCGAGGTCGCCGGCATCGACCACCTCGGCATCGGCGGCGACTACGACGGCACGGCCTTCACCCCCGACGGCCTGAACGACGTCTCCGGCTACCCGAACCTGATCGCGGAACTACTCGACCGCGGCTGGTCCCGCCCCGACCTCGCCAAGCTGACCTGGCAGAACGCGGTACGAGTCCTCAGCGCCGCGGAGGACGTGTCCCGCGACCTTCAGGCGACACGGGGGCCGTCCAACGCGACCATCGGGGAACTGGACGGCTGATCGGTGCCCGGCTTCGGAGCGGGGCTCGCCCGTAACGTTGAACCATGAGGATCCGGAGGCCGCTGTCGACCGGGTCATCCGGATCCAGGAACTGTTCGCGGCCGGGCTGCACGGCAGCAGGATCGCGCAGCTGCTGCCGTGCATGCGGGACGCCGACGGAGGGCCGTCGGCCATCGCCACGCCCGAGCTGGTCGCCGTACCCCCGAACGCCCCGTCCACCAGGAAGTGCCCTGGACCCCGTGCGACGGTGACCGTACCCCCCGGGACGATCACGACGTACGGAGCCCGCCATGGCAGACCTCCAGGACGAAGTGCACACGACGGCCGACGTCGACGGGCTGGACGAGCCGTTCGCGGGCGAGGGCGGGGATTCGGTGGGGTCCGGCTCCGAGGAGTCCTTTCCGGCTGTCTCCGGGCCGGGCACCGACCCCCTGGAGCGCGCCCACGCCATTCTCGCCGCACATCCTGTTGCCGACGGGTACAGCGGGCTGCCGTGGGCGCTGCGGCATCTGTCCTCCTACGACCTGGAGACCGGCGAGGCCGCTGTCGACACGGACGTGCCCCGGCTGCGGGAGGGGCATGTGGGGGCGTTGTTCTGGTCGCTGCATCTGCCGGAGGGGCTGGACGGTGACCGGGCTGTGGGCGCGACGCTGGAGCAGCTGGATCTGGTGCGGACGGTGGTCCGTACGCATCCCGAGGGGCTGCGGCTGGCCTGTACCGCCGGGCAGGCCACGGATGTGCTCCGATGCGGTCGGGTCGCTGTGCTGCTCGGCCCGGCCGGAGCCGCCGCGATCGGCGACTCGCTGGGCATCCTGCGTTCCCTGTGCGCCCTCGGCCTGCGTGTCCTCACGCTGTCCGGGGTGTCCTGGGCGAGCGAGGCCGGGCTGACCCGGTTCGGCGAGGAGGTCCTGCGGGAGATGAACCGGCTCGGCGTCCTCGCCGACCTCTCCGGCGCGTCCGAGGAGACCGTCCGCCGTGCCATCGTGATCTCCAAGTCCCCCGTCCTGTGCACCCGTTCGGCCGCCGGCGCTCTGCGCCCGCACCCGGCCAACCTCCCCGACGACCTGCTCGCCGGGCTGGGCGAGGCCAAGGGCCTGTGCATGGTGCCGCTGACCGCCAAGCAGACCGGCCCGACCGTCCGCGACGTCGCCGACCACCTCGATCATGTGCGCGCGCTCGCGGGCCCCGACTGCGTCGGACTCTCCGGCACCTACGACGTCGGCACCGCCCACCCACGCGAACTGGCCGACGCCTCCTGCTACCCCCGCCTCATCGCCGAGCTTCTCCACCGAGGCTGGACCGAGGCCGATATCACCCTGCTGACCTGGGGAAACGTCCAGCGAGTGCTCCGCGGCGCCGACTTCACGGCCCGCGCCGCACAGCTGCGCCGCGAGCCCTCGGCAGCGAAGATCGCCGAACTGGACGGGTGATCACCCCTCCGGGATCATGCACAGGCAGAACGGATGCCCCGCCGGGTCGGCGAACACCCGGAAGTCCTTCTTGCCGCCCTGGTCGTCCAGGTCGAGCGGCCGCGCCCCCAGCGCCAGCACCTTCTCCTGCGCCGCGTCGACGTCCGCCCAGCTGGAGCCCGCGTCGAAGTCCAGATGGAACTGCTGCCCGTTCCGGTCCGCCTGCGGCCACTCCGGCGGCGTGTAGCCGGGCGACGGCTGGAAGGCCAGCCGGGGACCGCCGGGCACCTGGAGTACGACCCACTCCGGGTCCTCCTCCTGCGGGGTGCCGCCCGCGATCGCGGCGTAGAAACGGGCCAGTGCCACGGGATCGGGGCAGTCGAGGACGACGTTACGGATGCGGGCCACGGGTGCCATGACGAACTCCTCCTCGGTCAGCAGGCGCACAGACAGAACGGGTGCCCCGCCGGATCCGCGTACACACGCCAGCCCCGCGAGCGATCCTCGGCGTCCAGCGGCTGCGCGCCGAGCGCCAGCACGCCCTGCTCGGCGGCGTCCAGATCGTCGACGGTCAGGTCCAGGTGGAACTGCTGCGAGTGATCGGCCGCCGGCCACTTCGGCGGTTCGTATCCGGGGGCGGCCTGGAAGGAGAGCGACTGGCCGCCGGGCACGGCCAGGTCCACCCAGTCGCCCTCGCCCTCCACGGTGCCGCCCAGCACCTCGGCGTAGAAACCGGCCAGTGCGCGCGGGTCGGGACAGTCCAGGACGACGACGCCCAGTTTGGCGAGAGCCATGACTTCCTCCTGTCGGGAGTTACCTGTATATGCCGCTCGACTGGTAACGCGGTTACTCCATGCTCCCCCATAGGGGGTAACGTCGCAACCATGAATGACAGAACGGCCGCACCCGGCGGGCTCGCCCTCGTGGAGGCGCTGGTCAACACCCTCGACCTGGAATCGGGCATCGACGGGCTGGAGACCGTCGAGGTACGGGACCGGTTCGGCATCACGGAACGGGACCTGACGGACGTACGAGAGCTCCGCGAGTCCCTGCGCGCCGCCTGTCTCGCGCACGCCGGGCACCCGCCGCACCGCGAGGTGACACCGCTGGGCGAGCTGCTGTCACGTGCGCCGCTGTACGTCGCCGTCGACGAGCGCGACGGCTCCGCGACCCTCGCGCCCGCCGACGACGGCCCGCTGCTCTCCCGGGTCACGGCGGCCGTGGCCCAGGGGCTGACGGAGGGCACCTGGCTGCGCCTCAAGGCCTGTGAACTGCCCGAATGCCACTGGGCGTACTACGACCGCAGCCCGGGCGGGCGCCGCCGCTGGTGCTCGATGCAGGTGTGCGGGGCGCGCGTGAAGATGCGGCGGTACCGGGCGAAGTAGCCGTGGTGCGCGTCGTCACTGAGGCCTGCCGGCGGTCCGCCTTGGTGCGGTGTCGAGGGACTTCGGCGCCCGGGACGGCTAGGTCTCGTCCCTCCCGCGCGGAGCGGCCGCCCGGGAGCCCACCAACAGGAGGCACAGTACGGCGACCCCGGCGACGATCCCGGTCAGGAGGAGCAGCGGGTCCAGTGGTCGGGCCGAGGCGGCGGGCTGCGTCTGGGGAGCGGCCGCGGCCACCGAGGGCGAGGCGGCCGGCACGGCTGCCGCGGTGGTCGTGGGCATGGCCGTGGACGGGGTTGAGGAGGGCGATTGCGGCGCCTTGCTGCTCGCTGTCGGCCTGACCGTGGCCGTCTCGGCATGCTCGGAGTGGTCCTCCTGCTGCCCGCCCGTGCTCGTCTCCTGGTGAGTGTGGGTCCGCGTGGGCGCCGCGGAGGTGGCGGGTGCCGCCGCCCGGACCGTGATCCCGGCCGTCATGTCCGGGTGCACGGTGCAGTAGTAGCCGTACGAACCCGCCGTGCCGAACGTGAAGCTCCAGCTCTCGCCCTTGTCCAGCATGGGGGAGTGGATCGAGACCGGGCCCGAGGTGGTCTTCACGTCGTGCGGTGCCGTGTCCTGGTTGGTCCAGGTCACCGTGGATCCGGCGGGGACGGCCAGGTGCGCTGGCACGAAGGCGTACCTCTTCATCGTCACCCGGTATGTGGCCGCCGACGCCTCGCCGGGGACAGCCACCAGGAGGGCGACGAGGGCGAGTACGGCGGACAGGGCCGTCCACCGTGCCGTTTTCATGCGAACTCCGCGGCGACCAGCAGCCGCAGCCGCGTGGCCGGGCGCAGCAGGCCCAGGCGGAACCCGGTCGCCCGGCGCAGCAGCCGGTACGGCAGCCGGGCGGTGCCCACGACGAGCAGCCGGTCGTCGGCGCGTTCCACGACGCGCAGACGCAGCAGGGCGGGGAAGAGGATCCCGCGCAGCTCCAGGTCGGCGGTCAGCTGCAGCCGTCGTCCGCCGTCGAGGGGTTCGATGTCCTCGGAGGTGAGCGCGACCAGGGCGTCGGCCCGGTCGATGCCCTCGAACTCGAAGCGCAGGGCGGGGCGTTCGGAATCGTCGGGCACGGTCAACGCGGCCGAGGCGAGGGTGATGCGCCGACGCCGGGTGGGCAACGGGCCGTACCAGGCGGTGAGTTCGACGAGCGAGCGGCCGGGGGCCACGGTGTACCGGCCGGGCAGCGGCAGGATGGACGCGGTGTCACGCGACTCCGGCGGGGGCGGGACGGTGGGCAGGGTGACGGTCGTCATCCCGGATCTCCTTGAAAGCGGTTCCCGAGGTATGGCGGAGTTGTGGAGAATGGGGCGGGCGCCGGTCCGGCCGACTGAGCCTCGGCCGGACCGGCGTCCGTCTTCGGGGGAGGGTCAGCAGTTGGCGGTGAGGAAGTCCGTCGTGGGCGTGAGCATGTGCTCGGCCCAGACGGTGTGCATCTTCACGTAGCTGTCGACGTCGAGCAGATCGGTGACCTGCTGGCCGAGCGACTCCTCCAGGTGGGCGGAGTTGACGTGTGCGAGGAGCACACTGAGCGTGCTGTCGAGCACTGTGCCGCCGCCCTCGATGGCCGGCTTGAGGATGCTCTCGACCCAGACCGTGTGCATCTTGATGTACGAGTCGAGCGCCAGCGCGTCCTGGACCTGCTGGCCCGGGGACCGCTCCAGGTGCGCCGAGTAGAGGTGCTGGAGGATCGGCAGCAGCACGTTCTGGACGCTGGCGCACTGCTCGTCGCCGCCGTCACCGGTGCCGCCCGTGGCCGTCGGGGTGGCCGTCGGCCCGGTGGTCGGGGTGGCGGTCGGCGTCGCCGTGGGGGTGGCGGTGGGGGTCGATGTCGGCGTGGCCGTGGGCGTGGGCGTAGAGCCGCCGCCGTCGGAGGCCGCGACCACCTTCACCGACGCCACCATGTCCGGGTGCACGGCGCAGTAGTACTCGTAGGTCCCCACCTTGGTGAAGGTGTACGACCACGACTCGCCCTGCTCCAGCGTCCCCGAGTCGAAGGAAACCGGGGCCTTCGTCGTGGTGACCGTGTGCGGCGCGCTGTCGTGGTTGGTCCACTGGACGGTCTGGCCGACCTCGACGACGAGTTGCTTCCCGTCGCCGTACTTGTAACTCATGATGTCGACCTGGTGGTCGGCAGCGGCAGCGGCGGGCTGGGCCTCGGCGGCGGCAACGGGCGCCTGAGCCGCGCCCGCTGCCTCCTGGGAGGCTGCCGTCGTGGAACCCGAGGCCGCGCTCAGCAGCCCGAGGCTGAGGACGGCGGCCACGGCCGCACCGAGTCCCGCGACGAGCAGGGACCGGTTCCCGAGCGGCGACCTGCGCCGCCGGTCACCGGTCTCATCATTACTTTTCACTTCAACTCCTATGGTTTCCAGGGAAGTTCAGCGGCCGGGATCGGCCGTGACCAGCAGACTCGTCACGGCGAGTACGACGAGGACGAGCCCCGTCTCCGCCGCGACCGAGACACCGAAGGGCCGCACGGTGGCGGCGTCGCCGCGCAGCAGCACGGCGAGATCGAGGCGGGTGCGCACCCACTGGCGGCTGCACTGGGCGGCCGCCAGGACGGCGCCGAGCACGGCTGTCTTGACCAGCAGCAACTGTCCGTACGAGGTGTGCAGCAGGGCGTCGTACGACCCCACGACCTGCCAGGCGAGCACCAGCCCGGCGGCGGCGATCGCGGCGACGGAGACAGCCGCGAGCCGTGAGTAGCCGGGCACCACCGCCGCGAGTTCGCCGGGCTCGCGGCGCGGCAGTACGGCCAGCGTGAGCATCGCCAGGCCGCCGATCCACAGGGCGGCGCCGAGGAGGTGGACGAGACCGGCGATCGCGCCCCAAGTCGGCTCGCTGCCCTCGGAGTTGTGGCCCCGCATCCCGGTCGTGCGGAGCAGGCCCAGGGTCACGGCGAGAGCGCCCACGCGCCAGCCCGGTGAGCGGGACGTGTCCGCACCGCCCTGGAGCAGCGCGCTCAGCACCACAGCCGCGAGCACCCACAGCAGTCCGCGCGCGGCGAGTGCGATGCCGGGCTCGGTGGTGAGGACGTCCGCGTACGTCGCCGGGCGCAGTACGTCTCCCAGGCCGCCGAAAGCGGCGTACGCGCCCTGGAGTCCGATCGCCGCGACCGTCGACAGCAGCCCGCCCGCCCAGGCCAGCGTGAGCAGCGCCCGCGCCCGGGGTTCGTCCGCGCCGCGCGGCCACAGCAGCGCGACGAAGGCGAGCCCTCCGATGAACAGGGCCAGCGAGAGATAGCCGGCCCAGCGAGCGGCGACGAGGCTCTTCCGCACCGGGGACGAGGGGGAAGGTGCGGTGGCCTCGTCGCCGCGGTCCTGGGCGGTCGCCGCCGTCCCCGCCGGCCCTGCGGTGCTCTCCGCGCTCTCCGCGCCGACGGTGAAGGTGAGCCGACCGGAGGAGGCGTGGCCGTCCTCCTCGTCGACGACGGACCAGACGACGGCGAGTTCGCCGTCCGCGTGACGGCCGAGGGACACCCGCACGGTGTCGTTGCCGCCCTGCGCCGCACGGGCCACGGGGAGCCGGTCGCCGTCGAGCGTCATGGCGCGGACGTCGGCGAGGTCGACGGGTTCGTCGAAGACGAGGGTGAGGTGGTCGGGGGCCCTGGTGAGTTCCGCGCCGTCCTTGGGGGTCGAGCGGACCAGCTCGGTGTGGGCGGCGGCGGGAGCGGAGCCGAACAGGCCGTAGAGGAGCGGCGTGAGGAGGAGCAGGAGGAGGGCGCGTCGACGGGTCGTGCGGGTCATGGGGTGGCCTCCGGCAGCGGGGAGGCGCTGGTGATGCCGAACAGTCCGGTGGAGGTGCCCGAGGTGCCGAGCAGTCCGGTGGGGGCGACGAGTCCGACACAGGGGGACGTGGAGGGCTCGGGGGTCTGGTCGTCCGTCTCGTTGCCCGTGCCTTCGTCCGTGCCGTTGAGGAGGCCGAACAGCGGCTCGGTGAGGCCGGTGAGGAGGGGTGTCACGAGGCGCACCTCGCCGTCCTGGCAGGTGTCGTCACCCTGCGGCGGCTCCGTGGACGCGGAGCCCGACGGGGACGGGGAGGGGGAGGGCGTGGTGCCGGGGTCGGGCGAAGTGGTGTGGTCGTGTCCGGAGCCGTCGCCGGTGTGCCCCGCGCCGCTGTCGTGCCCGGTGTGCGCGCTGCTTCCGCCGGTCACCGGCACCACCCCGCCGCCCACCGGAACCCCGGCGCCCGGAACCCCGGGCACGGGGTCTCCGGGAGCCGGCGCCGTGCCGCCCGGCGGAGCCGTGGCCGCGGGCGGCGACGATGGGGGAGCGGCGGCCTCGACAGCGCCGGGGGCGGAGGAGGAGCCAATGCCCGACGCATACCCGAGCACGATCACCACCGCCCCGACGAGGGCCCCCGCGACGAATTCGTCCCGGTGGTCTCTCGGCCACTGCGCCTTGCGGAACAAGGGCATGATCACCCACTCCTGGCATGGTCCGGTCATTCCCGTCAGCGAATGGGGACCATTGGGGGGTGGCGTGGATTCCGCATGACTACGCGGCAGTTAAGCGCTTGTTGCCTGCCTCTCTTTCAGGTGGGGGTGCGCTGTGAGATGGGGCGACACCGATGTCAATACGCGCAATTCGGCCGTGAAGAATTCGGGTTGAAGGTATGGCAATACCCTCACATTGCTCGAATTGAATTCGAACCCCGTTTGAGGGTTTCAGGGAGGGCGAAATCCGCCCCGGAAGCCGACATGAATTCCTTGGTCAGGCGGTCGGACGCCCCATCGCGCGGTACGACCATCCCGCCCGGCGCCACAGCTCCGGGTCGAGGGCGTTGCGCCCGTCGAGCAGGACACGGGCCTTGGCGACCTCGCCGAGCACGGCCGGGTCCAGCTCGCGGAACTCGCGCCACTCGGTGAGATGGAGTACGACATCGGCGCCCTGGACGGCCTCGACGGCGGTGTCGGCGTAGCCGAGCGTCGGGAAGAGCCTGCGGGCGTTCGCCATGCCCTTCGGGTCGTACACCGTGACCTGGCCGCCCTGGAGGTGGATCTGCCCGGCGACGTTCAGCGCGGGCGAGTCACGGACGTCGTCCGAGTCGGGCTTGAAGCTGGCGCCGAGCACGGCGACCCGCTTGCCGAGGAAGGAGCCGCCGCCGAGTGCCTCCCGCGTCATCTCGACCATCTGGCCGCGGCGCCGCATGTTGATGGAGTCGATCTCACGCAGGAAGGTCAGCGCCTGGTCGGCGCCCAGCTCACCGGCGCGCGCCATGAACGCCCGGATGTCCTTGGGCAGACAGCCGCCGCCGAACCCGATCCCGGCCCGCAGGAACTTCTTGCCGATCCGGTCGTCGTACCCGATCGCCTCGGCGAGCTTGGCGACATCGCCGCCCGCGGCCTCACACACCTCGGCCATGGCGTTGATGAACGAGATCTTGGTCGCCAGGAAGGAGTTCGCGGAGGTCTTCACCAGCTCGGCGGTCGGGAAGTCGGTGACGACGAAGGGCGTGCCCTCGGCGACCGGGGTGGCGTACACCTCGCGCAGCAGCTTCTCCGCCCGCTCGCTGCGTACGCCGACGACGAGCCGGTCGGGGTGCAGGGTGTCCTGGACGGCGAAGCCCTCGCGCAGGAACTCCGGGTTCCAGGCCAGCTCGGCGTCCGCGCCGGCCGGCGCGTGCGTGGCGAGGTAGGCGGCGAGGCGCTCGGCGGAGCCGACGGGGACGGTGGACTTGCCGACGACGAGGGCGGGGCCGGTGAGATGCGGGGCGAGCAGCTCGAAGGCGCTGTCGACGTAGCTCATGTCGGCCGCGTAATCGCCATGGCGCTGCGGGGTGTTCACACACACGAAGTGGACGTCGCCGAACGCGGCCACCTCGGCCCAGTCCATCGTGAAGCGCAGCCGGCCGGAGGACCCCTCTATGCCCGCTACATGCTTGCGCAGCAGCTCTTCGAGGCCCGGCTCGAACATCGGGACCTGGCCCCGCTGGAGCATCTCGATCTTCTCGGGCACCACGTCGAGGCCCAGCACCTCGAACCCGAGCTCCGCCATGGCCGCGGCATGCGTGGCGCCGAGATAGCCGGTGCCGATCACGGTGATCTTGAGGGCCATGGGGTGCTCCAGGAGTCTTCGTCGGCAGTGCGGGGCCGAGCATAGTCGGAGGGTCCGACGGGCAGTTTTCCCGCTGTCGCCAAGCTCACGTACCCCTCCCGTGGGCCTGCCCCTAAAATTTGAGTTACTTAACGGTAATTAGCGCCAGCATCACAGCTTTGGAGCGTGAGACACCTTGGCCGGATCGGCTGACTTCGACCTGTACCGCCCGTCCGAGGAGCACGACATGCTCCGTGACGCCATCCGCTCGCTGGCCGAGGCGAAGATCGCGCCGTACGCCGCAGCGGTGGACGAGGAGGCCCGTTTCCCGCAGGAGGCGCTGGAGGCGCTCGTCGCCAATGACCTGCACGCCGTTCACGTACCGGAGTCGTACGGCGGCGCGGGCGCCGACGCCCTGGCCACGGTGATCGTGATCGAGGAGGTGGCGCGTGTCTGTGCGTCCTCCTCCCTCATCCCCGCCGTGAACAAGCTGGGCTCGCTTCCCGTGATCCTCTCCGGCTCCGAGGACCTGAAGAAGAAGTACATGACGCCGCTCGCCAAGGGCGACGGAATGTTCTCGTACTGCCTCTCCGAGCCCGACGCGGGCTCGGACGCGGCCGGCATGAAGACCAAGGCGGTCCGCGACGGCGACCACTACGTGCTGAACGGCGTGAAGCGCTGGATCACCAACGCGGGCGTGTCCGAGTACTACACGGTCATGGCGGTGACCGACCCGACGAAGCGCTCCAAGGGCATCTCGGCCTTCGTCGTCGAGAAGTCCGACGAGGGCGTCTCCTTCGGTGCCCCCGAGAAGAAGCTCGGCATCAAGGGTTCCCCGACCCGCGAGGTCTACCTCGACAACGTCCGCATCCCCGCGGACCGCATGATCGGCGAGGAGGGCACCGGCTTCGCCACGGCGATGAAGACCCTCGACCACACCCGCATCACCATCGCCGCCCAGGCCCTCGGCATCGCCCAGGGCGCCCTCGACTACGCCAAGGGCTACGTCCAGGAGCGCAAGCAGTTCGGCAAGGCGATCGCCGAGTTTCAGGGCATCCAGTTCATGCTGGCCGACATGGCCATGAAGCTGGAGGCGGCCCGCCAGCTGACGTACTCGGCGGCAGCCAAGTCGGAACGGGGCGACGGCGACTTGACGTTCTTCGGGGCCGCCGCCAAGTGCTTCGCCTCGGATGTGGCGATGGAGGTCACTACGGACGCGGTCCAGCTCCTGGGTGGTTACGGCTACACGCGCGACTACCCCGTCGAGCGCATGATGCGTGACGCCAAGATCACGCAGGTGTACGAGGGGACGAATCAGATCCAGCGGATCGTCATGGCCCGCAATCTGCCGTAAGGAGTCGTGTTCAGGGGTGGAGCCCGTCGGGGCGCCACCCCTGTTTCATGTAGGGAACCACCCGGCACCTGGTGGCTGCTGAGTGTCGCGCTACGTTCGACGCGTGACTGATGAACGTGGAGATGTCGAACTGCCCGAGGGATGGCGGGTGGATGGGGAGCGACTCATCCATGAGGCCGAGTTGCACGGCTGGAGGCTGACTGTGGTGAGCGTTCTGGGCGCACCATGGGACGGCCCGTCCAGTCTTCGTATCGACCCCCCGCCGATCTCGATGAGGTGGCCGGGACGGACGGCATCACAGCGGAACTCATGCGGTCCATCTCCATGGCGGAGATCCGCAGGACGACGAAGGAGCTTCGCGCGCGACTCGGCTATGCGATCGACGGGGCTCAGACAGGCGCCGTGCTCGACAGAGCTGAGACGGACCTTGACTACGCGATGATGTCCCTCGCGTACGTCCGTCTGGTGGAGCAGGGATACCGGAGCCCGGTCACGCGGCTGTCAACAGCGTGGGGGATGAGCCGGAACACCATCAGCGGCCGTATTCGGCGAGCGCGTGCGATGGGTTTCCTCGACGGGCCACCAGGCAAGCCCGCTGACCGCCTGACCCGTAAGGCCAGGCGGTGCCTGGAGGGGGAAGAACATGAGCCCGACCAAGACCGTCCCGACCGGGAGTGAGCCACTCATCGTGGTTTTCGAACGGTGGGCGACCACGCGTGGACTGGAGAACAGCAGTGTCAAGCAGTACCGGACGATGCTGAGCCGAAGCGTGGCTCCCTTCTTCGGGACACGAGCCATCAGGACAGTCGGTCCGTCGGATGTCGAGGATTGGGTCGCATGGATGACCCATGAGTGCAGGTACAAATCATCCACGACGAGGTTCCGTTTCAACATCCTCATGTCGGTGTTCGCGTGGGCGATGGAACAGGGGGATGACGGTCGACCGGCAGGTCGCCTGCGATGGGGATACGGGGTCGGGGAAGTACGGCCGCATGCGTCTGCGGCACATCAAGTGGCGTGAGGAAGGAGACCGAGGGAGGCAGGTCCCACTTCCCGAGGTGGTCGCCCTGGCCGTGCGCAGGCACCTCAAGGAGTACGAGACGTGAGGGCCTGAGGAGTTGCTGTTCAGCAACGTGACTGGCACCGGCCTGCTGTACCCGTACTACTGGTATTCCAGGATCTGGAAGCCCGCCTTGGCCGGAGCGGGCGTCGACTACTTCAAGTCGCACAGTTTCCGGCACTTCTACCAGGCTTGCCATCGACGGTGCCCTCGGGCTTGTGCGCCCAGCGGACAGCGGGACCCCGATGGCAAGGCTCTTTGGTGTGGCTTGACGACAGTGTGGGCCGTGAACCGGCCTCGGCTTCCCCATGCATGTGACCCGGGGTTCACCTGGTGATGTCGAACGGCCCGTACAGCGCCACCGCCTCCCCGCTCGCCAAAGCCCAGTACCGGTCCCCGAAGGACCAATGCCACCACTCCGTGGGGTAGTTCACCAGCCCCGCAGCCGTGAGTACGGAACCCAGCGTCTCCCGGTTGGCCCTGGCCTCCTCGCTGATGTTGGTGGCGTCGGTGTAACAGGCGCCCTCGCTGTCCTCGGGGCTCGCGTTCAGTCGCGTGCCCAAGTCCAGCTCGCGGCCGGAGAGTTCGGCCAGGGTGACGTCGACGGCGGCGCCGGCACTGTGGGGGGCGATCTCGGGTGGGGAGACGTAGCGGCTTGCCGCCGAGTGGATCCGGTCGGCGGGCCAGTCGGGGTGGGCGGCGCGGAGTTCGGCGGCGTACTCCTCGAAGTACGTCCGCTGGAGGGAGGGCGGGCGGTAGCCCTCGACGAAGAGCAGACGCAGGCCGTGCGGGAGCAGCGACTGGGCCTTGAGGAGCCGTTGCAGGACGCCTTCCCGCAGGTGGGCGAAGGCGGCGGACGGGTCCTGTTTGCGGGTGTCCACCAGCAGCGAGCCTTCGCGGCGGGCGTCGACGAGGGGTTCGCCGCACTCCGTGACGGGTATGGCGGCGACCTTCGGGTCCGACATCAGGACGATCTCGTTCATGACCCGATCATCTCCAATCGCACCAAACCTCGGGAGGCGCCCCCATGGGTGCGTTTTCGGCCTTAACTTGGTCGCATGATTGGCTCCTCTCGATTCCGCACCGATGTGTCGCACTCGGCGCGGATCTGGAACTACTGGCTCGGCGGCATGGGCCACTACCCGGTGGACGCCGAGGTCGGCGACCGGATCCTTTCGCTCGTGCCGGCGCTGCCCCGGTCGGCCGTCGCGGACCGGCGGTTTCTGACGCGTGCGGTGCGGTATCTCGCCGAGGAGGCGGGAATCCGGCAGTTCCTGGACATCGGGACCGGGCTGCCCACCACCGACAACACCCATGAGATCGCCCAGCGGGTGGATCCGTCGTGCCGGATCGTCTGTGTGGACAACGACCCGCTCGTCTTCGCCCACGCCCACGCACTGCTCAACAGCACGCCGGAGGGTGCCGCCGTCTTCATCGAGGGCGATGTTCACGACCCCGAGGCCATCCTGCGGGACGCGGCCGAGACGCTGGACTTCAGCCGCCCCGTCGCGATCACCATGCTCGGCATCCTGAACTTCGTGATGCGCACCGACGAGGCCGTCTCCGTCGTGCGCCGGCTGCTGGACGCCGTACCGTCCGGCAGCTACCTGGCCGTCTCCCACCCCACCACCGAGGTCGACGGCGAGGCGATGACCAAGGCGGTGGACTACTGGAACGGGGAGGGGACGGCACCGATGACGCTGCGCAGCCGCGCCGAACTCGTCCGGTTCTTCGAGGGCCTCGAGATCCTGGAGCCCGGCATCGTCACCTGCTCCCGCTGGCGCCCGGACGCCGCGGACGGCGAGAGCGCCGACGTCACCCACTTCGGCGGCGTGGGCAGGAAACCGTAAGCGGCATGGGCGGGATGCCCGCAATCGGCACGCATGGCGGAATACTCGCGTCCGTCCCGTGGCGGACTGGCGGGTAGGGGCGTACCACGGAAGGGCGAGGGGGCCACCCCAGCGGGGTCCACGCGGACCCCGCCACCCCGAGGAGGAACCATGCAGCAGCAGTCCACCACCATGACCGCGATGAGCAAGCAGATGCAGGACTGCGTCGAGGCGTGCATGACGTGCCACAGCGTGTGCGAGGAGACCATGAGCTCCTGCATGCAGATGGGCGGCCAGGCTCAGATGCAGATCATGCGCGCGCTCATGGACTGCGCCGAGACGACCCGTATGTGCGCGGACATGATGATGCGCCGCTCGCCCATGTCGGCCGAGATGTGCGCGATGTGCGCCAAGGCCTGCGACATGTGCGCCGAGGCGTGTATGTCCATGCCGGACGACCCGCAGATGATGCGCTGCGCGGAGGCGTGTCGCCGCTGCGCCGAGACCTGCCGCACGATGGCCGGCGCCACGATGTGACGCCCGCCTGAACGCGCTCAAGGGCACCCCGAGGGGTGCCCTTGATGCTGCTTGCCGTGCCCGTCAGTTGCTTGAGACGGTGACCTTCTCGTCGTTCTTCAGCTGGCTGACCAGCGTCTTGACCTTGGCCTCGTCCCAGACGAGGTTGCCGCCGGAGGAGCCGGAGATCGGCATGTTCATGGACTTGCCTTCGCCGCCGCCGGTGACGCCCTTCATCGCCCAGAACATGTCGGCCAGGTCGAACAGGCTCATGTCCTTGTCGACGACGAGGGTGTCGAGGCCCGCGCCCATCGTCGGGTAGAGCTTGAAGGGGTTGAGGATGGTGCTCGGCGTCGCGGTCTGGTTGGCCAGGGCCGCGAGGAACTTCTGCTGGTTCTTCGTACGGTCCAGGTCGCTGCCCGCGAGCGCGTACCGGGTGCGGACGAAGGCCAGGGCCTGCTCGCCGTTCAGGGTCTGCTTGCCCGCCTCGAAGTTCGCGCCGGACTTGGTGTCCTTCATCCCGCCCTTGGGGATCTCGATCTCCACGCCGCCCACCGAGTCCACGATGTTGGCGAAGCCCGCGAAGCCGATCTCGACGTAGTGGTCGATGTGCAGGCCCGTGTTGAACTCCACGGTCCGTACGAGCAGTTCGGGACCGTCCTCGGCGTAGGCCGCGTTCAGCTTCACATGCCGGCCCGTGCCCTGGAACGTCTTGCCGGACTCGGAGCCGACGAAGGTCGGGATCTCCACGTCCGAGTCACGCGGCAGGGAGATCAGCGTCGGGCCGTTGTCGCCGGTGTGCAGGATCATCATCGAGTCCGTGCGCTTGCCCTCGGCGGACCCGGTGCGCAGCTTCTTCTTCTCCTCGTCGGACAGGCCCTCACGGCTGTCGGAGCCGACGATCAGATAGTTCGTGCCCGCGCCCGCCTCCGGCCGGTCGATCACCTTCGACAGGTCGACGTCGCGGTTGAGCTTGGAGTCGGCCCAGAAGTACGTGCCGATCGACACCACGATCAGCAGCGTCACCAGCGTGAGTGCCGTCCACTTGATGCGGCGGCGCCAGTTCGGCCGGGGCCGCGGGTCGTACGGGTCGTCAGGGCCGCCCGGCCCTCCGCCGCCGGGGGAGCCGTAGACCTGGCCTGTGTTGTAGCCGCTGTCGTAGGCGTCGTCGTAGCCGCCATTGACGTACGACTGCTGCTGCGGGACCCCGCCGCCGTACGCGCTCTGCCCGGGCGGTGGCGCCGCCGGGCCGCGGCGGACCTGCCGCATCACGCGCGCGCCCTCGGGCTGTGCGTTCGCGCTGCCGCGTCCGTACCGGCCGCCGCGGTTGTCGTCGGACCATGCCTCGGGCCAATCGTTCATGGGCCCCAGTGTGCAGGGTTGTGCTATGTCCCTTACAAGGTTCGTCGGAAAATCAGGGCGCTGCTGTTGCGAATCTGACACAAAGTCCGCGCATGTCGACTCGGCATAAGGTGGGGGTCATGACAGACCAGGCCAGCGCCACGGAATCCGACACCGCGGCCATACCGGGCGCGGCCGAGGGCTTCGAGGACTGACCCCGGCTCTCACCCGCACTTCACCTCGTCCCCCCGTACCACCCCGGACTCCGTCTGCTCCGGATCGTCGGCCCGCACCTTGCGCACGTCCCGGAAGTCCGGCCCGACGATCACCTTCAGCATCGGCCCCTGCCCCTTGACCGCGCGCAGCTCGCTCCCCGGCAGCGCGGCGGCCAGCGTCTTCGCGGAGCGGTCCCAGCGGGGGTCGAAGATGACGACCGTCCGCTTCACGGCTTCCCGCGCCGTCACCGGTTGCCGGGTGGTCAGGAACCCGGTCGCCGCCAGCTGCTTGTCCGCGCGCTTGCCGAGCCCTGCGGTGGGCGACCCGTTCTCCACCTGGACGCGGATCTGCTGCGGAGCCACCTCCACGCTGACGGCCGTGCTCTTCGGGCGTTGCAGGGCCAGCGGCTTGTCCTTGCGCAGGGCCTGGAAGATCCGGTCCGCCTTCACGGGGTCCCATTTCAGCGTGGAACCGACGTCCTTGACGGCGTATCCCATCTCGCCGATCGGCACGGTCGTGAACTCGGACGAGGAGGGGGAGAAGTTCCGCATCGCCCGCCCGAGGTCCAGCAGCTCGTCCGTGCCGAAGCCCTTGTCGGCCCGCACGGACCCGAGCACCGCCCGCGTCACGTCCCGGAACTTGATCGGGTTCAGCAGCACCCCGGACGACGTGGCCTGGTCGATCAGTGCGGCCATGAACCGCTGCTGCCGCTCCATCCGGCCGAGGTCGGAGGCCCCGTCGACATGCCGGGAGCGGACGAACTGCAGCGCCTCACCGCCCCTCAGCTGATGCGTGCCGGCCGGCAGGTCGAGCCCGGTGTACATGTCCTTCATGGGCTCGGCGAGGCAGATCTTCACGCCGCCGACGACGTCCACGGTCTTCATGAAGCTGGTGAAGTCGACCTCCAGATAGTGGTCGATCTTCACATGCGTCATGTGCTCGACGGTCCGCACGGTCAGCTGGGGCCCGCCCTCCGCGTAGGCCGCGTTGATCTTGAGGGGATGGCCGTGGTGCCGCTTGCCGGTGGTCTGGTCGACATGCGGGGGCGTCTCGGCGTACGAGTCGCGCGGCAGGCTCACCACGCTCGCCCGCTCCCGGTCCTCCGAGATGTGCACGATCATGATCGTGTCGGTGCAGTGGCAGGGCTCGCCGCCCAGCCGGTACTTGCGCCGCTCCGCCTCGCCGATCTTGTCGCGGCTGTCGGTGCCGACCAGCAGCACGTTCATGCCGTCGCCGGCCTGCGGACGGTTCTTCATGTCCTTGAAGGGGTCGACCCGGGCGATGTCGGAGTCGAGGCTGGTGATCACCGAGTGCCCGATGCCGGCGGAGGCGAGGATCACCACGGACAGCGTGGTCACCACCCGCATGGCCCAGCGCGGCTTGTTCCGCCGTACGGGCGGCCGCGGCGCACGGGACGTCGGCTGCTGGGGGCGGCGCGGCGTCTGGGCTCTGGACCGAGGCGGCGTGGGCGGCGTGGGCAAGGAAGGACACCTCCGCGAGGGCCGTACGGTGGGCTGCGTGTGGGATTTGTGAGCACCGTAGGCCCATACGATCTGTGGCCCGGGGCACCGCCACCGGCGGGGCGCATCGCTGTCCCCCATTCGCGGTAACGTGAGCCTCCTATGAACGCCAAGCCCGACGTGCAGCTCCCCGCCGTGTCCGTGATCATGCCCGTCCTCAACGAGGAGCGGCATCTGCGCGGAGCCGTCCAAGCGATCCTCGCGCAGGAGTACGCCGGCGAGATGGAGGTCGTGATCGCCCTCGGTCCGTCCACGGACCGCACGGACGAGATCGCCGCCGAACTGGTCGCCGAGGACGCTCGTGTCCACACCGTCCCCAACCCGACCGGCCGCACGCCCGCCGCGCTGAACGCCGCGATCAAGGCCTCCCGCCACCCGATCGTCGTCCGCGTCGACGGGCACGGCATGCTCTCGCCGAACTACATCGCGACCGCCGTACGGCTCCTGGAGGAGACCGGCGCGCAGAACGTCGGCGGCATCATGCACGCCGAGGGCGAGAACGACTGGGAGCACGCGGTCGCCGCCGCGATGACGTCGAAGATCGGCGTGGGCAACGCGGCCTTCCACACGGGCGGCGAGGCGCAGCAGGCCGAGACCGTGTACCTCGGGGTCTTCCGGCGTGAGGCGCTTGAGCAACAGGGCGGCTACAACGAGGAGTTCATCCGCGCCCAGGACTGGGAGCTCAACTTCCGGATCCGCGAGGCGGGCGGGCTGATCTGGTTCTCGCCCGAGCTGAAGGTGTCGTACCGGCCGCGCCCGAGCATGCGCGAACTCGCCAAGCAGTACCGGAACTACGGCCGTTGGCGCCACGTCGTCGCCCGCTACCACGAGGGCTCCATCAACCTGCGCTACCTCGCCCCGCCGACCGCCGTGTGCGCCATCGCGGCGGGCGTGGTCCTGGGCGCGCTGGTGACACCGTGGGGCTTCGTGGTCCCCGGCGGCTATCTCGCGGCGATCGTCCTCGGCTCCGTCCCCGCGGGCAAGGGGCTGCCGCTGAAGGCCCGGCTGCAGATCCCCGTCGCGCTCGCCACCATGCACATGTCGTGGGGCTGGGGCTTCCTGACCAGCCCCCGCTCGCTGGCCCGCAAGGTGATCGCGAGCCGGCGCCCCGCGGTGCGGGTGGACGCCGACGCGCGCTGATCGGCCGACGTCACCATGTGAACCCCGGATTCACATGCATACACGCCTCGTCGTCCGCCCCGTTGAGGGCCTCCGCCGAGTCCGGGGTGGTGTCGTCGGTCTTCGGCGCCTTGTAGGTCGTACCCTCGCGCCAGTCCGCGCCCACGACGAGCGTGACACCGGAGACGTCGGTCGACTGTTTGACCGAACTCGCCGGAATGCCGAGGGACTTGGCGACGGCGCGGGCGTCGCCCTCCAGGTCGGCGCTGGGGTAGCGGACGAGGGTCGTGGCTTCGCTTCCGGCGGCGGCCGGGTCGGCGAGCGCCTCGTCGAAGCCCTTGCCGACGAGCAGGTTGACCACGTCGCTCGCGCGTCCGTTCTGCGGGGCGAGGGTGTCGGACCCGGTGCTGTTCTGGACCAGGACCGCGATCTCGGCGTTGGGGGCCGCGGGGTCGTCGGCCGCCTTCTCAGCGGCTTTCCCCGGCCTCTTCTTCGCGTCCTTGCCGTCCAGCGCGATGTCCTCGCGCACCAGCCGGAAGAGCTGCTCGGCGTCCTCCGTGGGCTCGACGCGCGCGCCGACGTACCGGTTCGGCATCGTGGTCATGGTGATGCGCTTCGGCTCGACCTTCCGCAGCTCGTTGCTGAGGTCGTAGAGCGCCTTGACGGTGCCGAGGCCCGGGTCGACGGTGATGGCCGCGGTGGCGCGCTCGGCCAGGCGGCGCAGCTTGTTCGGGTTGCTCAGGGTGGCGTTCTCCCGCAGCACGCGGACCATCGAGTTCATGTACATGTGCTGGGCCTTGGCGCGGGCGAGGTCGCTGCCGTCCTCGAAGCCGTAGCGGGTGCGCAGCCACTGGAGGGCCTGCTCGCCCTGCACCGGGTGCGTGCCCTTCTCCAGCTTCAGTCCTGAGCCATGGCCCTGGCTGTCCTTCGAGTAGATGTTGGCGTCCACGCAGACCGGGACGCCGCCTATGGCGTCCGCCATCGACACCACGCCCGCGAAGTCGACCATCATGAAGTGGTCGATGTGGATGCCGGTGAGCTCCTGCCAGGTGGCCACCGTGCAGCCGGGACCGCCGTGGCCGAGGCTCTGGTTGGTCATCATCCGGCCGTCGCTCGCCTCGTACACCTCGCCGTCGTCGGGGTCGGTGCACTTGGGGATCTGGACGAGGGTGTCGCGCGGCATGCTGACGACCGACATGTTGGTGCGGTCGGCGGACAGGTGCACCAGCATCTGCACATCGGCCAGCGGGGTCGCGCCGAAGGTCTCCTTGGCGCCGCCGAGCTTCTGGTTCTCCTCGGTGTCCCGTGCGTCGGAACCGATGAGCAGGATGTTCAGCGGGGTCTGGCCCGCGGAGTTCGGCGTGGGCTCGGCGACCTTGTTGTCGCCCAGGTTGAGCTCGTCCTGCTTGATGTTGCCGTTCAGGTGGCGGTAGTAGAGGTAGCCGGCGCCGGAAACGCCGAGTATGAGGACCGCCAGAGTCATCGCCGACCAGCGAAGAACCCGCCGCCCCTGCCCAGGCCGGCGTGTGCCGTGCCGGCCGTGACCCATCGCGTCGTCCCGCTCGCCGGCCCCCTCGGCGACCGGCACGGCCTCCCGCACACCGTTCTGCGTCAACTCGCCCGTCCTCCCCACCCCTTGCGCCCACCGGCGTCACACAGAGGCCCGCCGTCTGTCCCTGGAGACAGACGGCGGGCCCCTGAGGTTGCCCCTAAGGCCTCAACTGGCGCACTGGACCTTGTCGGCGGTGGACTTCTCCACGTCCGGCGTCGCTGCCGAGGCGGAGTTGAGCTTGACGCCCGCGCCCTTGAAGTCCTTGCCGAGGATCAGTGTCATCGTCGGCAGACCCTGGGCGTTGTCCACGCTCTGGCCCGGCTTCATCGCCGAACCGGACAGGCCCATGATGTCGGCGAGCCGACGTGCCTGGTCCGCCTGGTCGGGAGCGTACTCCAGAGTGGTTTTCGCCTGCGTTGCCTCGGCGTTGCCCGCGTTTTCCGACTTGGTAACGCCCGCCTCGGTCTGCAGGTAGGCCAGCTCCGCCTGCGCGCTGCCGGCGGCGGCGCCACCGTTGAGGACCCGCACCCGCACCTCGGAGGCGTCGGCCTTGGTGCCCTTCAGCCGGGCGGCGACCGCGGCCTTCTCCTTCTTCTCCTGCGCCTTGACCTCGGTGAACGAGATGTCGTTCTGGATCATGTCGAAGACCTGGGGGCCCTTCGCCTCGTCGACGACGACCGTCGCCTTGACCAGCTCGGCGGGGTTGTCCTTCACCGGGATCGTGGTGAAGGTGATGTTCTTCGTCGGCACCTTCTTCAGCTCCAGGGCGATGTCCTTGAGCGTGTTGACGTTGCCGATCGGCTCGTCCACGGTCAGCGCCTTGGTGGCGGCCTCGGCCAGTTTCAGCAGCTTGGCGGGGTTGGTGAGGGTGTTGCCGGAGGACATCTTGCGCATCAGCGAGCCCAGGAACTGCTGCTGCACCTTGATGCGGTCCAGGTCGCCGCTGTTGCCGAAGCTCTTGCGGGTGCGGAGGAAGGCGAGGGCCTGCTCGCCCTCGACCTTCGACTCGCCGGCGGGCAGCACCAGCTTCGACTGTTTGTCGTTGACGGCGTCCTCCACACAGACCTCGACGCCGTCCACGGCCGTGGTCAGCGTCTTCACCGCGTTGAAGTCGGCCATCATGAAGTGGTCCGGCTGGATGCCGGTGGCCGCCTTCACGGTGCGCATGGTGCAGCCCGGGTCCCGGCCGTTCTCGCCGAGACTCCGGTTGAAGCGGGCGCCCTCAAGGCCCGCGACGACCGTCTCGGTGCCGTCCTCCTTCTTCGTCGGACAGTCCGGGATGTCGACGATCAGGTCACGGGGGATGCTGAGCGCGGTCGCGTTCGAGCGGTCCTTGGCGACGTGCAGCAGGATCGTGGTGTCGGCGTGTCCGACGCTGCCGGCGTCGCCGTAGCTCTCGTTGCCCTCACCGGTCCGCTTGTCGGTGCCGATGATGAGGATGTTGAAGGCCTCGTCCTTGCTGAAGTTGCTCGCGCCCGCGTCGCCGACGTCCGTCGTCGCGACGTTGCCTTCCAGGTGCTTGAGATAGAGGTATCCGCCACCGGCCAGGGCGACCAGCACGAACGCCATGGTGCCGCCGGTCCACAGCACCGCCTTCTTCGCCTTCGACTGCTGCTTCGCCGGCCGGCGTCCACGCCGCCCGGGCAGCGGCTCCTCGGGCGGGACCCCGCGGCGCTTGCGCTGCGGCGGGATGTCGCGGCCGGGGGCCTTGGGGGACGTACGGCTTCGGGGAGCGCCCGTGCCCGTTTCGGCCGCTGGTCTGCGGGGCCGGGGAACCGCCGACTGCGGAGCGGAAGGGCTCAGTCGCAGTTCGTATTCACCGGTGTTCGGATTGAGTACCCACTGGTCTGCGGGATCGATGTCGTCCCCCCGCCCACGGCCTTGCGCGTCCACGGTTGTCCGAAACCTCCGTCAGGGCCACGCGGCGCTCTCCCCCCGGAAAGCGCACGGGTGTTGGTCAACACAGTGCTCGACCCCAGGACAGACTTCGTGGCCGGGGATCACTGAATCGCTCACACTATCCGCCCAGTTGGGCATCGAGCGCCGCAGTGACAAACTCCACGACCCTACAACCGGTCATTCCACCCCATTTCCCTGAAAGCGAGTTCCCTGTCCTGGTGTGCGAGTCCCCCCTGAGCCTTCAGTACGTACGTGGGGCGCGCCGCGTTCGAATCACCAGCGGTAGGGCGCGTACACGTCCATGCACTGCTTGGTGTCCGAGCCGTTGATCTCGTCGGAGTTGCCCGGCAGGTCCCCCGCCTTGGGCGCCGACTGCTTCGGATACGCCGTGCCCGTGCGCCAGTCGCCGCCCACGACGACCGTGACACCGGAGACATCGGTCGACTTCTTCACCGAACTCATGGGAATCCCCAGGGACTTGGCGACAGCCTGGGCATCCCCCTCCAACTCGGCGCTCGGGTAGCGCACGACCGTCCGGTCCTCGGAGAGTGTCGCCGAGGTGTCCGCCGTGGCCTTGGTGAAGCCCTTGGACGCCAAGGCCTGGGCGACCGCGCCCGCGCGACCGGAGACCGGGGCGGCGGTGGCGGACTGCGTGGCGTTCTGCACCAGGACGCCGACCGCGGCCTTGTCCACGGCGGTGGCGGTCTGCTCCTTGCTCGCCGGCTTCTTCTCCTGTGCCTTCGGGCCCTTGTCGTCGAAGGGCACGTCGTCGCGGAGCATCGACCAGATCTTCTCGGCGGCGGCGCCGTCCGGTACCAGGTGGTCGCTGTTCTGGGCGTCCGGGACCGTGGGCAGGGTCGTCATGGTGATGCGGTCGGTGGGCACCGTCTTGAGCTGCGTGCCCAGGTCGTAGAGCTGCTTGACGGTGCCGATCTCCTGGGAGACCTTCAGGGACTTCGTGGCCGCCTCGGCCAGGTTCATCAGCCGGCCGGTGTCGCTGAAGACGTTCTGCTGCTTGAGGGTGCGGAGCATCGAGTTCAGGTACATGTGCTGGGCCCGCGCCCGCAGCGGGTCGCTGCCCCAGGCGTGCCGGGTGCGCAGCCACTGGAGCGCCTGCTTGCCCTCGACCTTCTTGCGGCCGGCCGTCAGCTTCAGACCGGAGCCGCCGGGCACATTCGGCAGCGGACGGTCCCACACGTTCTGCTTCACGCACACCTCGACGCCGCCGATGGCGTCCGCCATGCTCACCACGCCCGCGAAGTCGATGGTCATCCAGTGGTCGATGTAGACCCCGGTGAGGTTCTGCCAGGTGGCCAGCGTGCAGCCGGCACCGCCACGGGCCAGCGACTCGTTGATGATCGTGTTGGTGGGCGGATACGTCTTCTTGGTGTCGGGGTCCTTGCACTCGGGGATGTCGACCCGGGTGTCCCGGGGAATGCTCACCACGGCCGCGCTCTTTCGGTCCGCGGACAGGTGGATGAGCATCTGCACATCGCCAAGCGGCGGATTGCCGCGGTTGTCCCGGCTGCCGCCCAGTGCCACGTTCTCGTCGGAGTTACGGCTGTCGGAGCCGATCAGCAGGATGTTCAGCGGGGTCTGCCCGGCGGCGTTCGGCGCGGCCTTGCCCACCTTGGAGTCGCCGCTGGCGCGCTCGCCCTTCACGATGTTGTCGTTCAGGTGCTGGTAGTAGAGGTATCCGGCGCCGGCCGTCCCCAGTATCAGAACCGACAGCGTCGTCGCGGACCATCTCAGCACCCGGTGCTTGCGCTGGGGCCGCCGGCGGTGTCCGAGTGGCGTCCCCTCCTTCTCCTCAACGCTGAGCGTCATCCGCTGTCTCCCACCCTCGCGCCAATGAAACGGGCCTGCTCTGCGTCCTGTGAGACGTAAAGCAGGCCCGTCAGGTCACCTCATTTGGCGCATTCGACCTTGTCGGCCGTGGATTTCTGCACGCCCTCCGGCGTCGACCCCGAGGAGGAGTTGAGTTTCACCCCGGCTCCCTTGAAGTCCTTGCCGAGGGTGAGCGTCATCGTGGGCAGGCCCTGGGAGTTCTCCACGCTCTCGCCCGGCTTCAGCGCGGAACCGGACAGTCCCATGATGTCGGCGAGCCTGCGGGCCTGGTCGGCCTGGTCGGGGGAGTACTCGAGCGTCGTCTTCGCCAGGTCGGCATCGGCGTTTCCGGCGTTCTCCGACTTCAGTACGCCCGCCTCGTTCTGCAGATACTCCAGCTCCGCCTGCGCGCTGCCGGCCTCGGCACCGCCGTTGAGGATCCGCACGCGCACCTCGGAGGCGTCGGCCTTGGTGCCCTTCAGCCGGGCGGCGACGGCGGCGGCTTCCTTCTTCTTCTGCGCCTTGACCTCGGTGAACGACACATCGTTCTTGATCATGTCGAAGACCTCGGGCGCCGTCGTGTCGTTGACGACGACCGTCGCCTTCACCTTCTCGGCCGGGTTGTCGATCACCGGCACCGTGGTGAAGGTCAGGTTCTTGGTGTTGAGCTTGCCCAGCTCCAGACCGAGGTCCTTCAGCTTGCCGATGCTGTTCAGCTGGGAGTCGACGGTCAGCGCCTTGGTGCCCGCCTCCGCCAGCTTGATCATCTTCGACGGGTTGGTGAGCGTGTCGTTGGACTTCAGCTTGCGCATCAGCGAGCTGAGGAACTGCTGCTGCAGCCCGATCCGGCTCAGGTCACCGCCGAAGCCCACCGAGTGCCGGGTGCGCACGAAGGCGAGCGCCTCCTCGCCCTCGATCGTGTGCGTGCCCTCGGACAACTGCAGCTTCGAGTCCGGGTCGTCGATGTCCTTGGCCAGGCACACCTCGACGCCGCCGACCGCGGAGGTCAGGGTCTTCACCGCGTTGAAGTCGGCGACCATGAAGTTGTCGGGCGTGATCCCGGTCAGCTCGGTGACGGTCCGCGAAGTGCAGCTGGGCGTACGGCCGTCCTGGCCGAGGCTGGTGTTGAAGCGGACGCCGTCGGTGCCCGGGATCGTCTTCGTGGTGCCGTCCTCCTGCGTCGTCGGGCAGTCCGGAACGTCGACGATCAGGTCACGGGGGATGCTCAGCGCGGTCGCGTTCGTCCGGTCCTTGGAGACATGCAGCAGGATCGTGGTGTCGGCGTGCCCGACGCTGCCGGAGTCGCCGTAGCTCTCGTTGCCCGCCCCGGTGCGCTTGTCGGTGCCGATCAGCAGGATGTTGATCGCCTTGTCCTTGCTGAAGCCGCCGGTGCTCGCGCCGTCGTCGGAGACGGACGTGATGTTGTCGTTGAGGTGCTGGATGTAGAGATACCCGGCACCCGCGGCGGCCAGCACCACGAACGCCATGGTGCCGCCGGTCCACAGCAGGACCTTCTTCGCCTTCTTCTGCTTCGCCGGCCGTCGTCCGCGCCGACCGGGCAGCGGTTCCTCGGGCGGCGCCCCACGGCGCCGGCGCTGCGGCGGAACCGCGCGTCCGGGGGCCTCGGGAGACGCCGTACGGCTTCGGGGAACACGCGCTCCGGCGCCGGGGGCAGGTCTGCGGGGACGGGGGACCGTCGACTGCGGTGCGGAAGGGGTCAGTCGCAGTTCGTATTCGCCAGTGTTCGGATTGAGTACCCACTGGTCCGCGGGATCGATGTCGTCCCGCCGCCCTCGTCCTTGCGCGTCCACGGTCGTCCGAATCCTCCGTCGGGGCGCGGCGCCCTTCCCCCAATAGGCGCTCGGGTCTCGTACAAGCAGTGCGCCGACCGGGACTGCAAACCCCAGGTCGAGCGCACCGAAGCGCTCACCCTAACCGCCCAGATCGGCGTGGAGCGACGCCGGTGACGCATTCCACGCCCCTACAACTGGGCAATCCGCCCATTTCTTTGAAAGCTGTTGGCCTGCTTTGCGTTCGCTTTATTCGCAGGTGTCCTCGTCGGCGGTGGTCCCGCTGAACGTGGGCGCGGGCGAATCGGCGGCGACGGGCTCATCGGGCCGCCGCGCGGCGGACTTTCCGTCGTCCGGCACATACAAGGAGTAATCGTCGTACGTGCCGTCGCGGCCTTTTGCGGTGGAATCCCGCGGAACTTCCGCGGCGACCGCCACCGGCGCGTCCGTGCGCAGCCGCTCGAACAGTTTCTCCGCCTCGGGCTCCACCAACTGGTCGCGATTGGCGTTGTAGACATACGACTCCCGCGGAACGGTCAGGAATTGCACGCGTTCGGTGGGGATGTCGCGTACTCCGCGCGCGAGATCGTACAAACTACGCAGACTGGCCAGTCCCGGGTCGGTGGTGAGCGACGAAGTGGCTGCGTCCAGCACGGGATACAGCTTCACCGGATTCAGCAGGACGTCATTGCTGCGCACCTTGCTCACCAGCGCACCGAGAAAGCGCTGTTGGCGGTCCATGCGGTCGGTGTCGCTGCCGTCGCCGAGCGACTTGCGGACGCGGACGTACCCGAGGGCCTGCTCGCCGTCGAGCGTCACCCTGCCGACGGGCAGTCGCA
This sequence comes from Streptomyces sp. 4N124, assembly GCF_052245395.1. Classification (NCBI taxonomy): domain Bacteria; kingdom Bacillati; phylum Actinomycetota; class Actinomycetes; order Kitasatosporales; family Streptomycetaceae; genus Streptomyces; species Streptomyces sp. 4N124. The sequence goes on from NZ_JBQQBS010000031.1 coordinate 110,959, forward strand.
GTTTGGCGTCCTTGTCGCGGATGGGTTCCTTCAGGCAGATCTCCACGCCGTCGACGGCGTCGACCATTTCCTTGAACCCGTTGAAGTCGACGACCATGTGGTGGTCGATCCGAATGCCCGTGAGTTTCTCGACGGTTCGGATGGTGCACGCCGAACCACCGGCCTGGAAGGCGTAGTTGAACATCGCGAACATGGGCTCGGTCCGGCTGCCGTCCCGGCGCAGACAGGCGGGTACGTCGACCATCAGATCGCGGGGGAGCGAGACGGCGGTGGCGCTGCGCCGCCCGGCGGACAGATGCAGCAGGATGGTCGTGTCGGACCGCTCGGTCCCGGAGTCCTGCCCGTACCGCCGGTTCCCTTCCCCGGCCCGGGTGTCGGACCCGATGAGCAGCAGGTTCATCGCGCCCTTCACCAGGGCGGTGGGCCGCTCCTTCTCGTACCGCGCGAGCTCGGCCGCGGCCGCCTCGTCCGGCGTGATGTTCGCGTCGAGCTTCACATAGACGGCCCATACGCCCCCACCGGCGGCCAGCGTCAACACCCCGAGCGCGAGGGCGGTGCCGCGTATCCAACGCCGCCGGCGCCGCCGTATCAGCCCACTCCCGGTGGCCGACGCCCCCACTGCGGTGTCGCTCACGTCTGTTCCACCCCTCATGGCGTACGAACGCGTACGAACGTGTCGTGCGGCTGCTGTTACGACCATGACCCGGGTGGGGGCCGGGGGGTGAGTGGTGCTGGGCCGAATGGGGGACAGGGGGTGCCTGTCGCCCACGTCGGCAGCTGGTACGTCTGTAGCTCGTACGTCGGTGGTTCGCTACCTCGCCGTCGCCGTGACCCGCTCGCTCTCGATCCGCTTGGCCAGCGCTTCCTCGCCCAGCTCGTCCAGATGGCGGCACAGCACCACGGAGCCGCCGGTGGCCAGCGGCCCGTACAGCCCGGCGTTGAGCCCCTCCCAGGTGTCGTACGGCAACCCGGACAGGATCCGCGACGTCGGCCCCGTCAGTCCCAGCTCCGTCGCCTCGTCCCGGGCCCGCTCGACGACCTCGGCCCCGCTGAACTCCCGCCCGGCCACGATCAACGCGGGCTCCTCCGGATCGACCGGCGCGAACGGCACGAAGCGGTCGCCCTGACCCGGCACCTCGACGGCGTAGTCGACGAAGCCCTCCGGCGGCTGCGGGAAGCGACCGCCGAGCGGCCGCAACGCCAGCGCGACCCGCGACCCGGAACACGCCCGCGCCGTCTCCAGCGCGTCCGGTCCGCTGACGACCACGTCGGCCGCCGCCGGATCGCCCCCGGCGTCCGCGATCGCGCCCACCGACGAACACGCCAGCAGCCACACGGCCGTCTGCCAGTGCGCCGGCAGCAGCAGGGCGACCCGGTCCCCGGGCTCCACGGACAACTCGCCCTGCAGCAGATTCGCGGTCTTGGCCACCCAATTGGCGAAGGTGGCCACGGACAATTCGACGCGTTCCCCGGTGGCGTCGTCGTAGAAGGTGACCAGGGGACGTCCGGGATCCGCGGCGAGCGCGGAACGCAGCAGGTCGGCAGGGGTGCGATCGGTGGCGTTCACCCGCGCAAGCGTAACGGCGCACGCGGGCGCCCAGCCAACGCCCGGTCCATGCCTCCACCACCGATTCGGCCCAAGAGCGGCCGACGGTCCGTCAATTCCCCGATGGACAGATATGAATGCATATGTCCAACATCAGGAGCATGCGTGGATTCCTTGCTTCCTCGATCGGCGTCACGTGCGCTGCCGCCCTCGCCCTCCCGCTGACCCCGCCCGCACTGGCGGCGGCAGCGAGACCGGCACCCGGCGCGGAGGCGGCCACGACCGTCGCCCGGGCCACCGAGCCGGACGTCCCCGGCAGCACCCAGTCCCTGCCCCTCGTCCGCCTCGACGGCGACCGCACCGCCGGCCCCACCGCCGAACAGGGCCTGCCCCGCCGGGACGTACGGCGCTTCTCCCTCGTCGGCGTCGTCTGGGACAACCCGGACGGCCAACTCCACGGCCGCGTCCAGGTCCGTACGCGAGACGCGGCCACCGGCACCTGGTCCGGCTGGCAGGACGTAGAGACGCACAACCATGAGCACGCCCCCGACCCGGGCACCGACGAGGCGGCCTCGGGCCGCGTCCACGGGGCCACGGCTCCGCTGTGGGTGGGGGACTCGGACGGAGTGGAGGTACGGGTCAGCGCGGAGCCGCAGGCAACCGGGGGTGACTGGGCCGACCGCCCGGCCGGGGCGCTCCCTCCGGGCATGCGGCTGGAACTGGTGGATCCGGGAGCGGATCCAGGGGGTGAGGGCGCTGGTGTGGGGGAGGCCGACCGCCGTGCCGTGCCCCTCAACGCGGACACACCCGACTCCGCCAACGCCGGCCAACTGACGGACCAGCAGCGGGTGGCGCCCTACATCGGCCCACGTCCGCGCATCGTCACGCGCCGCGGCTGGGGCGCGAACGAGAAGCTGCGGGAGAAGAAGATCGGCTACACGAAGAAGGTGAAGGTGGCCTTCGTGCACCACACCGGGACCGGCAACAAGTACTGGTGCAAGCAGGCCCCCTCCGTCATTCGCGGTATCTACCGCTACCACGTCAAGAGCATGGGCTGGCGCGATGTCGGCTACAACTTCCTCGTCGACAGGTGCGGAAACATCTACGAGGGCCGGGCCGGGGGCGTGGCGAAGCCGGTGCTCGGCGCGCACACCCTCGGGTTCAACACCAACAGCATGGGGATCGCCGTCCTCGGCACCTTCGACTCCAAGAAGCCGTCCGGCGCCGCGGTGAAGGCGATCTCCCGGCTCACGGCCTGGAAGCTCGGCCTGCACGGCGTGAATCCGCGCGGCAAGACATATCTGAAGTCGGGCGGTGGGAATCTCTACCGGAAGGGAAAGAAGGTTCGACTGAACGTGATCTCCGGTCACCGGGACGGCTTCGACACGGCATGCCCGGGACGGCAGCTCTACCGCAAGCTCGGCTCGGCCCGCGCCACGGCGGCCCGCTACCAGGGCCGGTGAACCGCACTGCCGGGCAGCTGAACCGAAGGGCTTCGCCGGACGGCTGAACCAAAGCGCAGGAATGAAACGTCTGTGAACAGGGGACGGAACGCCGCACGGCCGTCGAAGGCGTGTCGGACAGATCTGCATACACTGGCCGGCCGAAAGACAGATCGGCCGGTCCCGGCAGGAAGCAGAGACGACAGGTGACAGAAGCGATCCTCCTGGTCGGCGGCAAGGGCACCCGGCTGCGTCCGCTCACCGTTCACACGCCCAAGCCCATGGTCCGCGCGGCCGGCGTGCCCTTCCTCACGCACCAGCTGGCGAGAGCCAGAGCGGCGGGCGTCGACCACATAGTGCTGGCGACTTCGTATCTGGCCGAGGTCTTCGAGCCGCACTTCGGTGACGGCTCGTCCCTCGGCCTTCATCTGGAGTACGTCACCGAGGAGGAACCGCTCGGCACGGGCGGCGCGATCCGCAACGTGGCGAGCCGCCTCCACTCCGCCCCCGACGACCCGGTGCTGGTCTTCAACGGCGACATCCTGACGGGCCTGGACATCAAGGCGCTCGTGGAGACCCACGACACGACGGGCGCGGACGTCTCCCTGCACCTCACGAAGGTGACGGACCCCCGGGCGTACGGGCTGGTCCCCACGGACGACACGGGCCGTGTCCTGGCCTTCCTGGAGAAGCCTCAAACCCCGGAAGAGATAGTCACCGACCAGATCAACGCAGGGGCGTACGTCTTCCGCCGCTCACTGATCGACACGATCCCGCAGGGCCGCCCGGTCTCGGTCGAACGCGAAACGTTCCCCGACCTGCTCTCGGCGGGAGCCCACCTCCAAGGCATGGTGGATTCGACATACTGGCTGGACCTGGGCACACCCGCGGCGTTCGTACGAGGCTCAGCGGACCTGGTCCTCGGCCGCGCCCCGTCCCCCGCGATCCCCGGCCGCTGCGGCGACCGCCTGATCCTGCCGACGGCAAGGGTCGCCCCCGACGCGAAACTCACCGGCGGCACGGTGGTCGGCGAGGGCGCATACGTCGCCGAAGGCGCCCGAGTCTCCGGCACGACCATCCTCCCCGGCGCCGTCATCGAACCCGGCGCGGTCATCACCGACTCCCTCATCGGCACCCGCGCCCGCATAGGCGAACGCTCCATCCTCACCGGCACCGTCATCGGCGACGGCGCCATCATCGGCCCCGACAACGAACTCACCGACGGCGCCCGAATCTGGTGCGACGCCCGCATCCCAGCGGGCGCGGTCCGCTTCTCCTCGGACCAGTAACCCCCCAACACGCACACCGGACCGGCAACCCACCTCAGCCTGTCCGGCGCTTGAGGCCGAGACCCGCGATCCCGATCCCCACCCACGCGCTGGGGAGGCCTCACTTCTCGGCGGCGGTCGGCCCATCCAGCCCGTCCGGCGTTCGAGGACGAGAACGGCCATCCCAAGCCCCCACCCACCCGCTGGGGCCGCCGCACTTCTCGGCGCCGGGCCGTGCATTTCAGCCCGTTGGGGGTGCCCCCTCTGGGGG
>NZ_JBQQBS010000032.1:0-113070 GCF_052245395.1 Streptomyces sp. 4N124
GCGCCGAGAAGCTAGCGCCCCAGCGGGTGGGTGGGGGTTGGGGATGGACGTTCCAGGCCTCAAACGCCGGAGGGGCTGGCAAATCAGCCCCTCCGGCGTTTGAGGAGCGGGGTCCAGGGGGCGGAGCCCCTGGGGGATGGGACGGGTAGGGGCGGCGGGGGCGAGGTAGGGCTACGGCACCACTACGATCTTGCGGCCGACGCCCGATGCGAACTGGTCCAGTGCCTCGGGGTACCGGTCCAGTGGGATGCGGTCGCTGATGAAGATGTCGGGGTCCAGGACCCCTGTCGCGAAGAGTTCCGCCGCGCGTTCGAAGCTGTGCAGGACCGCCATCGAACCCGTGATGGTGATCTCTTGGTTGTAGATGCGGTAGGGGTCGATCGTGACCCGCGTCGCGTAGTCCGCCACGCCGAACTGCAGGAACGTCCCCGCCTTAGCCACCCGCTCCAGCCCGTCCTGGATCGCCGCCGCGTTGCCGGTCGCGTCGATGACCAGGTCCCAGCCCTGGGGGCGGTCCAGTTCGTCGGGGTTCGCGGCCGAGGACGAGACGCCCAGGCGGCGGGCCGTTTCCAGGCGGGTGGGGTTGACGTCGACCACGTCGACGCTGGCCGCGCCGGTCCGCTTGGCCAGCTCCAGCATCATCAGGCCCATCGTGCCGGAGCCGTAGATGAGGACGTGGGCGCCGAGGCGGGACTGGAGGACGTCGTAGCCCCGGACGGCGCAGGACAACGGCTCCACCAGCGCCGCGTCCTGAGTACGGACGTGTTCGGGCAGCCGTACGCAATTCGCCACCGGAGCCACCGCGTACCGCGCCGCACCCCCGGCCGTCGTCACGCCGATCGCCGCCCAGCGTTCGCAGAGGTTGTTGTGGCCCGTACGGCAGTACCGGCACTCGTAGCAGTAGAGGGAGGGGTCCACCGCTACCCGGTCGCCCACCGACAGCTCCGTGACCTGGGTCCCCACCCCGACCACCTCGCCCGCGAACTCGTGCCCCGGCACGATCGGCAGCTTGGGGGCGAACTCGCCCTGGAGGATGTGCAGATCCGTTCCGCACAGGCCGCACGCCGCGACCTCGACCACGACATCGCGCGGTCCTGGCGTCGGGTCCGGGACCTCGGCGACGACGGCCTTGCCCACGGACTCGATGACGGCGGCCTTCATTTCACGGCTCCCAACGACAGGCCCTGGACCAGCTTGTCCTGGGCGGCGAACCCCGCGGCGAGCACCGGCAGGGAGATGACGAGCGACGCGGCGCACACCTTCGCCAGGAACAGGCCCTGGCTGGTGATGAAGCCGGTGAGGAAGACGGGGGCCGTTTCGGCTACGACGCCTGTCAGTACCCTCGCGAACAGCAGCTCGTTCCAGCTGAAGATGAAGCAGATCAGTGATGTCGCGGCGATGCCGGGCAGGGCGATGGGGGCCACCACGCGGGCCAGGATCGTCGGGAGCCTCGCGCCGTCCACCCTTGCCGCCTCGATCACCTCCACCGGGATCTCGGAGAGGAACGACTGCATCATCCAGACCGCGATCGGCAGGTTCATCGACGTGTAGAGGATGACCAGCAGCCAGACGTTGTCGAGCATGTCCGTGTTCTTGGCGAACAGGTAGATGGGCAGGAGGCCCGCCACCACCGGCAGCATCTTCGTGGAGAGGAAGAAGAACAGGACGTCCGTCCACTTCTTCACCGGGCGGATCGACAGGGCGTAGGCCGCGGGGAGTGCCAGGACGAGGACGAACAGCGTCGACGCCACGGACGCGACCGCCGAGTTGATCAGGGACGGCCAGGGGCTCGCGCCGCCGCCCGTGCCGAAGAACTCGCGGTAGCCGTCCAGGGTGAGGGCGGCCCCGAAGGACGGCGGGTTGGTCGCCGCGTCCTCCTCGGAGTGGAAGGACGTCAGCGCCATCCACGCGATGGGCAGGAAGAAGACGATGCCGGTCAGCCAGGCCACCAGACCCAGGCTTACGCCCTTGCGCTTGCGGATGCGTACGGCGATGTCGCTCATGCGCGGCCCACCTCCTCGCGGAACAGGGACGACACGACGCGCAGGGCGAAGGTCGCGATGATGATCGAGCCGATGACCACCAGGACGCCCGCGGCCGAGGCGAGGCCGTTCTCATGGGCCTGGTAGAAGGTCTGGTAGACGGTGTAGGGGAGGTTGGCGGTGCCCAGGCCGCCCGATGTGATCGTGAAGACCGCGTCGAAGTTCTGGACGATGTAGATCGAGCCCAGCAGGGCGCCCAGTTCGAGATAGCGGCGCAGGTGCGGGAGCGTCAGATAGCGGAAGATCTGCCAGTCGCTCGCGCCGTCCACCCGCGCGGCCTCCATCTGCTGCTGGTCGCGGCTCTGCAGGCCCGCCAGCAGGATCAGCATCATGAACGGCGTCCACTGCCAGACCAGTGCGGCCTCGACCGCGAGGAGCGGGGTGTTGGAGATCCAGTCCGGCTGTGGGCCGCCGACATAGTGCAACAGGCCGTTGAGCAGGCCGTATTCGGGGTTGTAGAGCACGTGCTTCCAGAGCAGCGCCGCGGCCACCGGGACCACCAGGAAGGGGGCGATCAGCAGGGTGCGGACCAGTCCCCGGCCCTTGAACTTCCGGTCCAGGAGCAGCGCCAGGACCAGGCCCAGGACCAGGCTGGCCAGCACCACGGCCACGGTGAGCAGGATCGTCGTCCATACGGAACGGCGCAGGTCCGGGTCGGTGAGGACTTCGGAGTAGTTGGCGAAGCCGGTGAACTCGCGGGCGTCGGGGTAGAGCGAGTTCCAGTCGAAGAACGAGATCACCAGCGTGGCCACGAACGGCAGCTGGGTCACCACGATCATGAAGATCAGGGCGGGGAGGAGGGGGGCTCGGGTGGCCCAGGCGCGCATGCGGCCCGAGGGGCGCTTCTCGGCGCGGACGGATGGTGCGGCGATCGGAGCGGTGGTCGTGGCGGTCATCGTCCCTCGTACTCCTCGGAGATCTTCTCGGCGAGCTGCTGGGACTTGCTCAGGGCCGAGTCGACGGACTGGCGTCCCGCGATGGCCGCGCTGATCTCCTGGGAGACCTTGGTGCCGAGGTCGGTGAACTCGGGGATGCCGACGAACTGGATGCCGGGTGCCGGGCGCGGCTGCACTCCCGGGTCGCCCGGGCGTGCGCCCTCGATGGCCTCCTTGGTCATCTCCTGGAAGGCGGCGGCCTCCGCGCGGTAGTCGGGGTTCTCGTACGTCGACGCGCGCTTGCCCGCCGGTACGTTCGACCAGCCGATCTCGTCGCCGACCAGCTGCTCGTACTCCTTGCTGGACGCCCAGGACACGAACTTCCAGGCCTTGTCGGGGTTGCGGGAGGCGTCCTGGATGCCCCAGGCCCAGGTGTAGAGCCAGCCGGCGGACTCGGTCTTCTCGACCGGGGCGGGCGCGTAGCCGACCTTGCCCTTGACCGGGGAGTCGGCGGACTCCAGGGAACCGGCCGCGGAGGTGGCGTCGTACCACATGGCGACCTTGCCCTGGGTCATGTTGTTCAGGCACTCGGCGAAGCCGGACTGGGCGGCGCCGGACTCGCCGTGGTCACGGACGAGGTCGACATAGAACTTCACCGCCTTCTCCCACTCGGGGGAGTCGAGCCGGGCCTTCCAGTCCTTGTCGAACCAGGTGCCGCCGAAGGTGTTCACGACCGTGGTGAGCGGAGCCATGACCTCGCCCCAGCCCGGCAGGCCGCGCAGGCAGATGCCCTTCATGCCGGACTCGGCGCCGTCGGTCTTCGCGGCGAGGTCCGCCACCTGCTGCCAGGTGGGGTGCGCGGGCATCGTCAGGCCCTGCTTCTCGAAGACGTCCTTGCGGTACATCAGGAAGGACGACTCGCCGTAGAAGGGCTGGCCGTAGAGCTTGCCGTCCTCGGCGGTCAGGGACTCGCGCATCGGCTTGAGGACGTCCTGCTCGTCGTACGCGGGGTCCTTGGCGACGTACGAGTCCATCTCGTGCAGCCAGCCGTTCTTGGCGTAGATCGGTATCTCGTAGTTGGACAGGGTGGCCACGTCGTACTGGCCGGCCTGGTTGGCGAAGTCCTGGCTGATCTTGTCGCGGACGTCGTTCTCGGGCAGGACGGTGAAGTTGACCTTGATGCCGGTCTCTTTGGTGAAGTGGGCGGCGGTGAGCTTCTGCAGCTCCACCATCTGAGGGTTGTTCACCATCAGGACGTTGATCGAGTTGCCGCCCGATCCGGCCCCGCCCGCGCCGACCCAGCAGCCGGTGAGCAGCGGGGCGAGCAGCGTCCCTGCGGCGACCGCGGCGAGTGTGGCTCGCGGCCTCCGACGGCTCTGGGTTCGCATGGATCGCTCCTGAACATTTGGGGAGATAAGGGGTGTTGCCGGGCATGGGGGTGCCCTACAGGAGGTGCGTTGGATTTTCAGACCCGGATGACCTGCGGCCCCAGCAGTGAGTAGCGGTGGGCCTCGGCCGTCGGGAGCAGTGTGCTCGTGACGATCGCCTCCAGTGCGCCGACCTCGGCGAACCGGCAGAAGCTCACCGCCCCGAACTTGGTGTGCACGCCCGCGAACACGGTGCGCCGGGAGGCGCGCACGGCCTGCGCCTTGACCTCGCTGACCGCGGGGTCGGGGGTGGTCAGACCGTGTTCGCGGGAAATGCCGTTGGCGCCGATGTAGGCGAGGTCGATGACGAAGCCGGCGAGCATCTTCGTCGTCCAGTGGTCGACGGTGGCCAGGGTGCCGGAGCGGACCCGGCCGCCGAGGAGCAGCACCGAGATGCCTTCGACCTCGGCGAGCGTGCCCGCGACCGGCAGGGACGCGGTGACCACGGTCAGCGGCCGGTCCCGGGGGAGTGCCTCGGCGATGAGCTGGGGGGTGAACCCCTCGTCGACGAAGACGGTCTCGGCGTCCCCGAGCAACTCGGCCGCGGCGACCGCGATGCGTCGCTTCTCGGGGACATGGCTGGTGGCGCGGAAGGCGAGCGTCGTCTCGAAACCGGCGCTCTCCACGGGGTACGCGCCACCGTGTGTGCGGCGGACCAGCCCGTGGTCCTCCAGGGCGCGCAGATCCCGTCGTACGGTCTCCTTCGCCACGCCCAGCTCGGCGGCGAGCGCGGTGACATCGACCGAGCCGGAGGCGCGAGCGACGCGGACGATCTCCCGCTGACGCTCTTCCGCGGTCTTCTCGCCCATGGCCGACACCTGCTTCCGTACGTCAGAGCCTCGTTGCCCGTTCGGGCCCGGTGGGACCCATGGGGGAAGTTCTACAGCGGGTCCGCGACACTGACCAGGCCTGTTGGGGGCCCGATAGTGCCCGTGTGTGCCCGTTCGACTCTACTGGTGCCCGCCTCGGACCAGCACGGCTGTCGAGAAGGCCGTGAGATCGGGCATGATCCGTGCCCGGATACGGCGGCGGGCGGGCCCGTTCGGTGCCCGCCCGCCGCAGAAGCGCTCTCGCGAAAGTAGCGCAAGTATGAGTGAAGCCAGATGTCAGTACGGCCAGATCGGCGGATCGCTGACGAAGTGGCCGCCGAGGTAGGCGTGCGCCACGTTCTCCGGGTCGAGCTCGCCCTGTTCGGCGATGAGCTTCTCGGCGTACGGCTCGGAGTCGTCCTGCGGTGCGTAGCCGAGGGCCCGTGCGGTGGCCAGGTCCCACCACAGGCGGGTGTTGGCGGAGGAGCCGTAGACGACGGTGTGGCCGACGTGCTCGGCGGTCAGGGCCGCGTGGAAGAGACGGGCGCCGTCGGCCGGGCTCATCCACACCGAGAGCATGCGCACGCTGGTCGGCTCGGGGAAGCAGGAGCCGATGCGCACGGAGACGGTCTCCAGGCCGTGCTTGTCCCAGAAGAACTGGGCGAGGTCCTCACCGAAGGACTTGGACAGGCCGTAGAAGGTGTCGGGGCGGCGGGGGGTGTCGATCGGAATGAGCGGGTCTTCGCCCTGCGGGCGGGGCGTGAAGCCCACCGCGTGGTTGGAGGAGGCGAAGACGATGCGCCCGACGCCCTCCTGGTGGGCCGCCTCGTACAGGTTGTACGTCCCCTCGATGTTCGCCCTGAGGATCTTCTCGAACGGGGCTTCCAAGGAGATGCCCGCGAGATGGATGATCGCGTCGACGCCCCGGACGGCCTCGCGCAGGGCGTCCTTGTCGGCGAGGTCGGCGACGATCGCGTCCGGCACGCCCTCGATCGGGCGCAGGTCGAGCAGACGGAGTGCGTAGCCGTAGTCCGGGAGCAGGTCCCGCATCAGGGTGCCGAGCCCGCCGGCGGCGCCGGTGAGCAGAACGGTGCGGGGGGCTGGCATCCTCGGTTCTCCTTGAGTCCAGGGCCGTATGCATGCACGCACGGTATTCACATTCATGGACAAGCTAAGGATCACCGACCTTGCCCGTCAAGGGTGGCGCACCCTCTGTTCATAACCGTAAACTTTGATCAGAATTCTGCATGCAGTCGTCCTCGTTTGCAGCCGTCCTCGTTATAGGGAGCGCCCGTGACGCCAGCCCCCCTTGCCGCACGCCTGAGCATCCCCAGCGGGCCGCTGTTCTTCCCCGTCACCGCCTACGGGCCCGACGGCGCGGTCGACCTGGACGTCTACCGCACCCATGTCCGCCAAGGCGTCGAGGCCGGGGCCGCCGCCGTGTTCGCCTGCTGTGGCACCGGGGAGTTCCACGCGCTCACGCCGGAGGAGTTCGAGGCCTGTGTGGGCGCCGCCGTCGAGGCGGCCGAGGGGCGGGTCCCGGTCGTCGCGGGCGCCGGCTACGGCACCGCGCTCGCCGTGCGGTACGCGCGTCTCGCGGCGGCGGCCGGGGCGGACGGGCTGCTCGCCATGCCGCCGTACCTCGTCGTCGCCGGGCAGGAGGGGCTGCTGCGGCACTACCGGGAGGTGGCGGACGCGACCGCGCTGCCCATGATCGTCTACCAGCGCGACAACGCCGTGTTCACGCCGGAGACGGCCGTCGAACTGGCCCGCACGGACGGGATCATCGGGTTCAAGGACGGGCTCGGCGACCTGGACCTCATGCAGCGCGTCGTGAGCGCCGTCCGCACCGAGGCCCCCGGCGACTTCCTCTACTTCAACGGACTGCCGACCGCCGAACAGACCCAGCTCGCCTACCGCGGCATCGGCATCACCCTCTACTCCTCCGCCGTGTTCTGCTTCGTCCCGGAGATCGCCCTCGCCTTCCACCGGGCGCTCGGCACCGGCGACGACACCACCGCGCACCGGCTGCTGGACGGCTTCTACCGGCCCTTCGTCGACCTGCGCGCCCAGGGCCGCGGCTACGCCGTCTCGCTGGTCAAGGCGGGCGTACGACTGCGGGGGCTCGACGTCGGTCCGGTACGGTCGCCGCTGCACGAACCGGCCGGGGAACATGTGAAGCAGCTGGCCGAACTCATCGACAGGGGCTACGAGTTGCTGCAGGAGGATGCGTGAAGGCGTCGACATTCGTCTACCCCTGGGACGTCAACGGCGACCCGGAGGCCCCCGGCCGGATCGCCGCGCTCGGCGTGCAGCAGGTGACGCTCGCCGCCGCCTACCACTCCACCCGCGCCCTCACCCCCCGCCACCCGCGTCACCGCATCGTCACCGCCGAGCACGCGGCCGTGCTGTACCCGACGGACGACCGGTGGGACGGGCGGGAGCTGCGCCCGTACGCGGCCGGTGACTGGGCCCCCGGTGACGCCTACGGCGAGGCGGCCGCCGCGCTCGCGGACGCCGGCCTGGAGGTACACACCTGGGTCGTCCTCGCGCACAACTCCCGTATGGGAGCCGAACATCCGGACACCTCGGTCGTCAACGCCTACGGCGACCGCTACCCATGGGCGCCCTGCATCGCCCAGCCCGCCACCCGCGCGTACCTGGTCGACCTGGCCGTCGAGGCGGCGGTACGGCCCGGCGCGCGCGGCACCGAACTGGAGTCCCTCGGCTGGTACGGGCTGCAGCACCTGCACGCCCACGACAAGACCGGCGGGGTGGGCCTCGGGGACGCCGGGCAGTATCTGATGTCGCTCTGCTTCTGCCCGGACTGCCGCACGGGGTACGGCGAACAGGGGCTGGACGCCGACGAGTTGGCGGCAGCCGTACGCACCGCGCTGGAGCCCGTGTGGCAGGGCGCACCCTCCGACGGAGGCTGGGCGGCGATCGAGAAGCTGCTCGGCGAGGCGAACGCGACGGCCACGCGCGCGTGGCGCGACGACACCGCCCGCACGCTCCAGGAGGCGGCGGTCCGAGCGGTGCGTGCGGCCGCTCCCGACGGCTTCCAGGTGCTGCTGCACGCCGACCCGGTGTCGTACCACTGCGGTGCGAACGCGGGGGTGGACCCGGAGCACATCCTGTCGGTCGCGGACGGTGTGGTCGTACCGTGCGCGGGCGGGCCGGGTCTGCTCACGCCCTTCGTGGAGCAGGGCAGCGTGAAGCAGGGAAGCGCTGTCGTCGCCGCCAACTTCACCGTCGTCTCCGGCATGGGCGGCAGCCCGGCCACGCTCACGGCGGACCTGGCCGGCGCCCGGGAGCTCGGGGCGAGCGAAATCCGGCTGTATCACGCCGGGTTGGCGTCGGACGGCGACCTGGAGGCGGTGCGCTCCGCGCTCGCCGCGAGCTGAGCCGCCGCCACCAGCCATGCCAGGCCAAGGACCGGCAACAGCAGCCGGTGATCGACCAGTTCGACGAGACCGGCGCCCGCGGCCAGCCCGATCACGTTCGGCGCGAACATCAAGGTGTTGGCCGTGGCGACGGTACGACCCAGCAGCGCATCCGGTGTCTCCCGCTGTACGGCGGTCAGCGCGGCGATCAGCACGCACGGCAGCCCCGCGCCGATCGCCGCGCTGCACACCAGGGCGACCGCGTCGGACGGCACCGCCCGCAGGGCCGCCGCGACGGCCGTGACCGCCATCCCGCACGCCGCGAAACGCGGTGCGCCGAGGCGCCGCAGCCCCGCGCCCGAGAACAGGCCGACCGCCACGGAACCGGCGCCCTGGACGGCGGCGAGCAGCCCGGCGTACGCGGGGGAGTGGCCGAGGCCGTCGACGACGGCGTAGACCAGCGCGCCGTTCACGCCCGCGCAGAGCATCGTCGTGCCGCCCGCGAGGACGAGGGGCCGCAGCCGGGGGTGCGCCCACAGGTGCCGGGCGCCCTCGGACGTCTGCCCACGCCGGCCGGAGACCGGCCGTGGCTTCTCCTCGCGCACGCGGAGACTGGCGTACAGGCCGATGGCCAGCACGAACGTCGCCGCGTCCAGGAGCGCCACGCTCGGGCCGCCGTACGCCGTGTACAGGCCCGCGCCCGCCAGTGGGGCCACGAGTTTCATGCCCTCGGTGGCGGTCATCCGCAGCCCGTTGAAGTCGCCGAGGAGGGATCGGTCGACGGCGGCGACGACCAGCGCCGACTCCGCCGCGTCATGGACGACGCCCGCCGCGCCGTACACGAACAGGACCGCGAACAGCAGCCACAGGCCGTCCGCGGAGTCCACGGTGAGGAGGGTGGGCAGCAGGGCGGCCAGGAGCACGTTGGTGCCGATGAGGAGAGGTTTGCGGCGGGTGCGGTCGGCGAGCGTGCCCAGCAGGGGGCCGAACAGGGTCGGCGCCCACATGGCGAGCATGGTGAGCGCGGCGAGGCCGTCCGAGCCGGTGAGGTCCTTGACCCATACGCCGGACGCCAGCCACAGGGCCGACGTACCGAAGCCGGAGACGACCACGCCGGAGAGATACAGCCCCGCGTTGCGGTCGCGCAGCACGCGCAGCACTGTCCAGGTCGGTGTCATGCCTGGTCATGGTGGTTCTAAGGCGGGGCGGCGGGCATCGGGCAGATGCCTTAATGCGGCTGCGGAGGGACGATGGAAGGGCGGGCGCCGGTCAGGCCGATGAGTTTTGCGCCGCGGGCGGGTCCACCACCTGAGCAGAGACCGCGATCGCCGACTTCAGGAGGACCTGCCATGCCCGAGCCGACCATCGACCTCGGCCCGCAGACCAGGATCTTGGCGCGCCTGGCGGACGGCGTGCCCGACGAACGGCTCGCGGACGTCACGCCCTGCCCCGACTACACCGTGCGCAACATGCTCGGGCACCTCACCCACCTGGCCGCCGCCTTCCGCGACGCCGGCCGCAAGAACCTCGGCCCCTCCACGGACACCGACCCCGGCGAATCCGCGCCGGACATCGCACCCGGCTGGCGCGAGGAGCTGCCCAAGGTCCTCGACGAACTCGCCGAAGCCTGGCGCGACCCGGCGGCGTGGACCGGCGAGACCCGCGCGGGCGGCGTGCCGCTGTCGGGCGCGGAGGCCGGAGCCGTGGCCGTGGACGAGCTGGTGATCCACGGCTGGGACCTGGCCCGCGCCACCGGCCAGCCCTACGAGCCCGACCCCGCCGCCCTCCAGCTGTGTTACGACCTGCTCCTCGCGGCGGCCGACGACCCCTCACGCGGCGGCGGCATCTTCGGTCCGGTCGTCCCGGTGCCTCAGGACGCGCCGCTGCTCGACCGTGCGGTGGGGCTGAGCGGCCGGGACCCGGGGTGGACGCCGGGGCGGTGACCGGACCTCCCTCGCCGCAATCCCCAACTTCCTTTGTCGGAAGCTGTCAGAAGCATTGACGAAACATTGCGCCCCTCTTACCTTCAACGCGTCGTACTTCGTACGTCATATATGAGACGCGATATGTGAGATCCGAGAGGCGCGCATGACCTCTGTGCCCACGCCGATCCCCTCCCGCACGCAATATGTGCAGGAGGAGATCAAACGCCGCATCCTCACCGGGCAGTTGACGCCCGGTCAGGCCCTGGTCGAGACGGAGCTGGCCGCGCAGTTCGGGGTGTCCAAGACCCCGGTGCGGGAGGCGCTGAAGACCCTGGCCGGGACCGGGCTCGTCGTGATGAACCAGTACAAGGGCGTCACGGTGCGCATGGTGGACGCGGACATGGCACGCGAGGTCTACGACGTGCGGCTGCTGCTGGAGCCCGAGGCGTTGAAGCGGGCGGTCCGGCGCGGCGCCTCGCTCGACGCCGCGCGCGCCGCGCTGACCCGCGCCGACGCGGCCGGCGACACCGCCGAACGGTCCCTCGCCAACCGGGAGTTCCACCGCGCCCTGTACCTGCCCTGCGGCAACCCGCTGCTCGGCCGGATGCTCGACGAGGTCCGCGACCAGGCCGCCCTCGTCTCCGCCGTCGCCTGGGCGGCCTCGCCCTCCTGGGACCGGGAGGCCGGTGAGCACCGGGAGATCCTGCGGCTGGCCCTGGAGGGCGACGCGGACGGTGCGGCGCGCGCCCTTCACGCGCATATCGCGTCGTTCGTGCGGCGGGCCTTCCCCGGGGCCCATGAAGAGATCCAGGCCGAGCACCAGGACGAGGAAGGTCAGGAATGAGCAGCGTGACGTTCGAGGCCCAGCGGGCGGCCCTGGCCGACGTGGTGGCGATCCCGGTGACCCCGTTCGCCAAGGACGGCAACGTCGACCAGGACGCCCACCGGGCCCTGCTGCGCCGGCTGCTCGACGGCGGCGTCAGCATCCTCACGCCGAACGGGAACACGGGGGAGTTCTACGCCCTCACGCCCCAAGAGCGGCAGCTCGTCACCGAGTTGACCATCGACGAGGCCGGCGAGCGAGCCGCCATCCTGGTCGGCGTCGGGCACGACGTACCCACCGCGGTCGCCTCCGCCCGTCACGCCCGCGAACTCGGCGCCCAGATGGTGATGGTCCACCAGCCCGTCCACCCGTACGTCTCCCAGGGCGGCTGGGTCGACTACCACCGCGCCATCGCCGAGTCCGTGCCCGAGCTGGGCGTCGTCCCGTACATCCGCAACGCCCAGCTCAGCGGCTTCCGCCTGGCCGAACTCGCCGACGCCTGCCCGAACGTCATCGGCGTGAAGTACGCCGTCCCGGACGCCGCCAAGTTCGCCGCCTTCGCCCGCGACGCGGGCCTGGAACGCTTCGTCTGGGTCGCGGGCCTCGCCGAGCCCTACGCCCCCTCCTACTTCTCCGCGGGCGCCACCGGCTTCACCTCGGGACTCGTGAACGTCGCCCCTTCCGTTTCGCTGAACATGATCGAAGCGCTTCGATCCGGCGACTACCCGGCCGCCATGAAGGTCTGGGAGCAGATCCGCCGCTTCGAGGAACTCCGCGCCGCCAACGGCTCGGCGAACAACGTCACCGTCGTCAAGGAAGCCCTCGCCTCCCTCGGCCTGTGCCGCCGCGACGTCCGCCCGCCGAGCAAGCCGCTGCCCGAGGACGAACGCGCCGAGGTCGCCGCGATAGCCGCGGGGTGGTCCATATGACCGGAAGAAAGCGCCCGGAAGAACTCAGAAGCCACCAGTGGTACGGCACCGAGGGCCAGTTGCGCACCTGGTCGCACAACGCCCGCATGCGCCAGCTGGGATACGAGGCGGAGGAGTACCGGGGCCGCCCGGTGATCGCCGTCCTCAACACCTGGTCCGACATCAACCCCTGCCATGTCCATCTGCGCGAGCGCGCCGAGGCGGTCAAGCGGGGGGTGTGGCAGGCCGGTGGCTTCCCGCTGGAGTTCCCGGTCTCCACGCTCTCGGAGACCTACCAGAAGCCGACTCCGATGCTCTACCGCAACCTGCTCGCGATGGAGACGGAGGAGCTGCTGCGGTCGTATCCGATCGACGCGGCGGTGCTGCTCGGGGGCTGCGACAAGTCGACGCCGGCGCTGCTCATGGGCGCGGTCTCGGCCGATGTGCCGTCGATCTTCGTTCCCGCGGGTCCGATGCTGCCGGGGCACTGGCGCGGGGAGACCCTCGGGTCCGGTACCGACATGTGGAAGTACTGGGACGAGCACCGCGCGGGCAACCTGACGGACTGCGAACTGCGGGAGCTCCAGGGCGGGTTGGCCCGTTCGCCGGGTCACTGCATGACCATGGGGACCGCCTCCACGATGACCGCGGCGGCGGAAGCCCTCGGCATGACGCTGCCGGGCGCCTCGTCGATACCGGCCGTCGAATCCGGGCACGAGCGGATGGCCGCCGCCTCCGGGCGCCGCGCCGTGGAGCTCGCCTGGCACGGGATCCAGCCGTCCTCCATCCTCACCCGCGAGGCCTTCGAGGACGCGGTGACGACCGTCCTGGGTCTCGGCGGCTCCACCAACGCCGTGATCCATCTGATCGCCATGGCGGGACGGGCCGGCATCAAGCTCACCCTCGACGACTTCGACCGCATCGCGCGTACCGTGCCGGTGCTGGCCAACGTACGGCCCGGCGGACGGACGTACCTCATGGAGGACTTCCACTTCGCCGGCGGCCTGCCCGCTTTCCTCTCGCGGATCACCGACCTGCTGCACCTCGACCGGCCGACCGTGAACGGAACCCTGGGCGAGCAGATCGCGGGCGCCGTCGTCCACAACGACGACGTCATCCGCCCGCGCGACAACCCGGTCGCGCGGGAAGGCGGGGTCGCCGTGCTGCGCGGCAACCTCTGCCCGGACGGCGCCGTCATCAAGCACATCTCCGCCGAGCCGCAGCTGCTCAAGCACACCGGCCCCGCGGTCGTCTTCGACGACTACAAGACGATGCAGCGGACCATCAACGACCCGGCCCTGAACATCACCGCCGACAGCGTGCTGGTGCTGCGCAACGCCGGCCCCAAGGGCGGTCCGGGCATGCCGGAGTACGGGATGCTGCCCCTCCCCGACCACCTGCTCAAGCAGGGTGTACGGGACATGGTGCGGATCTCCGACGCCCGGATGAGCGGCACGAGTTACGGCACGTGCGTGCTCCACGTGGCGCCGGAGTCGTACATCGGAGGCCCGCTCGCGCTGGTGCGCACGGGCGACTCGATCACCCTGGACGTCGACGCGCGAACGCTCCAACTCAACGTGGACGACGAGGAGTTGGAGCGCCGCAGGGCGGAGTGGACGCCGCCGCCCGTGCGGTACGAGCGCGGATACGGCGCGCTCTACAACGAACAGGTCACCCAGGCGGACACCGGCTGCGACTTCGAGTTCCTCGCGCGGCCGGGCACGGTGCAGGACCCGTACGCGGGCTGAACCACTCTCGGCCGTACCCCTCTTGGCCGAGATCCCGAACGTTGATCGGTAAGCGCTTCACCCGCACGAGCAAACGCACGAGAACGGAGAACAGTCATGGCCCAAGCCGCAGCCGTGGCGAAACCGCCCGCGCCACCGAGGCGGCGGCGCCGTGCCTCTGCCACCCCGCGCAGACTGCCGTATCTGCTGATCGCCCCGGCCGCCGTGCTGATGCTGGGCTTCATCGCCTACCCGGTGCTCAGCGTCTTCTACTACAGCCTGCAGAACTACAACCCCACCAAACCCTGGCGGAACGGCTACGCGGGATTCGACAACTTCGTCCACGCCTTCACCGAGGACCCGGTCTTCTGGGACACGCTGATCTTCAGCGCGAAGTGGGTCGTCGTCGAGGTCGGGCTGCAGCTGCTGTTCGGTCTGGCGCTGGCGCTGATCATCAACCAGACGTTCGTCGGGCGGGGGCTGGGCCGGGCGCTGGTGTTCTCGCCGTGGGCCGTCTCCGGGGTGCTGACCTCCGCGATCTGGGTGCTGCTCTACAACTCCCAGACGGGCATCACCCGTTACCTCGCCGACATGGGCATCGGCTCCTACGGCACCAGCTGGCTGTCGGACACCTCCACCGTGTTCCCGGCGGCGATCGTCGCCGATCTCTGGCGCGGTGTGCCCTTCTTCGCGATC
The DNA here is from genome assembly GCF_052245395.1 of Streptomyces sp. 4N124. Classification (NCBI taxonomy): domain Bacteria; kingdom Bacillati; phylum Actinomycetota; class Actinomycetes; order Kitasatosporales; family Streptomycetaceae; genus Streptomyces; species Streptomyces sp. 4N124. The sequence goes on from NZ_JBQQBS010000032.1 coordinate 14,616, forward strand.
CTCATCCTCGCCGACCTCCAGTCCGTCTCGAAGGACCTGTACGAGGCGGCCGAGGTCGACGGGGCGAGCAGGCTGCAGCAGTTCTGGCACATCACGCTGCCCCATCTGAAGGACGCGATCATCCTGTCCACGCTGCTGCGCGCGGTGTGGGAGTTCAACAACGTCGACCTGCTCTACACCCTCACCGGCGGCGGACCGGCGGGCGAGACGACGACACTTCCGCTCTACATCGCCAACACCAGCATCGACGCACACAACTTCGGCTACGCGTCGGCCCTGACCACGGTCGCGTTCGTGATCCTGCTCTTCTGCTCGATGGTCTATCTGCGGCTGAGCAAGTTCGGAGGTGAGGACAAGTGAGCACCATCAAGGAGGCCACCGCGGTCGCCCCGGCGGCCCGCCGCCCGGTCCCCGAGCCGCAGCGTCCGGCGAAGAAGCGCCGCGCCTGGGACGAGGCCCCGCGCTGGCAGATCTACACCCCGCTGGGGATCTACCTGGTCTTCACCCTGGTCCCCTTCTACTGGATCGTGCTGTTCGCGCTCCGCCCGGCCGGCTCCACCTCACTCGTGCCCTGGCCGATGACCTTCGACCACTTCGAGAAGGTGTGGACGGACCGGTCCTTCGGCACCTACTTCCAGAACAGCGTCCTCGTCGGCGTCGCGACCCTGCTGATGACGACGATCGTCGCGCTGGCCGGCGGCTACGCCCTCGCCCGGTTCGACTTCAAGGTCAAGCGGGCCTTCATGCTCGGCCTGCTGTGCTCCCAGTTCGTGCCGGGCGCGCTGCTCCTGGTGCCGCTGTTCGAGATCTTCGCCGAACTGCAGATGATCAACTCGCTGGGCAGCGTCATCCTCGCGGAGACGGTCTTCCAGCTACCGCTGTCGATGATCCTGATCAGCAACTTCATCAAGAACGTGCCGTACTCCCTGGAGGAGGCCGCCTGGGTCGACGGCTGCAACAGGATGACCGCCTTCCGGATCGTCGTCCTGCCGTTGCTGCGGCCCGGTCTGATCGCCGTCGGCTCCTTCGCCTTCGTGCACTCCTGGAACCACTTCCTGTTCGCCCTGATGTTCCTCAACAACCAGGACAAGCAGACGATCCCCGTCGGCCTCAACACCCTGATGAGCGCGGACAGCGTCGACCTCGGCGCGCTCGCCGCGGGCGGCATCATCGCCGCCGTACCCGTGGTGATCGTGTTCGCCTTCATCCAGAAGTGGCTGATCACCGGCTTCAGCGCGGGAGCGGTGAAGGGATGAGAAAGCATCAACTCATCGTGCCGCTGGCCCTGTTGGCCGCGCTCAGCGTCCCCGCCCACGCCGAGGACCGTGACATCAGCCGCGACACCCTGCCCGTCAACGACGGCTGGGCGGCGTACGGCCCCGGCACCACCGGAGGCTCGGCCGCCGACGACACCCACGTCTTCACCGTCACCGACCGCGCCGAACTGGTCCGCGCCCTCGATGGCGGCAGCGACACCCCGAAGATCATCCGGATCGCCGGGACGATCGACGCGAACACCGACGACGACGGCGACCACCTGGACTGCGCCGACTACGCCACCGACGCCTACAGCCTGAAGAAGTATCTGGCCGCGTACGATCCCCGCACCTGGGGTGCGGCGAAGCCGAGCGGCCCGCAGGAGGAGGCCCGCCAGGCGTCCGCCGCCCAGCAGGCCGAACGGGTCGTCCTGAACGTCGGCTCCAACACCACGATCGTCGGCCTCGGCTCCTCAGCGGTACTCAAGGGCGCAAGCCTCCAGGTCAGGAACGCGAACAACGTCATCATCCGCAACCTCGAACTCCGCGACGCCTACGACTGCTTCCCCGTCTGGCAGCCCAACACCGGCGGCCTCGGCGACTGGAAGACGGCGTACGACACCCTGTGGCTGACCGGCGCCACCCACGTCTGGATCGACCACATCACCGCGAGCGACCAGGGCCACCCCGACGCGAAGGAGCCCACCCACTTCGCCCGCAACTACCTTCGCCACGACGGCCTGCTGGACATCACCAACGGCTCCGACCTGATCACCGTCTCCTGGAGCCGGTTCGCCGACCACGACAAGGCGATGCTGATCGGCAACGGCGACTCGGCGACGGGCGATCGCGGCAAGCTCCGGGTGACCCTGCACCACAACGAGTTCGAGTCCGTCGTACAACGCGCCCCGCGCGTCCGCTTCGGTCAGGTGCACGTCTACAACAACCGGTACGTCGTGGAAGACGGCCACCGGTACTCGCTCGGCGTCTCCACCGAGTCCGCCCTCTACGCCGAGAACAACGCCTTCCGCACCCCCGGCCACATCGAGGCAGCCGACCTGGTGAAGAGCTGGAACGGCACCGCCCTGCACCAGACCGGCACCCTCTTCAACGGCTATCCGGTCGACCTGCTGGCGATCCACAACGCCTACAACTCCGGCAGCGAGCGCGATCTCACGGCCGACGTCGGCTGGACACCTACCCTGCACACAAAGATCGACAGCGCCGAGCGGGCCGACCGAGAGGTGGCACGCGGCGCGGGCGCAGGGAGGCTCCCATGAGCGTAGACATCGTCCTGGCGGGCGCGCGCGGTCACGGCCGCTGGCACGTCGAGAACATCCGTCGGCTCCAGGACAAGGGGCTGGTACGGCTGGCCGGCATCTGCGAGCTGACGCCGCTGACCGAGGCGGAACTCGGAGGCGGCGAACTGCCCGCCCAGTCGCCCGACTTCGGCGCCCTCCTCGACTCCACCGGCGCGCGGATCGCCGTGATCTGCACACCGATCCCGACCCACACCGACCTCGCCCTGACCGCCGCCGAGCGGGGCGTGCACCTGCTGCTGGAGAAGCCGCCCGCGCCGTCGTACGCCGAGTTCCGCCGGATGGCCGACGGGGTCGCCCGGGCGGGCGTCGCCTGCCAGATCGGGTTCCAGTCGCTGGGCTCGCACGCGGTGCCGGTCATCCGTGAGCTGATCGCCGAGGGGGCGATCGGTGAGCTGGTCGGCATCGGCGGGGCGGGTGCCTGGGCGCGCGCCGAGGCGTACTACCGGCGTGCGCCGTGGGCGGGCAAGCGGCGGCTGAACGGTGTCGAGGTGATCGACGGGGTGCTGACCAACCCGCTCGCGCACGCCGTCGCCACCGCCCTCGCGCTGAACGGCACGACCCGCGCCGAGGACGTCACCGACATCGAGACCGAGCTGCTGCGCGCCAACGACATCGAGTCCGACGACACCTCCTGCGTCCGCGTCACCACCACGGCGGGCCGCTCGGTCACCGTCGCCGCGACCCTGTGCGCCGAGGTTCCCGACGAGCCGTACGTCCTCGTGCACGGCAGCCGCGGCCGGATCACCTTCTGGTACAAGCAGGACCGTGTGCTGCTCCAGCGCGCCGACCACGGCCCGGAGGAGACCGAGTACGGCCGTACGGACCTGCTGGAGAACCTCGTCGACCACGTCACCACCGGTGCCGAGCTGCTGGTCGCGCCGGACTCGACGGGTGCCTTCATGAAGGTCGTTGAAGCGATTCGACTGGCCCCCGACCCGGCCCCGCTGCCGGAGGAGGCCTGGCACTTCCTCCCCGAAGAGGGCCGCCGGGTGGTCCCCGGCGTCGACGGCCTTGTCGCCGCCGCCGCCGACACCCTCTCCCTCTACTCCGAGCTGGGCGCCCCCTGGGCGCTCCCGCAAGCGCGCCCGAAAGAGGTGAGCACCTGATGACGACCACCGACTCCCCGGTCCTGAGCGTCGCGGGCCGCCCGGTCGCCCGCTATGTGACGCGGCCCGAGCTGGCCCCCCGGCTCTCCCCACGCCCCTATCTGCACCCCGTCACCACCCTGGCCGGCACAGCGGTCACCGAGCTGAGCCCCGCCGACCACACCCACCACCTCGGCGTCGGTGTCGCCGTTCCCGACGTCGAGGGGCACAACTTCTGGGGCGGGCGCACCTACGTCCGCGACCGGGGCCCCACCGAGCTGGACAACCACGGAGCCCAGCGGCACACCGCGTTCCAGCTCCGCGACCCCGACGGCTTCGTGGAGGAGCTGCGCTGGGTGGCCGCGGGCGGCGAGCTGCTGCGTGAGCGCCGTACGGTGGCGGCCACCGAACTCACCGACGCCGCCTGGGCGTTGGACCTCACCTTCTCCCTCACCAACGTCACCTCCGCCCCGCTGTCGATCGGCAGCCCGGCCACCAACGGCCGCCCCGGCGCCGCGTACGGCGGCTTCTTCTGGCGGGCGCGCAAGGAGTCCACGGCACCGGACGTGTTCACCATCGACCGCGAGGGCGAGCAGGAGGTCCACGGCACCCGCGCCGCCTGGGTGGCCCTCACGGGCTCCACCTGGACCCTCATCTTCGCCGGGGCCACCGAACAGACCCGCCGGGACCAGTGGTTCGTGCGCGCCACGGAGTATCCCGGCGTCGGCTCCTCCCTCGCCGCCGAGGAGCGGCTGCCGATCCCGCCCGGCGAGACCACCGTCCGCCGGATCGTCACCGTCGTCGCCGACGGCCGCATCGGCCGGCTCGAAGCGGCGTCCCTGGTCCGCAAGGCGGTGAGCGCATGACGACCGACACGTACCGCAACCCGATCCTCGACGCCGACTGGTCCGACCCGGACGTGGTCCGCGTGGGCGACGACTTCTACCTCACGGCCTCCAGCTTCGGCCGCGCCCCCGGCCTGCCCCTGCTCCACTCCCGCGACCTGGTCAACTGGACCTTGGTCGGCCACGCCCTCCATCGTCTGGAGCCAGCCGCCGAGTTCAGGTCCCCGCGCCACGACTGCGGAGTCTGGGCACCCGCGTTACGCCACCACGACGACCGCTTCTGGATCTTCTGGGGCGACCCCGACCAGGGCGTCTACCAAATCAACGCTCCCGAGATCCGCGGCCCCTGGACCCGCCCCCACCTCGTCAAGGCGGGCAAGGGGCTGATCGATCCCTGCCCCCTCTGGGACGACGAGACCGGCGAGGCCTACCTCATCCACGCCTGGGCCAAGTCCCGCTCCGGCATCAAGAACCGCCTCACCGGCCACCGGATGCACCCTGACGGGACGTCGCTTCTCGACGAGGGCAAGGTGATCGTCGACGGGGACCGCATCCCCGGCTGGTTCACCCTCGAAGGCCCCAAGCTCTACCGGCACGACGGCTGGTTCTGGATCCTCGCCCCCGCCGGGGGAGTGGAGACCGGCTGGCAGGGCGCCTTCCGCTCGCGCGGGTTCTTCGGGCCGTACGAGAAGAGGATCGTCCTCGAGCAGAAGGACACCGACGTCAACGGGCCGCACCAGGGCGGCTGGGTGCGCACCCCGTCCGGTGAGGACTGGTTCGTGCACTTCCAGCAGCGGGGTGCGTACGGCCGGGTCGTCCACCTCCAGCCGATGCGCTGGGGCACGGACGGCTGGCCGGTGCTCGGTGACGACGGCGCCCCCGTCGCCGTACACAAGCGTCCGAACCTGCCACCGCAGCCGTCGGCCGCGCCCGCCACCGACGACGACTTCCCCGGCGGACGCCACGGCCGCCAGTGGTCGTGGACCGCCAACCCGCAGGACGGCTGGGCCACCCAGCACTCCGGCGACGGCCTCCGCCTCACCTGCGTCCGCTCGGCCGACACGCACGACCTGCGCAAACTGCCGAGCATCCTCACCCAGCGACTGCCCGGGACACCCTGCACGGTGGAGGTCGGGCTGCACCTGCACAGCGAGGAGCAGGGGTCCAGGGCAGGGCTCGCGGTGCTCGGAGACGCCTTCAGCTGGATCGGGTTGCAGCGGGGGACCGACGGGACGGTCCACCTGGTGCACCGGTTCGCCGAGGCCGTAGCCGAGCAGGAACGGGACGCCGCCCATCCGCGGCTCGCGCCCGGCGGACGGGCCCGGCTGCGGATCGAGATCGGCTCCGGGGCGCGCTGCCGCTTCTCGTACGACATCGGCGACGGCTGGACGTCGTCCGGTCCCGTCTTCGCCGCCACCCCCTGGCGCTGGGTCGGCGCCCTGCTCGGACTGTTCGCGCTCGCGCCCGTCGGCGGGGGACACGCCGGCGCCGCGGTCTTCACGCACTTCCGGATCACCCCCTTGTAACTCACGTCACCCGTAAGCCTGTTACGCCTGTCGGGAGCCGCAATGACGCACTTCCATAGCAAGCGCTTGCCCCACCCTTCGAGACCGGGGTACGGCCTGGTCCTGGCCGCGGTCGTGGGCCTGGTCGCCGCACTGGGTCTCGGAGCCGTCGGGGAGGCGAAGGCCGCCCCGGCCTCCTGGTCCCGCTGGAGCGACCGGCCGCACGGGTTCGCCTCGCTCGCCGGCGGTACCACCGGTGGCGCGGGCGGCAGGGTCGTCACCGTCACCGACCAGGCCTCGCTGATGAAGTACGCGGCCGCCGAGGAGCCGTACATCATCCGCGTCCAGGGCACGATCACGGCTCAGCCGTTCGGCGCGAGCGTCGAGGTCGCCTCGGACAAGACGATCGTCGGGGTCGGCGCGAGCGGAGAGCTGGTGCAGGGCGAGTTCCATCTCAGCCCCGGCACCCACAACGTGATCATCCGCAACATGACGATCCGTGACTCGGCGGTCGAGGGCAACTGGGACTGCAAGGACACCGACTTCGACGGCATCCAGATGGACACCGTCCACCACGTCTGGGTCGACCACAACCGCTTCTCGAACATCTGCGACGGACAGCTCGACGTCCGCAAGGACAGCGAGTACGTGACCGTCTCCTACAACCGGTTCGAGAACAACAACAAGACGTTCGGGCTCGGCTGGACCACCAACGTCAAGACCCAGATCACCATCGACCACAACTGGTTCGCCCAGACCAAGCAGCGCAACCCGTCCATCGACAACGCCGCGTACGCGCACCTCTACAACAACTACCTCACGGCGCAGGTGGACCCCGGCGACCCCGTGTGGACGTACGGGAACTGGTCACGCGGCAAGACCAGGATGGTCATCGAGAACTCCTACTACCAGGACGTCCAGCACCCCTACCAGGCCGATGCCACCGCCGAGTTGGTGCAGCGCGGATCGATCCTGAAGAACACCAGCGGGCGGCACGACGCGTGGGGTGCGGCCTTCGAACCGCGGGAGTTCTACGACTACCGACTCGACCCGGCTGCCGCCGTGCCCGCCATCGTGAAGCGGTTCTCCGGACCGCAGGAGCGGATCGGGGTGGCGCCCGAGCCGACACAGACCCCCACAACTTCATAACTCCGCTGGATCCAGAAGAAGAGAGCCGACCATGAAGATCAGCATTCGCAGAAGCAGGCGCGCGGCCATAGCGGTCGCCCTGGGGTCAGCACTCGCGCTGACCGCCACCGCCTGCGGTGACGACGGCAGCGGGACGGGCGGTGACGCGGGCGGGGAAGGCAGCGGCAAGGGCAAGGTCGTCTTCTGGGACAACAACGGCGGTGTCCGCACCGACATCTGGGAAGAGATCATCGCCGACTTCGAGAAGGCCAACCCGGACATCGACGTCGAGTACGTCGGTATCGCCTCCACCGAGTACCAGTCCAAGGTCGACACCGCCATCCAGGCCGACAGCCTGCCCGACGTCGGCGGTGTCGGCGCGGCCATGCTCGCCGGGTTCTCCGCGCAGAACGCGCTGGAGCCGCTCGACGACCGGCTCGGCAAGTCCTCGCTGAACGGCAAGCTCAACGAGGACATGGTCGAGTCGCTGAAGGCCGCCGGCGGTCGGGACGACACGCTGTACTCGATTCCGACCTCCGCGAACAACGGTGTCCTGTACTACCGCACCGATCTGTTCAAGGCGGCCGGGCTGGAGGAGCCGCTCACCTGGGAGGCCTTCTACAAGGCCGCCGAGAAGCTCACCAACTCCGGGAAGAACGAGTTCGGGTACACCATTCGTGGTGGCGCCGGGTCCATCGCGCAGGCGCTGGACGCGATGTACGGGCAGTCCGGGATCACGTCCTTCTGGGACGCGAGCGGTGAGAAGACGACCGTCAACGACCCGAAGAACGTGGCGGCGTTGGAGAAGTACGCGGCTCTGTTCAAGAAGGTCACTCCGGCCGCCGACCTCAACAACGACTTCACGAAGATGGTCGCGCAGTGGGACTCCGGCACGATCGGGATGCTGAACCACAACCTGGGGTCGTACCAGGATCACGTGAAGGCGCTCGGAGTCGACAAGTTCCGCGGTATCCCTCAGCCGATCGGCTCCACCGGTAAGCGGGTCCAGGTGTCCAACCCCGTTGACGGGCTGGGGTTGTTCAAGAGCTCCAAGAACAAGGACGCGGCGTGGAAGTTCATCGAGTTCGCCACGTCGCACGAGGAGAACTCGAAGTTCAACAAGTCCGCGGGTCAGGTGCCGGCGCACACGGAGGCGGCCAAGGACTCGTGGATCTCTGAGGCCGAGCCTACGAAGTTGGCTGCGCAGGCGTTGAGCGACGGGTCCACGACGATTGTGCAGCTGCCGTACTTCCTGCCTGACTGGAACACGATTTCCAAGGCGGACAACGAGCCGAACTTCCAGAAGGTGCTGCTCGGGGACATGAGCGCGAAGGACTTTCTGGACACGCTCGCCGACCAGCTGAATGAGGCTCAGGCCGAGTGGAAGGAACAGAACGGCTAAGAGCTCGGTGGGTTTCGGTTGTGGGGGGCTGCGGGTCCGGTGTGGCTGGTCGCGCAGTTCCCCGCGCCCCTAGGTAGGCGATCTCCCCCTTACTGAAAAGGACACCGTTGTGTCTCTCAGCCGTAGACAGATTGCTGCTGCCCTTGGCGTCGTTCCGATTGCGGCCACCGGTACCGCTCACGCATCCGGCCGCCGCCCCCGCCGCACCCTCTTCATCGCCGGTGATTCCACGGCCGCTCAGAAATACGCCAGTGCCGCACCCGAGACAGGGTGGGGAATGGCGCTCCCCTTCTTCCTCCACAAAGACCGGGCCGTTTCCAACCACGCGGTAAACGGCCGTAGTTCGAAAAGCTTTGTCGATGAAGGGCGGCTCGATGTCGTCCTCGGACAGATTCGGGCCGGCGACGTCCTGCTGATCCAGTTCGCGCACAACGACGAGAAGGCCGACGATCCCACCCGCTACACCGAGCCCTGGACGACGTATCAGGAGTATCTGCGGTTGTACGTCGACGGCTCTCGGGCGCGGGGTGCGCGGCCCGTGTTGGCGACGGCCGTCGAGCGGCGTCGGTTCGATGTGGGCGGCAACGCTGTGCCCAGTCATGGCGACTATCCGGCGGCGATGCGGGCGCTGGCGGAGGAGGAGCGGGTGGCGTTGCTCGACCTTCAGGCGCTGTCGCTTGCGTTGTGGCAGGGGCTGGGAGTCGAGGAGACGAAGAAGTACTTCAACTGGACCGAGACCGAGCAGGACAACACGCACTTCAATCCGCCGGGTGCGATCGCCGTGGCGCGGATTGTGGTGCGGGAGCTGATGCGTACGCGTGTGCTCGGCCCGCGGGACGTGCGCCGGCTCGATGAGGAGATCCCGGAGTCCTGGATCACCTGGCCGCAGGCCGCCGCGTAAACACCCCGACCACAGAAAAGAGAGCCGCACAATGAACGCACAGATATGGCATGGGCATGCCATGAAGAAGGCAGCTGTGCTGATCGGCTGCACCGCGCTCGTCCTCGGTCTCACCGGCACCACTGCTCAGGCCGGACCCCGTGACCTGGGCCGTCAGGTCCTCGGCGCGGGTGACGGCTGGGGATCGGAGGGGGCGGGGACGACCGGTGGTTCGGCCGCCGATGCCGAGCACGTCTACACCGTCACCACGTGGGCCGAGTTCAAGGCCGCGCTGCAGGACGGGGGTGACGCGCCGAAGATCATCAAGGTCAAGGGCGTGATCGACGCCGTGTCCCAGGGCTGCGAGGCCTTCGTCACCGACGGCTACGACCTCCAGCAGTACCTCAAGGACTACGACCCGGCCGTCTACGGCAACGACAAGGTCGCCATGGGGCCGCAGGAGGACGCGCGGGTCGCGTCGGCCGCCCAGCAGAACGCGGAGATCAAGGCCTTCATCCCCAGCAACACCACCATCGTCGGCGTCGGAAAGAACTCCGGCATCCTCGGCGGCAGCCTCCAGATCCTCGGTGTCTCGAACGTCATCCTGCGTAACCTCACCATCGAGGCCCCGCTCGACTGCTTCCCCAAGTGGGACCCGACCGACGACAACAACACCGGCAACTGGAACTCCGAGTACGACACCGTGGTCGTCTACGGCACGGACCACGTGTGGCTCGACCACAACACGTTCACCGACGGGCGCTACCCCGACAGCGAGCGGCCCGTCTACTTCGGCAAGGTCTTCCAGCAGCACGACGGCCTGACGGACATCGTGCGCGGCTCCAACTACGTGACCGTGTCCTGGAACCGCTACGAGAACCACGACAAGAACATGCTGATCGGCAACGGCGACGGCCTCGCCGCCATCGACGCCGGCAAGCTCAAGGTCACCATGCACCACAACCGCTTCGACGGAATCCTCCAGCGTTCCCCACGCGTGCGGTTCGGACAGGTCGACGTCTACAACAACCACTACGTGGTGAACGAGGAACAGCAGGACGACTACTACCTCTTCGGCGTCGGCATCTCCTCGCAGCTCCACGCCACCGACAACGCCATCTCACTGCCGCCCGGCGCGAGCGTCGGCAAGTCGCTGAAGAAGTGGAACGAGTCACCGCTCACCGCCGAGAACAACTACGTCAACGGCAAGCTGACCGACCTCATCGCCGTCCACAACGCCGAGATCCCGGAGGAGACCCTCCAGTCCGGCGCCGGGTGGAAGCCGGCCCTGCGGACGAAGGTCGACAACCCCAGGGCGGTCCCGGGGATCGTCGCCCACCGCGCGGGCGCGGGCCGACTGCGCTGACGCTTGGCGGACGGGCCGGGGCGGGCCGCACCCGCTCCGGCCCGACCGCCCACCCACCCACACGAGCCGCACCGCGAAGGAGCACCGCTATGCCCTCGCAGTTCCCGTTGTCCCGCCGAGGATTCCTCACGGCATCCGCCGCAGCGGGCGCCGCCCTCGGCCTCGCCTCCGCCCCCGCGCGGGCAGGCGGCAGACCGCGACCGTTCGGCCGATACGGTTCACCGGCCGCCCGCCGCACCCCGAAGACTCTGTACGTCGACCCACGCGGCCAGGGCGACTTCACCTCCGTGCAGGCCGCCGTGAACGCCGCAGCCGGCAGCGGCTGGACGCTGATCCTCGCACCCGGCATCTACCGGGAGACGGTCGCCGTCGACGCCACCCGGACGGAAGCGACCTGGATCGGCGCCTCGAAGAACTCGCGCGACGTCGTGATCGTGTACGACAACGCCGCCGGTACTCCGAAACCCGGCGGCGGCACGTACGGCACCAGCGGGTCCGCCACCACCACCGTGCAGGCCGACGGGTTCACCGCGCGGGACATCACCTTCGCCAACGACTGGCTCCGCGCCGACCACCCCGAGATCACCGGTACCCAGGCCGTCGCCATCAAGGTGCAGGGCGACCGCTCGGCGTTCTGGCGATGCCGGTTCCTCGGACATCAGGACACGCTGTACGCCGACTCGATGGCGCTCGGCACCTTCGCCCGGCAGTACTTCGCGCACTGCTACGCCGAGGGTGACGTCGACTTCGTCTTCGGGCGGGCCACCGCCGTGTACGAGCACTGCCGCTTCCACACGCTGGCCCGGGACGTCGATTTCACGCCCAAGGGCATGGTGTTCGCGCCGTCCACGGCCGGTGCCAACCCGTACGGCTACCTGGCCCTGAAGTGCCGTATCACCAGCGGCGCGGAGGACGGGGCGTACAAGCTGGCCCGGCCCTGGGTGCCGAGTTCCGACACCACCGCCTGGCCTTCGCTGGTCGTGCGGGACACGTGGATCGGGCGCGGCATCGACGCGGTGGCGCCGTATACGAACATGCGGGAGGAGTACCCGTGGCAGAGCATGCGGTTCCGTGAGTTCGGCAACACCGGACCCGGCGCCGTGATCAGCGCCCCGGAGAACCGTCCCCAACTCGGCGCTGAGGAAGCCGAGTCGCACACCCGGGAGGCATACCTCCGTGACTGGCGCCCCGCTGCCTGAGTTCCACTCCACCCTCAAGGACGACCTGCGTTTCCCGCTCGCCTGGGGCACCTCGCCGATCCGGGACTTCGAGGAGTGGCGGCGGGCGGCGCGGGCCAAGGTCGAGGAGCTGCTCGTCGTCGGGCGGCAGGACGGGGTTCCGTACGCACCCGAGTTCACGCACGCCGTACAAGACGACTCCCGCACACGGGAGTTGGTCACCCTCTCCCTCACCCGCTACGAACGCGTCGGCGGTGTCCTGCTCACGCCGCACGGTCCCGGGCCCTTCCCCGCCGTAGTGCTTCTGCACGATCACGGAGCCACGTTCGACATCGGGAAGGAGAAGCTGGTCCGGCCCTGGTACGACGACACCCGGCTCGCCTCCGCGCGGGCCTGGGCGGACCGGCACTTCAGCGGCAGGTTCATCGGCGACGAACTCGCCCGGCGCGGGTATGTCGTCCTCTGCCTGGACGCGCCCGGCTGGGGCGACCGCGGGCCCCTCACCTACGAGCAACAGCAGGCCCTCGCCAGCAACTTCTTCAACCTCGGCTCCTCGCTCGCCGGACTCATGGCCCGTGAGGACGCCCGTGCCGCCGGATTCCTGGCGGGCCTTGACCGCGTGGACGCACACCGGGTCGCGGCCGTCGGGTTCTCCATGGGCGCGTTCCGTGCCTGGCAGACCGCCGCGCTGACCGACTCCGTCGCGGCCACCGCGGCCGTCTGCTGGATGACCGGCCTGAAGGAAATGATGGTGCCCGGCAACAACACGCTGCGCGGGCAGTCGTCGTACTACATGCTCCACCCCGGGCTTCCCCGGTTCCTCGACTTCCCCGACGTGGCGAGCATCGCCGCACCCAGGCCGATGCTCTTCTTCAGCGGCGCCCTGGACCCCCTCTTCCCCGCCGACGGCGTACGGGTGGCCCACGACAAGCTGACCGCCGTCTGGCGCTCGCGCCACGCCGAGGAACGGCTGCGTCTGAAGACATGGCCCGACCTCGGCCATGTCTTCGACGACCGCATGCAGGACGAGGTGTTCGCCTGGCTCGACACCGTCCTGTGAGTGAGCTAAGCGGGCCCGGCGGCGAAGTCCGCTGCGGCTCGGCAGCGCCCCGAAGGGGCGCGGGGAACTGCGCGACCAGCCACGACGGTGCCGCAGGCGACTGACGGCATAGCGCGGCACTTCCAGCGGAGCGCTTAGCGCCGTACCGGCCTGATCGACTCCAGGGTCGGCACCACCGGCTTGATCGTGCCGTCGGCCGCGAACTCCATGCGGTCGATGGTCGTCTCGCGGTGGGTGCCGTCGCCGCCCGCCGTGCCGGGGCCGTTGAGAGCGAACCGGTGGTAGACCATGTACCAGTCGTCGGTACCAGGGGTGTTGACCACCGAGTGGTGGCCCGTGCCCTTGATCCCGTACTCCGGGCGCTTGGACAGGATCGTGCCCCGCTTGGTCCACGGGCCGAGCGGGGACGGTCCCGTCGCGTACGCGACGTGGTAGTTCTCGCTGCGGGTGTCGTCCTCGGACCACATGAAGTAGTACGTGCCCTTGCGCTTGACGACGAAGGAACCCTCCCGGAAGTTGTCCGGGGTGATGTCCTGCACCTTCGAGGGGTCGTACGAGGTCATGTCGTCGTTGAGCGGGACGACGTAGCCGTGTCCGTTGCCCCAGTAGAGATACGACGTTCCGTCGTCGTCCGTGAAGACGGACGGGTCGATCATCTGGCCGCTGAGGGAACCGCCCTTGGCGACGAGGGGTTTGCCGAGGGCGTCCTTGAACGGGCCCGCGGGGGAGTCCGCGACGGCCACCCCTATCTGCTGCTCGGCGCAGAAGTAGAAGTAGTACTTGCCGTCCTTCTCGGCGATCGCGGGAGCCCACGCGTTCTTGTCGGCCCAGGAGACATCAGGCCCCAGGTCGAGGATGACGCCGTGGTCCTTCCAGTGGACCAGGTCCTTCGACGAGAACGCCTTGAACTGCGTACCGCTCCAGCCGGGGAAGCCGTCCGTGGTCGGGTAGATCCAGTAACGGCCGTCCATGTAGCGGATGTCGGGGTCGGCGTACAGCCCTGGCAGGACCGGGCTGCGGGTCGGCACCGCCTCGACCGTCCAGGTTCTGGTCGTTCCGTCCGCCGCCGTCACCTTGTATGTCTGCGGCTCGCGGAAGTCGCGGCGCGTGCCGCTGGGCGGGGTCACCTTCGCGCCCGCGCCGACGGCGAACCTGGGCGCCAAGTGCCGTAGATCCGCCGCGGGTTGCATCGGCAGCACGACCTTGCTCGTGGCCTCGGTGACGATCGCGTACCCCTTCTGGCCCTTCGCCGTCGCGTCCACGACCGACGTCGGCGTGACCGGGTAGGCGGCCAGCAGCCGGTCGTACTCGGCCTGCGTCACCGGAATCACCGTGCCGTGGCGGGGACTTGCGGGGAGCTGGTAGTTCGTGGACATGGTCCACTTGCCCGAGTCGAGGTCGGTGGTCTCGAAGGGGACGTAGCCCCGGCCGCCGTACTCGTCGATGAACAGGTACCACTTCTCCTCGGTGTTGGACTTGAACACCGTCGGGCCCTCACCGCGGTCGATCGAGCCGCTGCCGATGCAGTCCGAGACGAAGTCGTACGAGGTGTCCGTCAGCGTCGTCGACTTCTCGGCGGTGATGAACTTCGAGCAGGGGCTGGAGGAGGTGGGGTCCCGCTCGTCCTTGGTGTAGCGGTAGTAGGTGTCCTGGTGCTTCACCACGGTCGAGTCGATGACCGAGTAGCCGGGGTCGTCCCAGACCTTCGGCTCGCTGAAGGTGCGGAAGTCCTTGGTCGTCGCGTACAGCATCTTGTTGTACGTCGAGCCGGTGTGGTCGGGGTCGTCGTCGGCGTACAGCTTGGACGCCCAGAACACGACGTACGCGTCCAGCGTGTCGTCCCAGTAGGCCTCCGGCGCCCAGGTGTTGCCCGCGTTGTCCGGGGACACCTTCACCAGGCGCTGGTCGGTCCAGTTGACCAGGTCGGTGGATTCCCAGACCATGATGGACTTGCTGCCGTGCCGCTGGACGTGGTCCCAACTGCCGCTGGAATTGCGGTACATGCGCAGGTCGGTGGCGATCAGAAAGAACTTGTCGCCCTTGGGGGAGCGGATCACGAACGGGTCGCGTAGGCCTTTCTCGCCGATGGTGGAGGTGAGGACCGGCTTGCCCGCGTTCAGCTCCCGCCAGCGCAGCGGGTCGTTGCCGCGGCTGAGGGCGTAGCGGATCTGCTCGCCGTCTGCGGTGCCCTCGCCGGTGAAGTAGGCGAAGAGATAACCGGCGTACTTGGACTTGCTCACGGGCGGCGCTCCTGATTGCGCGGTGCCGGCTGGGGCGGTGACAAGGGTGAGGAGGAGGGCTAGACAGGCGACGAGCACGGCTCTGGGGCGCATGGGCAGTCCTGTAGGAGTGTGGGCGTTTCTGTTGGATGATGCGGCGCCTTCGGAGTGTCACCAGTGGGAAACAGCACGTCAATCGGTAGGCGTGAGATGGAGGGTGGCGAAAGTTTCGGTCGCTTTCGCCAGGGACACGGCAACCTCTTCCCGTCATGGCGGCGACTGCATCGCGTCCCCACCCCCTAGGAAAGGAACGCCCAGTGCGGCTCAGCACCGGACGCCACCGCAGGACGCGCACCCTCTCGATCGCGGCGGCGGTGGCCGTCTCCGCCGGCGCCGGCGGCGTCTACCTCGGACTGTCGAACGGCGGCGCCCAGGCAGCCGCGACGACCGTCACCGTCTCCAACACCGCCCAGCTGGAGTCGGCCGTCGCCCGCGCCGCCGCGGGTTCCGTCATCGAGGTGCGCGCCGGCACGTACTACCCGACGGCCACCCTCAAGTCCACGGCCAACGGCACCAGTTCGAACCGCATCACACTGCGGCCCCACGGCAGCGAGAAGGTGAAGATCGACGGCTCCAAGCTGCCCGCCGGCTCCTGGCTGGCCGGGATCTACGGCGACTACTGGACCGTGCAGAACCTCACCTTCCAGAACTCCCCGGCGCAGGGCTTCGTCGCCACGTCTTCCGTGGGCGGCGTCTTCAAGAACCTGGTCACCGCCAACAACGGCGACTCCGGGTTCACGCTGCGCGGTGACGGCACGACCGACAACCTCGTGCAGAACCTGGACAGTCACGGCAACTACGACCCCGCCGGGCACGGCCAGAACGCCGACGGGATCGCGGTGAAGTTCGGCTCGGGCACGGGCAACAAGATCACGGGCGCTCGGCTCTACAACAACTCGGATGACGGGCTCGACCTGTGGCAGTTCTCCTCGCCGGTCACCATCGAGCACGCGTGGGCCTTCGGCAACGGCAAGAACCGGTGGGGCGACTCCGCGTTCGAGGGCAATGGCAACGGGTTCAAGCTGGGCGGCGGGGGCGCGAGGGTGGCGCATGCCGTCAACAACAACGCGGCCTGGGACAACACGCTGCACGGGTTCACCGAGAACTCCAACACCGGTGCGATGGCGCTGAACCGCAACACCGCGTACGCCAATGCCGAGGCCGGATTCTACTTCGCCACGGGTAAGGCACGACTGGCGCGGAATCTGGCGGTGGGCAACAAGGGCGGGCTGTCGAAGGTGGGTTCCGGCACGGTGTGTGCTGCGAACAACTGGGACAAGGGGGTGTCCACGCCGGGCTTCAAGTCGACGGATGCGGCTACGGCGTACGGGGCGCGCAAGGCGGATGGCTCGCTGCCTGCGACGACCTTCCTGACGACGGGTTCCACGACTATCGGGTCGACGATGAACTGAACGGGCACACCGAAAGGCCCCGCCGGTCGTCACTGGCGGGGCCTTTCTTTGCCGGCCGAGGGGGGCTCAGGCCGGCGACTGCTGATCGAGGGGGGCTCAGATCAGCAGGTCTATGCAGTCGAACGACGTGCCCGGGCTGAGGTAGGCCGAGCCGGTCGAACCACTGACGATGTTGAGCTTCAGGACGTTGTACTGACTCACGTCCGTCTTCCACGCACTACTAGGGACGTTGAACGTGAACGTGTGGTTGTGTCCCCGGTACGAACCCGTGGTGAGAGAGCGCGTAGATGGCTGAGCGGGGGCGGTGGGGATGGCCGAAACCCAGTCGTTCACGGTCACCCGTGGCCGGCCGTTGATGTAGGCAGTGGTGACGCCGACGCGCAGGGTGTGCGCGGAGGCGGCCTGCTCCTTGGTCAGCTTGAAGTAGACGAGGATGCCGTCGTTGACGTCCTTCCACATGTACGCCGGGAAGGACGCGGCCTCGCTGCCGCTGCCGATCGTGACGTTGCCCGTCCACTTTGCCGCGCGGGCGTCGGACGGATGCGCGTACGTCATCAGCTGGGCGTTCTTGAACTCGCCGGGCGTGCCGTCCCAGTCGCCGAGCCGCCAGACGGTCTGCGCGGCGGAGGGGTCGCTGGTGAGGGTGAGGGTGTTGAGCGCCGTGGAGCCGCCCGCCGTCACCTTCACTTCCCCGGTGTGGACGGCGAGTTCGCCCTTGTGGACGGTCAGCGTGTACGTCCCCGGCAGCATCCCCTTGCAGGAGAATGCACCGGTGCCGGCGGCGGCCTTCGCCCAGTACTGGGCGTCCTTGTTGGCGAAGCCCACCGTGTAGGCGTACGTGGCGTCCATGCCCTTCAGGCCGACGCCCGCCACCCTGCCGCGGCCCGCCTTGCCGACCCAGCCGGTGATGCCGAGGCCGTCGGCCCAGGAGGTGTCGAGGTTCGCGTGGAACAGCGAGGACGCGGGGGTGCCGCCGTCCGTGAAGGACAGGACGTAGGGGCCCTGGAGACCGAAGCGCTGGGCCTCCGTCTGCGACTGGTTGTAGTGCAGGATCTCGTAGAGGCCGACGCCGAGATCGTTCGAGTGGCGCAGCAGTGAGCGGTAGAACGGGCCGCCGGACGCCTTCTCGTGGTTGGAGCGGACCAGCCAGAGACCGACCGAGCCGGTGGTGAAGCCGACGTAGTCGTAGTCGATGACCCGCTTGCCCGAGTAGTGCTTGGAGTGGGTCGTGCCGTCCGCGCGCTGCCAGACGTCTCCCGCCTCGATGACCTTGTCCGAGGCCTCGATCCAGGTGTCCGGGCCCTCGTTCGGGAAGATCCCGGGCTTGAGCCGGACGATGTAGCGGGTCGCCGTGAAGGAGGCGTCCGCCTTGTCGGTCCACAGGTAGACGTTGTTCTGGCCGCTGCGGGCCGCGTACCACTGGGTGATCGCGCCGTGCACGGCCTTCACGAGGATCGTCGACCCGGTCTGCTTGATCGTGACGGTCGACGCGCCGAGGCCGGACTCGACGTGCGAGTGCCTGCCGCCGTACCCCTCGTACTCCTTGCCCTTGTGGACCAGGGACGTGATGTCGCCGGTCGACTTCGAGACCTTGAAGACCAGCGAGGCGCCCGTGTCGATCACGTAGTTCGAGCCGTCGTCCTGGTAGCCGAAGGTGGCGGCGGACGCGGACGAGAGGAGGCCGGTGCCGCCCGCGACGGCGGCGCCGGTGGCGGCGACGCCGATCGCGGAGGCCCCGAGCACACGTCTGCGTGTGGGGTGCTTCTTGTGCGCGCTCAAGGGTCAGGCCCTTCGTGCTTGGGCGGGCTCGGCGCCCGTGCGGGATCCTTACGTCTCCTGGTCGCCACGCGTGCGGGAAGGGTTGCCGCGTCCTCGGAACTTTTTAGGAATCGCCCTCGGACGTCGACTCGTCGCCCTCGTGAGGTGCGAAGTCGCCTGCCACGGAGAGCTGCTGGTCCCCTGCGGTGGCCGTCGCCGCGTAGCCGTCGTCCCCCGCGTCGCGCCCGCCGCGCTCATGGTTGTACTGCCCGGCGAACACCCACTCGCCCTTCGGGACCGTACGGCCCTCCTTGAGGACCCAGGTGTAGACGAGGAAGCCGTCCTGCTCGCCGACGGTGAGGGTGAAGTCCTGCTCGGGCAGCGCGCGCCAGGCGCCGGTGGAGCTCACCCCGCCGGTCTGCTTCACCTTCAACTGGACGGCCAGCGCGGTGAGTTGCTCGTCCGTCCGGACGGTCACATTGCTCTGTGCCCAGAAGTCGTTGCTGTGCGGGTCGACCGAGCCGTCCGACCAGAGCGGGCCGTCCTTCTCACCGTTCGCGGGCGCCAGGGTGGTGGCGGGCGCGGACGGGGACGGCGACTCGGGGGTGCTCGGTTCCCCGGACTTCGGCGGCGCGCTCGGCGTCGGGTCCACCGGCGGGAGGGGGGCGCGGCTCGTCGCGTCCGGCGACGGTGTGGGCGTCGGCGAGACGGCGACCGTCTGCTGCGGGGAGGGTTCGTCCTTCACGGCGGAGGCGACCGCGTACCCGCCGACGGCCAGCACGCTCGCGACCGCGGCGGTGGCGCTGACGACCCGCACCCAGCCGAAGACCGGCGGGTGGGTGGCCCGGTGGTCGGGCCGGGTCTGCTCGGTCATGCCACGTTCGACGCGGGCCAGGATGCGCGCGCGGTCGGGCTCGTGCTGTCCGGCCGCCTCGTGCAGCCGGGCGCGCAGTTCGTCGTGCACGTCCCGCCGCATGGTCATCGGTTCCTCCCTCCGGCGTCACTGGTACGCGCCATCGTCGCGTGCATCCTCTGGGGAGCACCCTGTGTGCCGAGCAGTCTTTGCAGCTCGGCCATTCCCTTCGAGGTCTGGCTCTTCACCGTACCCACCGAGACACCCAGGGCGAGCGCCGTGTCCTTCTCCGAGAGGTCGAACGCATGCCGCAGCACCACACAGGCCCGTTTGCGGAACGGAAGTCTACGCAACGCCTCCTGGACATCGACCACGCCCGCGACGTCCGGGTTCTCCGTCTTCTCCTCGCGCTGCGACCAGAACAGGGCGACCCGCCGCCGTTCGCGGACCGCGCTGCGGATCCGGGTACGGGCGAGGTTGGCGACGACTCCGCGGGCGTAGGCCACCGGATGGTCGGCGGCGCGCACCCGGTCCCAGCGGTGCCACAGCGCGAGCAGCGCGTCCGCCGCCAGATCGTCGGCGGCGTCCGGCTCACCCGTCAAGAGGTGGGCGAGACGGGACAGTTCGGCGTAGTGACGCTCGAAGAAGGCATGGAACTCCACGGAGGCGGCGTCGTCGACGACTGTGCCCACGGGCGACCTCTCCTGGCTCTGCGTGGCATGTGGAAGACATGTGATCGTCCGGAGATCATCCGGTCGAGATGCGGAAGCGTAGCAGTGATCGATTGCCTGCTTCGTACGAGCCTTCGAACGAGGTGTGGCACGTCGGACGGTGAGCAGCGCTGATTCCGTAACACGGAGAAAACCTGAAACAGGTTCGACAGGGGAACAATCCAGCCAGCATCCGCACACTGATCAATCAGGCAGCAAGGAGTACGTGTCCATGTCCGATTCGCAGAAGGTGGCCGACCGGCCAAGTCCCGCGCCGTCCGCGGTGAGCAGCCTCGACCGGTACTTCAAGATCTCCGAACGGGGCTCCACCTTCGGCCGTGAGATACGCGGCGGCTTCGCCACATTCTTCACGATGGCCTACATCCTTGTCCTGAATCCGATCATCCTCGGCAGCGCCAAGGACAAGTTCGGCGAACAGCTCGACCCCGTCCAACTCACCACCGCCACCGCCCTGGTGGCCGCGGTGATGACGATCATCATGGGCATCGGCGGCAATCTGCCCCTCGCCCTCGCCGCCGGCCTCGGCCTCAACGCGGTCGTCGCCTTCCAGATCGCCCCGCTGATGAGCTGGGACGACGCGATGGGCCTCATCGTCATCGAGGGCCTGCTGATCTGCGTGTTGGTGCTGACCGGCCTGCGCGAGGCCGTCATGCACGCGATTCCGCAGCCGCTGAAGCAGGCGATCAGCGTCGGTATCGGCCTGTTCATCGCGTTCATCGGCTTCGTCGACGCCGGCTTCGTCAGCCGTATCCCCGACGCCGCCAACACCACCGTGCCGGTTCAGCTCGGTGGCACCGGCTCGCTCACCGGGTGGCCGATGCTCGTCTTCTGCCTCGGAGTTCTGCTCACCATCGCGCTGCTCGCCCGGAAGGTGAAGGGTGCGATCCTGATCAGCATCGTCGCCATGACGATCGTCGCGCTCATCATCAACTCGATCGCCGACATCAAGGCCTGGGGGCTGACCACGCCCGAGTGGCCCGACAAGCTCGTCGACACTCCCGACTTCGGACTCATCGGCCAGTTCAGCCTGTTCGGCGCGTTCAGTGCGACCGACGTGGGTGTCATCACGGTCATCCTGCTGATCTTCACGCTGATCCTGTCGGACTTCTTCGACACCATGGGCACGGTCGTCGGCATCAGCGCGGAGGCGGGCCTCCTCGACGAGCAGGGCAAGGTCCCGAACCTCGGCCGTGTCCTGCTCATCGACGGTGCGGCTGCGGTCGCCGGCGGTGCGGCGTCCTCGTCCTCCGCGACGTCGTACATCGAGTCGGCGGCGGGCGTCGGCGAGGGGTCGCGCACGGGCTTCTCGAACCTGGTCACCGGTGGGCTCTTCGCGCTCGCCCTGTTCCTCACGCCGCTGCTGACCATTGTCCCGCTCCAGGCCGCCGCGCCTGCGCTGGTAGCCGTGGGCTTCCTGATGATGACCCAGGTCAAGCACATCGACTGGGACAAGTACGAGATCGCGATCCCGGCGTTTCTGACCATCGCCGTGATGCCCTTCACGTACTCGATCACCAATGGCATCGGGGCGGGGTTCCTGGCGTATGTGGTGATCAAGTCGGTGCTGGGGAAGGCGAAGGAGGTTCACTGGTTGCTGTGGGGGGCGTCGGGGCTGTTCCTCGTCTACTTTGCGATCGACCCCATTGAGCAGATTCTCGGCGTGTGAGGTGAGGATTCGCTGCGCGGTCGGGTGCGGGTCTCGCTGTGGCTGGTCGCGCAGTTCCCCGCGCCCCTAAAGGGGCGCCTACTCGACGGCCGCTTGCATCATTGCCTTGGCTACCGGGGCCGCCAAACCGTTGCCGCTCACTTCGGAGCGGGCCGCGTCCGACTGCTCGACCATCACCGCTACGGCTACCTCCTTGTCCCCGGACTTGGCGTAGGACGTGAACCAGGCGTACGGGGTCTTGCTGTTGTTCTCGCCGTGCTGGGCCGTGCCGGTCTTGCCGCCTACCGTGGCGCCCGGTATCTGGGCGTTGGTGCCGGTGCCCTTGGAGACGACCGTTTCCATGGCGGACTGCAGTTGTTCCGCCGTGTCGGAGCTGACGATGCGGGTGGTGTTGGTCCTGTCGTCGTAGTTCTCCAGGGCGTCGCCGCCGCTGTCGGTGATCTCGGAGACCATGTGCGGGGTGACCATCTCGCCGTCGTTGGCTATGGCGGCGGACACCATGGCCATCTGCAATGGCGTGGCCGTGACGTCGAACTGGCCGATGCCCGTCAGGGCGGTCTGCGCCTTGTCCATCCCGGACGGGTAGACGCTGGGATAGGCCCGCACCGGCACGTCCTGTGTCTCGTCGTTGAAGCCGAACTTCTCGGCCATCGCCTTCACCTTGTCCTGGCCGAGGTCGACGGCCATCTTGCCGAAGACGTTGTTGCAGGAGTACTGCAGCGCGGTGCGGATGGTGGCGTTCTCGCAGGGCGCGGACGCGTTCTCGTTCTCGAGGGCCCTCGTCGTGCCCGGCAGGGGGTACGGGTTGGGGCTGTCCGTCTTCTCGTCGACCGACGAGTACAGCCCGTCCTCCAGCGCGGCAGCCGCGACGACCAGCTTGAAGGTCGAGCCCGGCGGCAGCGGCTGACGCAGGGCGCGGTTCGTGAGGGGCTTGTCGGAGTCCGCGTTGAGCTTCTTCCAGGCCGTCCCGGCGGTGTCCGCGTCGGTCAGCGACGTCGGGTCGTACGACGGGGTCGACACGACCGCCAGGATCTTGCCGGTCGTCGGGTCGATCGCGACGGCCGCGCCCTTCTTGTCGCCGAGCGCGTCGTACGCCGCCTTCTGCACGGCCGGGTCGATCGTCGTGACCACGTTGCCCGGATCGGCCCGCTTGTCGGTGACCGTGTCCATCAGGGTCTTCAGCCGGGTGTCCGTGCCGTTGAGCAGGTCCTGGTAGATGCCCTCCAACTGCGTGGGCGCGTAGCTCTGCGAGGCGTAGCCCGTCACCGCGGCGTACAGCGCGCCGTCGGTGTACGTGCGCTTGTATGCGAGGTCGCTGCCCTTCGTCCGTGCCGAGCCGGTGATCGAATCACCGGCCACGATGATGTTCCCGAGCGGCGACGAGTACGTCTCGATCGCATTCCGCCGGTTCTTGCTGTCGTCCGCGAGTGCCTGGCCGTCGTAGAACTGCACCCAGGTCGCCCTGACCAGCAGAGCGAACACCAGCAGCAGCGCGAAGACCGATGCGCGCCTGATCGTCTTGTTCATCCCGCCAAGAAGACGATCGAGGCGCTGCGGATCGTTCCGTTCCGCCTGCTTTTCTCATCGGGTGTTCATGAAGCCGGCCGGGGTGACTTCAGGAACCCCGCCTCGTACGCGGCGATCACCGCCTGCGTACGGTCCCGCGTGCCGGTCTTCGCCAGGACCGCCGCCACATGCGTCTTCACGGTGGCCTGGCCGACCTCCATGCGCCGCGCGATCTCCGCGTTGGTCAGCCCGGCCGCCATGAGCCGCAGCACCTCGCTCTCCCGTCCGGTGAGCTTCGCCACCCAGGCGGGCGCAGCGGTGTGCACGCGCGCGTGCTCGGTCGCGAGGGTCCGTACGGCGGACGGGAACAGCAGGCTGTCGCTGCGCGCGACCAGCCGTACCGCCTGCACGAGCGTGTCGGCGTCCGCCCGCTTGAGCAGGAACCCGGCGGCTCCGGCGCGCAGGGCGTCGTACACATAGGAGTCGTTCTCGAAGGTGGTGACGACGACGATGCGGGGCGGTGCGTCGAGGGTCGCGAGGATCTGTTCGGTGGCCCTGATGCCGGTGGCCTCCGGCATGCGGACGTCCATGAGGACCACGTCGGGGAGGAGGTTCCGTACGACCGACACCGCCTCCGCGCCGGTCGCCGCCTCGCCGATGACCTCCATGTCCGGTTCGGCGGAGAGGATCGCGCGCAGGGCTGTGCGGACCATGCGTTCGTCGTCGGCTAGGACGACACGGATCGGTGGGGTGGTCATGCGGGGCCCCTTCTTGGCAGGCGTACGTGCAGGCGCCAGGTCCCATCGACGGGTCCTGCGTGTGCGGTGCCGCCGAGTAGGTGGGCTCGGTCCGTGATTCCGTGCAGACCGTGTCCGCGGGGGCGCTCCGGATGTCCTTTGTCTGCGGGTTCGTTGTGGCTGGTCGCGCAGTTCCCCGCGCCCCTTTGGGGCGCTCCACCTAGGTCTCTCAGTGGGTTCTCCAGGGTGATGTCCAGGTGCTCGTCTGCGGCCTCGATGTGCAGGGTCACTTGCTTGTCGGCGGCGTGCTTCAGGGAGTTGCTCAGTCCCTCCTGCACGATGCGGTAGGCCTCGCGGGAGACGACCGGCGGGAGGGTCTCGGGGGCGACGCCGATCACGTCCCTGATGCGTAGGCCCGCCGCGCGTGTGCGGCGTAGGAGGTCGTCCAGGTCAGCGGCGAGTGTCGGAGCCGGGACGGTCGAGTCGCCGTTCCTCAACACACCCAGGACTGCGTCCAGTTCGGTCACCGTGCGGCGGGTGGTGTCCTCGATCGCGGCCAGGGCCTCGCGGACGAAGTCCGGGTCGGTGTCGAGGACGCGGCGGGCCGCGCCGGCCTGGAGGGTGACGGCGCTCAGGGCGTGGCCGACGGAGTCGTGCAGTTCGCGGGCGAGTCGGTTGCGTACGGCCAGGTCGGCGGCGCGTGCCTCGGCGGCGGCGAGCCGGTCCTCGGGGGTGGGGCCGAGCAGGGCGGGTGCCCAGCGGGCGAGCAGCGCCCCGGACGCGGCCGCGCAGGCGGCGAGCGCGACGAGCGTCGCCGCTCCCGCGACCGGTGCGAGCGCCAACGCCCAGGTGTGGTCGAGTGCTTCGGGCAGCCCGAGCCGGGGGTCGCGCAGCCCGGCGAAGACGGGCAGCACGATCAGCACGACCGCGAACGGCGGCACCGCGAGCGACATCCCGGCGATGATCCCGCCGAACCCGAGGTGCAGCGTGAACCAGGCCGCCGTACGTCCCTTCGCGGACCGGCTCCGTGCGGGCCCGTCGGCGAGCCGGTCCTCGTCCACGCCGCACAGCGACCGCACGGCGGCGACCTCGAGCGGCCGGGTCAGCGGGAACAGGGAGGTGAGGGCGGCGAGGGGCAACCCCAGGGCGAACGAGGCCAGTTGGAGGGTGAAGGAGCCGAACACGTCCGTGGAGCCGGTCGCCGGGCCGACGACCACCGAGCCGACGAGGACGTACGGCGTCGCGAGCGCGCCGCCGAGGATCAGATGGATCCAGCGGCGGCGGGCCCGACGGCCGAACAGGAACCGGGCGATCGCGCTCACGCCGGTTGCTTCGCCGCGGCGGAAGAGCCGTCTCTCGTGCCCGTGGACCGCTCCGCGAGGAAGTGGGCGCCGAGGCTTGCCACCAGGATGCCGACGATCATCTGCCCAGCGTAGGCGAGGTGCATCACCGGCGTCGGACGGTCGGCGATGTCGTCCACCCCCGTCAGGGACGCGAGCGTCAGCCAGCCGCCCCAGCAGACGGCAACACCCGAACCGACCCAGGCGAGGGCGAGCGGCGCCTTCACGGGCAGCGCCGGGGCGCTGCGGAAGGCGAGCAGCCAGGCACCGGCCACGGCGGCGACAAGGTAGAGGGCCGTCATGGCTTCCAGGACGTGGAAGTCGGAGGTCCGGTCGCCGGCCCGCCCCGCGCTGAGCCCGGCCGTACTGCCGAAGGCCCACAGCAGGTGCAGAGTGAGCGGCAGCAGGGCGAGTACGGCGGCGGCGCCCGCTGTGACGCGCTGGGCGGCACCGACCGTACTGCGGGGCAGCTCCCACACGCGTCCGCGCCACAGGTGGCCCCAGCGGTCGCGGGCGTACAGCACGAACAGCCCGCCGAGGGCCACTCCTTGTACGATGAACCCGGTGTACACGACCCCGAACACCCACTCGTCGAGGAAGGGCTCCCGCCCGGTGCCGGCGGCCGTATACACGCTCCCGCCGAGCGCCCTCACGAGGAGCTGCAACGGAAACCCGGTCATGATCGGCGCGAGCAGCCCGGTCGCGACCCACACCGGAAACGCCGGCAGCCACGCGGGCACCCGCAGCCCCCACGGCCGGGTCAGCACCAGCGCCAGCACGATGACGGCGCTGTCCAGCACCACGGAGATGCTGTTGGCGACGGCCATGGACGTCCGGTGCTCCAGCAGCGAACTGCCGTCCGGGATCCCCACCCGGCTCCCGGCGACCCAGGCGACCTTGAGAGCGAGATACGGCACGCAGGAGACGACGGCGACGGCACGGAGCAGCCGGCGGGGCTTGGTGGCGACGAGTGACGTGGTCATACGTCCACGCTGCCGTGCGGAGCCCGACCGGCACGTCCTGCGCCACGACGATCCGCCTCCGCCGCACGGGGGAGGAGCGCCGGCCCGAGCCTCGGCCCCGGCCTCAGCCCTCCAGCGTCAGCACGACCTCGTCGATCTCCTCGCCCCGCGCGTTGGCGAAACCCCTGTCCCGGCCCGTCGGCCGGAAGCCGCACCTCTCCAGCACGCGCAGCGACCCGGCGTTGTCCGCCGCGGCCCGCGCGTACACCGGGCGTTCAGGGGCCTGTGTCAGCAGCATCCGAAGGGCCGCCGTGGCGATACCCCGCCCCCAGTACGCCCGGTCGATCCAGTACGTCACCTCACGCTCGTCCGGCTGCCCGTACACCGCCACGTGCCCCACCACGTCACCGTCCACCAGGACCGTGCGGTTGAGGACGTCTGCCGAGGACCGGATCCGCTTCCAGTGGGCGTCGAAGGCGTCCCGGTCGGCCGGGTCCTTGGCGGTGAAGGCCGCCATCCACACGGCCTCCGGGTCCATCATCTGCCGGTAGAAGACGGGCAGGTCGCTGTCGTGAATCTCGCGGAGTTCCACATCCATGGCGTCAGAGCCTACGGGTGGCCAGTGTCAGCCGGTCCCGCGCGTCGAACAGCGCGTCCTTCACCATCTGCTCATGGGCCGGGGTCAGCCGCGCCACCGGTACCGAGCAACTGATCGCGTCCCGGGCGGGGGTGCGATACGGGATCGCGACGCCGAAGCAGCGCAGCCCCAGCGTGTTCTCCTCTCGGTCGACGGCGAAGCCCTGCTCCCGGACCTGGTGCAGCTCCTCGATGAGCTTCTCGCGGTCCGTGATCGTGTTCTCGGTGAGAGCGGGCAGCGTCTACGGGAGCATCTTGCGGACCTGTTCGTCCGTGTAGGTGCTCAGCAGCGCCTTGCCGAGGGAGGTGGAGTGGGCGGGGAGGCGGCGGCCGACTCTCGTGAAGGGGCGCAGATAGTGCTGGGACTGGCGCGTGGCCAGGTAGACGACGTTCGTGCCGTCCAGGCGGGCCAAGTGGATGGTTTCCGTCGTGTCGTCCGACAGGCGGTCCAGCGTCGGGCGGGCCGCCGCGACCACCTCGTCGCCGTCGATGTACGAGGTGCCGACCAGCAGCGCCCGTACGCCGATCCCGTACCGCGTGCCCGTCGCGTCCGTCTCCACCCAGCCCAGCTCGACCAGTGTGCGCAGCAGCATGTAGAGGCTGGACTTGGGGTATCCGACGGCCTCCTGGACCGCCGCGAGGGAGTGCATTCCGGGGCGTCCGGCGAAATACTCGAGCAGTTCAACAGTCCTTACCGCGGACTTGACCTGCGCTCCGCCCCCCGTCTCGCCAGCCGACATCGCCCTTGACCCCTTCGTTCGACGGGAAATAGTCTCCAACAGCATATTCACCACCAGAGACAGCGTTCAGTATATCGAACGACCCTGGTGAATGACCCAGTACTGCGGCATTACATGTGTGGAGGGACCCGCGGTGGCAGCAGCACCAGTCTGGAGTGTCGACCCCCGAACCGGGAAGCAGCGGGAACAGGTTGCGGTGGAGGCCACAGCCCAGGAGGTGGACGCCGCCGTCCGTGCCGCGCACGACGCGCGCGGCGCCCTGGCCGACCGCACGGTCCGCTCGGCCTTCCTGCGCACCGCCGCCGGCCGGCTCGAGGCGGCCAAGGACCAGCTCGTCGAGGCCGCCGACGCCGAGACCGCGCTCGGCCCGGTCCGGCTGACCGGGGAACTCGCCCGCACCTGCTACCAGCTGCGTGCCTTCGCCGACATCGTCGACGAGGGTGCCTTCCTCGACGTCGTCATCAACCACCCCGACGCCACCGCGACCCCGCCGATCCCGGACCTGCGCCGCTACAAGGTGCCCCTCGGCGTCGTCGCCGTCTACTCGGCCTCCAACTTCCCCTTCGCCTTCTCGGTCGCCGGCGGCGACACCGCGAGCGCGCTGGGCGCGGGCTGCCCGGTCGTCGTCAAGGCCCACCCCGACCACCCGGGCCTGTCCGAGCTGGTCGCGGCCGTACTGCGGGCCGCCGCCGCGGACCACGGCATCCCCGCGGGCGTCGTGGGCCTCGTCCACGGCTTCGAGGCGGGCATCGAGCTGATCAAGCACCCGCGGGTCGCTGCGGCCGGGTTCACCGGTTCGGTACGAGGCGGGCGTGCCCTCTTCGACGCGGCTGCCGCGCGGCCGGTCCCGATCCCCTTCCACGGCGAGCTGGGTTCGCTGAACCCCGTGCTCATCACCGAGGCCGCCGCCGCCGAGCGTGCGGAGGCCATCGGCACGGGGCTGGCCGGTTCGATGACGCTGGGCGTCGGGCAGTTCTGTGTGAAGCCCGGGCTCGTGCTGGCACCGCAGGGCGCTGCGGGCGACCGGCTGCTCAAGTCGCTGACGGAGGCGGTCAGCGACACGGAGGCGGGCGTTCTGCTCGATCACCGGATGCGTGACAACTTCGTCGCCGGGGTCGCCGAGCGGACCGAGCTGCCCGACGTGGACTCGCCGGTGACGCCGGGAGCGGGCGGTGAGCACACCGTCAGCGCGGGGTTCCTCACGGTGCCGGCCGAGAAGCTGACCAGCGAGGGGGCGTACGACCTGCTGCTGGAGGAGTGCTTCGGGCCGGTCACCGTGGTGGCCCGCTATGAGGACGAGGCGGAGGCGAAGGGCGTGCTGTCCCGGCTGCCGGGAAATCTGACGGCGACGGTTCATGTGTCGTCGGAGGAGGCGGCGGGAGAAGGGCGGGGGCCCGAGCTGCTTGCCGAGCTGACGCCGCTGGCCGGCCGTGTGCTGGTCAATGGGTGGCCGACGGGGGTTGCGGTGGCGCCCGCGCAGCATCATGGAGGGCCCTACCCGGCTACGACGTCGACCTCTACTTCGGTGGGCGGTACGGCTATTGAGCGGTGGTTGCGGCCGGTTGCTTATCAGGGGGCGCCTGAGGCGATGCTTCCTGCGGAGCTTCGGGATGAGAATCCGCTGGGGTTGCCTCGACGGTTCAACGGGCGTTTGGAGCGGTAGCGCTCTGCGGGGTTCGCCGTTGGGGTGCGGTTGTCTGCGGGGTGCGGGTTCGTTGTGGCTTGTCGCGCAGTTCCCCGCGCCCCTGAGGTAGCTCCACTGAGCCTGAGACACTGGAGCGATGGACGTGGAACTTCCCCAACTGCCTTTCCCCCTCCGTACCTACGGACCCGACGGGCACTGGGCCTATGAGGACGGCATCCTCAGTGGGTGGGCCGGGGCCCGGCAGGATCGGTTTGTGCCGCCTACCGGTGAGGCTCTGGATCCGGCGTCCGATGCGCCGCGGCTGTTGGGCGCGCCCGTCGGGGACTTTCAGTTGATCGCCCGTGTCACCGTCGGGTTCGCCGCGGCGTTCGACGCGGGGGTGTTGTACGTCCATGTCGGGGAGCGGGCCTGGGCGAAGTTGTGTCTGGAGTACTCCCCGGATGTGCCCACCGTGTGCACGGTGGTCACCCGGGGGCACTCCGATGATGCCAACTCCTTCACTGTGGAGGGCAGTTCGGTCTGGCTCCGGGTGAGCCGGACCGGCCGTTCCTTCGCCTTCCATGCCTCGCGTGACGGTGAACGCTGGACCTTCGTGCGGCTGTTCACGCTGGGCGGGGCGGAGGAGACGGGCGCTGCCCTGGTCGGCTTCATGTCGCAGTCGCCGATGGGGGAGGGGTGCGTGGTGACGTACGACCACATCGAGTTCAGGACGGACTGGCCGAAGGACCTGCGGGACGGCAGCTGAGCAGGAGCGTCACCGTCAGCAGGGTCGCGCTGATCCCGAGGCTCAACCGCATACCGGCCACGAAACCGTCGGAGATCAGCGTCCCGAAGGCGGCGATGCCCAGGGCGCCGGCCATCTGCCGCGCCGAGTTGAGCAACCCGGCCGCAAGTCCCGCCCGCTCGGCGGGCACGGCGTCCATCATCGCCGCGGTCAGCGGCGGCACCGTCAGGGCGCAGCCCAGTGCCATGGGGACGAGGAGCACGGCCACCAGGACAGGAGGCGTGCCGGCGTTGACGTACAGCAGGACGAGCAGTCCTACGACGGCCAGTGCCTGTCCCACCACCATGGGCAGCCGTGCGCCGTGGCGGCTCGCGAGCTTGCCCGCCAGTACGTTCGTCACCGCGATCAGCCCGGTCATCGGCAGGAACATCAGTCCGGCGGCCAGTGCCGAGCGGCCCTGAACCTGTTGGAAGAAGAGCGAGAAGACGAACACCATGCTGTAGAAGGCCACGCTGACCGCCGCTCCCGTGGCGACCGTCACCGCGACGGTCCGGTTGCGGAACAGGCCGAGGGGGACGACCGGGTGGGGCCGGCGCGCCTCGATCCTGAAGAACGCGACAGCGGCGACCACCGCCACCGCCAGCGCCGCCCATCCCGCCGTGCCGCCCTCGATCACCGCGAACGTCAGTGCCGTGAGCGCCACCACCGCCGTCACCTGGCCGGGCAGGTCGAGCGGCGCCGGACGGGGCTGTGAGCGCGGGGCCCGCACCAGCAGCACGAGGATCAGCGCACCGACCGGCAGGTTGACGAAGAAGATCCCGCGCCAGTCCCAGGCCGTCGTCAGCGCACCGCCCGCCACCGGACCCAGCGCCACCGCCACCGAACCGCCCGCGGCCCACACGGCCACCGCGCGGGCCCGCCGCGCCGGATCGGCGTACGCCTGCCGCACCAGTGCGAGCGAGGCCGGCAGGACCACGGCCGCCGCCACGCCCTGCACCATCCGCGCGCCGATCAGGGTGGCCAGATTCGGCGCCAGGCCACAGGCCGCCGAGGCGAGCGTGAAGACGGCGGCCCCGAGCGCGTACGCCCGGCTCGCGCCCGCCCGGTCCGAGAACGCCCCGGTGGACAGCATCAGCGCGGCGAAGGCCAGCGTGTAGGCGTCCACCACCCACTGGAGGCCGGACATTCCGCCGCCGAGAGAGGAACCGATCGCGGGCAGGGCCACGTTCACGATGGACGCGTCGAGGCAGACCAGCGCGAAGCCGAGGAGGCCCGCGGTGAGGGTCAGGGCGGAGGAGGGCTTCTTGGGTCCCAACTCGTCAGGGGAGACGGCGAGTTCGTCGTCCTTCACAGAGCGGTTCGTTGACATGCCCTCCATGCTGCGGATCCGGGCCGCCGTACAGTAGTGGCCGGAATGCCATGCACCCGGAGGTTCTGGTCATGCCCCAGTCGCGCACCCCGCGCCGGATCGCCGTCGTCGCGCCCTCGCCCGTGTCGATGTTCAACCTCGCCATCCCGGAGATGCTGTTCGGCAAGGTGGAGGTGGACGGGCAGCCGGGCTACGAGGTGGTCATCTGTGCGGCGGAGCCGGGTCCGGTGCCCACCAGCGGCGGGCTCGACCTGTATGTACGGCGTGGACTCGACGCCGTGCGGGAGGCGGACACGGTGCTCGTCGCGGGGACCGGGGAACCGTTCGAGCCGGAGTCGCGGATCGTCACCGCCGTACGCGAGGCCGCCGCCGACGGCAAGCGGATCGCGTCCCTGTGCACCGGCGCCTTCCAGCTCGCCGAGGCCGGTCTGCTGCACGGGCGCAGGGCCACGACGTACTGGGCGCACGCCGAGGAACTGCGCCGCCGGTATCCGCAGGTCGACCTGCGCGGAGACGTGCTGTACGTCCAGGACGGGCCGTATCTGACCTCCTCCGGCTACGCCGCCGGCATCGACCTGTGCCTGCACATCATCCGCACCGACTACGGCGCCGCCGTCGCCAACGAGGTCGCCCGGCGGGCCCTCGTCGCGCCCGTCCGGCCGGGTGGCCAGACCCAGTTCACCCAGACCCCGCTGCCGCCGGAGCGCGGCAACGCCTGCGGCGACACCCGCGGCTGGGCCATGCGCAACCTCGACAAGCCGCTCACCCTCACCGACCTGGCCCGGCACGCGGGCGTGAGTGTGCGCACCCTGACCCGCCGGTTCCACGCCGAGAGCGGGGTCAGCCCCCTGCAGTGGCTGCTGCATCAGCGCATCGAGCGTGCGAAGGAACTCCTGGAGACCACCACCCTGCCCATGGACCAGGTGGCCCGCTCCTGCGGCCTGGGCACCGCCGACTCCCTCCGCGCCCACGTGACCCGCCGCACCGGCCTCACCCCGAGCGCTTACCGGTCCCAGTTCAGCCGTCTCCAGCCGCAGGGGCTCTCGACACCGACTGGAGCGCCCCGGAGGCGTCCAAGAAAACACGGAACCGGAGCGGGGCCGGTCACGTCCTCGGTGGCATGATCAGGGAGCCGCTGACCGGAAACCGAGTGATCCGTACCGTCCTGCCCGCCGAGGCGGACACCGTCGCCGCGCTGCATGCGCGGGCCCGGGCGACGTACTACCCGGGCGGTGTCCCGGACGACGGCACCGACTGGATCGCCGCCTGGCGGGGCGTGATCCAGCGGCCGGACGCCCATGTGCTGTGTGCCGTCGAGCGCGGCCGTGTCGTCGGCGTCGCGTCCTTCCGCACCCCCGAGGGCGCCCCCGCGGAATCGGTCACGCTGTTCCAGTTCCATGTCGACCCCGACCACTGGGGCTCCGGTATCGGCACGGCCCTGCACACGGCCTGTGTCGAGCAGTGGCGGGTCGATCGCAAGCGCACCGCCGTACTCGACGTGCATGTCGACAACCAGCGGGCCAGGGCCTTCTACGGCCGCCGCGGCTGGGTCGCGGAGCCGTTCGACGGGAGCCGTCATCTGCGGCTGCACCTCATGATCGGCGGGGAATGAAAACGGCCGCTTGAACGTTCACACACTCCGGCGGAGGGAGTCTCCGTTCCCGCACGAGCTGGAGAGAGCCGAGACATGCGCGTCGAGATCTGGAGTGACATCGCCTGCCCCTGGTGCTACGTCGGCAAGGCCCGCTTCGAGAAGGCGCTCGCGGCCTTCCCGCACCGGGACGAGGTCGAGGTGGTGCACCGGTCCTTCGAGCTGGACCCCGGCCGGGCCAAGGGCGACACCCAGCCCGTGATCACGATGCTCACCAAGAAGTACGGCATGAGCGAGGCCCAGGCGCAGGCCGGTGAGGACAACCTCGGTGCGCAGGCCGCCGCCGAGGGACTCGACTACCGCACCCGCGGCCGGGACCACGGCAACACCTTCGACCTGCACCGGCTGCTCCACTTCGCCAAGGAACAGGGCCGGCAGGACGAGCTGATCCAGGTCTTCTACCGGGCCAACTTCGCCGAGGAGCGCTCCCTCTTCTCCGAGGGCGACGAACGGCTGGTGGAACTGGCCGTGGAGGCCGGACTCCGCGCCGCCGACGTCCGCAAGATCCTCGCCGACCCGGAGGCGTACGCCGACGACGTCCGCGCCGACGAGCGCGAGGCCGCCGAACTGGGCGCGAACGGCGTGCCCTTCTTCGTCCTCGACCGCAAGTACGGCGTCTCCGGCGCCCAGCCCCCCGAGGCCTTCGCCCAGGCCCTGACCCAGGCGTGGGGCGAGCGGCCGTCGCTCAAGCTCGTCGGTGGGGGAGACGAGGCGGACGCCTGCGGTCCCGACGGCTGCGCGGTGCCCCAGCACTGACATCGGCACTGAACCCGCAGTTCAGGGGCGATGTATAAGCGTTCCTTCGCGGAACCACGTAAAAATACGCAATGGACTACGACTTCAGCGGGGCCCAGAGTGGACCCATGGAGACCTTCGAGAGCCTGGTCCGTTCCGAGTTCGCCCCGAAGAGCACCTACCTCAACACCGCGAGCACCGGGCTGATGCCGGCCCGGACGGTGGCCGCCATGCGCACCGCCGTGGAGGCATCGGCGGCCGGGCAGCCGACCGACATGTTCGCCGATGTCGAAGCCGCCCGCGCCTCCTTCGCGCGCCTGACCCGGGTGCCCGACCGCCGGGTGGCGGCGGGTGCCTCGGTCGCCGTCTACACCGGCCTGATCGCCGCCTCCCTGCCCGAGGGCGCCGAAGTCCTCACCGCCGAGGCCGACTTCAGCTCCACGGTGACCCCGTTCCACATCCGCGGCGACCTCAAGGTGCGCACGGTGCCGCTGGAGCGGATCGCCGACTCCGTGCGGCCCGGCACCGCGCTGGTCGCGGTGAGTGCCGCGCAGTCGGCCGACGGCCGGATCGCCGACCTGCCCGCGATCCGCGCCGCCGCGCACGAGCACGGGGCGCGCACCTACATCGACGCGTCCCAGGCCACCGGCTGGCTGGACCTCGACGCGGACGACTACGACTACGTCTCCTCCGTCGCCTTCAAGTGGCTCGTCTGCCCGCGCGGCGTCGCCTTCCTGGTCGTCCCGGAGGACCTCGGCTCTCTCCCTCCGGTCTTCGCCGGCTGGGTCGCGGGGGAGGAGCCCTGGGACAGCTGCTACGGCCCGGTCGAGGAACTCGCCCACTCCGCACGGCGGTTCGACGAGAGCCCGGCACTCTTCGCCTACGCCGGCGCCCGCCACTCCCTCGCCCTGCTGGAGGAGATCGGCGTGGACGCCGTGCGCGCCCACGACCTGGCCCTCGCCGACCGCTTCCGCACCGGTCTCGCCACCCTCGGCCACGAACCCGTGCCCGCCCCCGGCTCGGCGATCGTCTCCGTCCCCGGCCTCGGCCACCGCCAGCCCGAGCTGAGCAGCGCCGGAATCGAGGTCTCCAACCGCGCGGGCAACCTGCGCGCGGCCTTCCATCTGTACAACACGACGACCGACGTCGACCGGCTGCTGGAGGCACTGTCTTCCTGAACCACTGGCGCGGGCCCGCCGAGGACGCTAGGAAGGGCACCAGGGGTGGTGGTGCCGTGGAGTCCACGGGCAAAACGTCCGTCGAGCTGCCCGCAGACGCGGAGCTGCACCGGCGGCTGGTCTACGGGGACGAGTCCGCGCTGGCCGAGGCGTACACGGCGTACGGCGGCCTGGTGCGGCGCGTAGCCATGCGGGTCACCCGCAGTCCGGCCGCCGCCGAGGACGTGGCGCAGGAGGTCTTCGCCCAGCTGTGGAGCAGGCCGTACGCCTTCGACGCACGCCGCGGCTCGCTGCGCACCTGGCTGTCCATGCTGTCCCATCGGCGGGCCGTGGACTGGGTGCGCAGCGAGGCCCGGCACCGCAAGGACGCCCGCGCCGACGACTCCGCGCTGCACGCCATCCCCGACACCGGGCCCGGCCCCGACGAGACGGTCGTCGACCGGGAGCGCTCCCTGCTGCTGCACTCCGCGCTCGCCGAACTACCGCAGCCGCAACGGGAGGTCGTCCACCTCGCCTACTTCGCCGGCCGCACCTACCGACAGGCCGCGGTGGAGCTGGGGATACCGGAGGGCACGGCCAAGACCCGGCTGCGCACCGCCCTGCGCAGCTTGGCGGAAACTTTGGCCGACCCACCCGATCCGGCGCTCGAAAGGGGCGCATGATGGCGGGAGGGGTACTCGCAACGAACAGGCACGGGGAGGAGGCGCGCGATGACCGACGATCATGAGGCGGTACGTGACCTGCTCGTCGCCTGGGGCTTCGGTGTCCTCGACCCGGCCGACGAGCGGACGGTCCGGACGCACCTGGCCGAGTGCGAGAGCTGCGCGGCGGAGGCGGCACGGCTGCGGGAGACGGTACGGCTCCTGGACGGGCCCCCGCTGAACGCTCCCGCGCAGCCGGCCGACGGTGCGCTCTCCCTCGCCCTGCGTACCCGCCCGGCTGCCTCCCCGGTCGCCGGGCACGTCGCCCCCTACGCCGCCACCGTCGCCGGGCTCAGGGCTCTGCTGCCCGAACTGGAGGGCCGGTGGGCCACACCGGTCGTACACGACTGGGACGCGCATGCCACCGTCGCCCACCTCCTCGCCGCCGACGAGCACCTGGCAGTCCGGCTGGGCGTCGAGGCGCGCGTGCCGCCCTCGCCGATCGAGGAGGGCACGCCCTGGGAGGACGCCTGGAACCGCCGCAGCGCCGATGTCATCGCCCACGAGCACGGTCGTACGCCCCAGGAGACCGTGGCCGACTGGGCCGCGCAGGCGGACGCGCTGCTCGGCACGCCCGAGGCTCGCGACGCCGAACTCGCCGCCCGCGCCATGACGTTGATGGGGATGCGGCTGCCCGTCGCCGATCACTTCCTGGTGCGCGCCTTCGAGACATGGATCCACACCGACGACATCGGCCGCGCCCTCGGCCTCGCCGTCCCGCCGCCGTCCCAGGAGCACTTGAAGCAGCTGGTCCGCCTCGCCGTCCGTGTCCTCGGCCTGTCCCTGGGACCCACCGCGCCCCCGGTGCTGTTCTCGGTCACCGGGGGCGAGGAATGGGTACTGGGTTCCGATGCCGACCCCGTACAGGCCGAACTCACGCTGGATCCCGTCGACTTCTGCCTGCTCGTCGGCGGGCGGTACACCCCGGAGGCGGTGCCGAGGGGAGAAACGGGCGACGCGGCCGCCGTACGGAACGTACTGGAGCGGGCCGCGTCGCTGTCGTGGCTGTGAGGATCACTTCACGGGGGATCACTTCACGGGAGTGAAGTCCCTCGCGCCGATGAACTCCGGCCGCCGGATCGGCGCCGCGAACGGCTCGACCGCCGCGTTCTCCACGCTGTTGAACACGATGAACACGTTGCTGCGCGGGAACGGCGTGATGTTGTCGCCCGACCCGTGCATGCAGTTGCAGTCGAACCAGGTCGCCGAACCCGCCCGGCCGGTGAACAGCTTGATGCCGTACTGGCCGGCCAGCGAGGTCAGCGCCTCGTCGGACGGGGTGCCCGCGTCCTGCATCTGGAGGGACTGCTTGTAGTTGTCCTTCGGTGTGGCCCCCGCACACCCGAGGAACGTCTTGTGCGACCCCGGCATGATCATGAGGCCGCCGTTGGTGTCGTAGTTCTCGGTCAGCGCGATCGAGACGGACACCGTGCGCATGTTCGGCAGACCGTCCTCGGCGTGCCAGGTCTCGAAGTCGGAGTGCCAGTAGAAGCCGCTGGCCCCGAAGCCGGGCTTGACGTTGATCCGCGACTGGTGGACGTACACGTCCGAGCCGAGGATCTGCCGGGCCCGTCCGACGACCCGCTCGTCCCGCACCAGCGCGGCGAACACCTCACTGATCCGGTGCACTTCGAAGACCGAGCGGATCTCCTGCGACTTGGGCTCGACGATGGACCGCTCGTCGGCGCGGATCGCCGGGTCGATGACGAGCCGCTCCAACTCCTGCCGGTAGACGGTGACTTCGTCCTCGGTGATGATCTGCTCGAGGGCGAAGAAGCCGTCCCGCTCGAACGCCTGGAGATCGGCCGCCGAGAAGGGTCCCGGCGCGCCGGGAGCCGACCAGACGACCGGGTCCTGGCGGGGTACGGCCACCTCGGCGGCGCCTCGGGTGGGGTACAGGTCCGTGATCGTGGTCATGAGTGGTCAGCCCTCCTCGGTCAGCAGCGGGTACACGCCGTTCTCGTCATGGTCCTCCCGTCCGGTCACGGGCGGGTTGAAGACACAGATGCAGCGGAAGTCCTCCTTGATCCGCATCGTGTGCCGCTCGTGGCCGTCGAGGAGGTACATGGTCCCGGGCGTGATCGTGTATTTCCGCCCGGTCTCGTCGTCGGTCAGCTCGGCCTCGCCCTGCACGCACACGACGGCCTCGATGTGGTTGGCGTACCACATCGACGTCTCCGTACCCGCGTACAGGATCGTCTCGTGCAGGGAGAAGCCGACCTTCTCCTTGGCGAGGACGATGCGCTTGCTCTCCCAGGTGCCGGACGCGGATTTCACATGCCGGTCGGTGCCTTCGATGTCCTTGAACGAACGGACGATCACGGTGCTGAACAGCTCCCTATCTCGGATGACTCGGTTGATTCACACGGTTTCGCGTACGGCACGAGCGAGGACGCGCAGGCCCTCGTCGAGCTCTTCGGGGGTGGTGGTGAGGGCGGGCAGCAGCTTGACGACCTCGCTCTCGGGGCCGGACGTCTCGATGAGCAGCCCGAGTTCGAAGGCGCGCTTGGCGATCCGGTCGGCACGGTCCTTGTCGTGGAACTCCATGCCCCACACCAGACCGCGGCCCCGGTACTCCTTGACGTCGGCGAGGTTCTCCTCGGTGATGGAGATCATCGCCTGCTCGATCTGCTCGCCCTTGGTCCGGGTCTGCTTCTCCATCGCGGACCCGTCGGCCCAGTACGCCTCCAGGGCCGCGGTGGCCGTGACGAAGGCGGGGTTGTTGCCGCGGAAGGTGCCGTTGTGCTCGCCCGGCTCCCAGATGTCCAGCTCGGGCTTGAACAGGCACAGCGACATCGGCAGGCCGTAGCCGCTGATGGACTTGGACACGGTCACGATGTCGGGCGTGATGCCCGCCTCCTCGAAGGAGAAGAACGCGCCCGTGCGGCCGCAGCCCATCTGGATGTCGTCGACGATGAGCAGCATGTCCTGCCGCTCGCACAGCTCGGACAGCGCCCGCAGCCATTCCGGGCGGGCCACGTTGATGCCGCCCTCGCCCTGCACGGTCTCGACGATCACGGCGGCGGGCTTGTTGAGCCCGGAGCCCTGGTCCTCGAGCAGCCGCTCGAACCACAGGAAGTCCTCGACCGTGCCGTCGAAGTAGTTGTCGAACGGCATCGGCGTGCCGTGCACCAGCGGGATGCCCGCGCCGGCCCGCTTGAAGGCGTTACCGGTCACGGCGAGCGACCCCAGCGACATGCCGTGGAAGGCGTTGGTGAACGACACGATGGCCTCGCGGCCCTTCACCTTCCGCGCCAGCTTCAGCGCGGACTCCACGGCGTTGGTGCCGGTCGGGCCCGGGAACATGACCTTGTACGGCAGGTCACGCGGGCGCAGGACGAGGTCCTGGAAGGTCTGCAGGAACGTGCGCTTGGCGGTGGTCGACATGTCGAGCCCGTGCGTGACGCCGTCCCGCTCCAGGTAGTCGATCAACGCCCGTTTCAGCACGGGGTTGTTGTGCCCGTAGTTCAGTGATCCGGCGCCGGCGAAGAAGTCCAGGTACTCGTGGCCGTCCTCGTCGTACATACGGCTGCCCTGCGCGCGGTCGAAGACGGTGGGCCAGCCGCGGCAGTAGCTGCGTACCTCGGACTCCAGGGTTTCGAAGACGCTGAGGTCGGGCTGGGTGATGGTCACGACGAATCGCTCCTCGAAGCGTAAGTAAGAGTGTGGGGGGAGGTCAGAGGGACAGGGGCCCGATGCGGTACAGCACTTCGGGATCGTGCGGACCGTCGGGGAACTGCCCCGCCTCGAACAGGACTTCACGCTCGACGCGCGCACCGTGGCGTTCGGCGTACGAGGTGAAGAGCCGCTCGGACGCGGTGTTGCCCGGCGTGATGGTGGTCTCGACGTCGGTCAGCGGGCGCTCGGCCGCGACGCGCGCGGTGAGCCCGTCCAGCAGCCGGGCGGCCAGCCCCTGTCCCTGGTGCTCGGAGTCGACGGCCACCTGCCACACCAGCAGGGTCCGCGGGCGCTCGGGCCGCACATACCCGGTGACGAAGCCGACGGGCCTTCCGTCGGCGGCGCGCGCCACGGCCGACGTACCGGCGAAGTCACGGCACCACAGCAGATAGCTGTACGAGGAGTTGAGGTCGAGCTTCCCCGAGTCTCTGGCGATTCGCCAGAGTGCGGCGCCGTCCGACACCGTCGGACGGTCGATGTGCAGGTCTGCGTGCAAGTCTGCTTGTGCGGCAGTCATGCGAATTGAATTTACCGAGGGAAAATCCGAATTGCATGGCCGGAAGGGGTTACGTGTCAGCGGTTCATGTGTTATCGCGCGGGCGTGAGTGGGCGCAGGGGACTGAGAGGTTTGGGGTGATTTGACCTGCATATAACGGGCAAATCGATGGTCATGTGTAACGCGTCACAACCGTGCAACCCTCACGAGATCTGCCCGAAACGCACCGGTTGGCGTTCGCGAAATCTTTGTGTTTAGGTCGGTGGAAAGCGGGCAGAAGAATACGGGAAGCTGCTCTCGAATGAATTCCCGAATTGCGGGTCGTGAATCCCGGAATTCAATGCCGAATTCAGGCTCCGGTCACTCCGTCGATCCGCTCCCGCAGCAGGTCCGCATGGCCGTTGTGCCGGGCGTACTCCTCGATCATGTGGATGAGCACCCACCGCAGGCTGACCTCAAGACCGGCCACGGGCCCGTCCACCATCCGCCCGGTGTCCTCGAGCGACCGCCCGGCGATCAGCTCTTCGCTTCGGGCGACTTCCTGCCGCCACACCGTGAGTGCCTCGTCCAGCCCGCGGTCGGGGTCCAGGATGTACCCGCTCCTCTCCCCGAACACCGGCGGCACGTCCAGCCCGGCGAACACCCGCTGGAACCAGTTCCGTTCGACCTCGGCGAGATGCTGCACAAGGCCGAGGAGGGTGAGCGAGGACGGCTCGACGGACGCCAGCCGCACCTGAGTGTCGTCCAGCCCCGCGCACTTCAGCTGGAGCGTGGCCCGGTGAAAGGCCAACCAGCTCTGGAGCATGGGTAATTCGTCGCCGGTGAGAAGGGGGACGGGGCGGCCGTCGGGAAGCGTGTGCGGTGTGTCGGCAGTCATGGGCCGAGCATGGCATGGGGCGCTGAGCAACTATACCCAGGCAGTCTCGGCCGCCCGCCGGGCCCCGTCCAGATCCACTCCCAGCCCCTTCTCGGCGAGCGCCGCCCCCAGCGCCGCCAGACTCCCCTGGACCGCTCCCCGCGTCGCGTCGACGCCGTAGTGGTTCACCCGGATCATCTCCTTGGCCAGCGCGCCCCCGCCCGCGGCCAGCGGCAGCGCGGGATCCGACGCGAGCGCCCGCGCCACCAGCTCGGAGGCCACCACGCCCGCCGGTGCCCGCAGCGTCGTGGCCACCGGCGCCGCGTCCGCGGCCTCGTACACATACGGCTCCAGCCCGCCGCCCAGCGCCGACGCGCCGGCCCGCGTCGCCGCGGCGGCAGCCGCGTGCCGGGCCATCACGTTGTCCAGGCCGTCCGCCTCGATCCGCTCCACACACGCCTCCAGTGCCAGCATCTCCAGCTGGGCCGGGGCGTGCAGCAGTGCCCGGCGCCCGCCGTCGATCCACCGCTCCTTCCAGTCGAGCAGCGACAGATACGACCGGCGCGGCGCCCTGGGATTCGCGGCCATCCGCGCCCACGCCCGCTCGCTCACCGACACCGCCGACACCCCCGCGGGCCCGCCCATCGCCTTCTGCGCCCCGATCACGCACAGGTCCACGCCCCACGCGTCCGGCAGCACCGGCTCGGCCCCGACGGAGGCGACGGCGTCCAGGTAGAACAGCGCGCCGTGCTGCCGTACGACCTCGCCGATCTCCGCGACGGGGTTGGTGTTGCCGGTCGCGGCCTCGGCGTGCACCAGCGAGACGAAGTCGATCTCCGGGTGCTCGGCGAAGGCGTCCAGGATCTGCGCGGCGGTGACCGCCGTGTGGAAGGGCACCGCCAGATCGATCACCGTGGCGCCGCAGTCCCGCAGCCAGTCGCCGAAGGTCTGCCCGTACGGCCCGGTGATCACGTTCAGCGCGGTCGTGCCGGGTCCGGCGGTCCCGCGGATCGCCCCCTCCAGCGGCAGCAGTGCCTCGCCCTGCATGATCACGACGTCCTGTCGGGTACTCAGCAGTCGAGCCACGCGGTCCTCAATGGACGCGAAATGCGCGGCGCTCAGCGGGGGAAGATCGAGGAATGGATGGGGCATCGGGGTTGCTCACTTCCTTCGTGGAGGTCTACTCCGCCGATCTTAGGTAGAACGACTCCACAGCCATCGGTTTGGTTTGAGTGACTCAAACCTTTCCTTATAATCGGAACTCACCGTTCCCTGATAGGAGGCCCACCCTTGAAGACGACCCTCGGGCGCCGGACCCGCATTCTGGCGGCCACCACCGCGACGGCCGGGCTGGTGCTCGTGGCCGGCTGCTCCTCCGACGACAACGGCGGCGGGGGTACGAAGACCGCGGCCGGCGGCGTCGAAGTCGTCAAGGCGGGCCAGCTCACCACCTGCACACACCTGCCGTACCCGCCGTTCCAGTCGGAGATCGACGGCAAGGTGCAGGGCTTCGACGTGTCCCTGATCGACCTGGTCGCCAAGGACCTGGGCGTCAAGCAGAACATCGTCGACCAGCCCTTCGAGAACTTCAAGACCGGCGGCTCCCTCAACGCCGACCAGTGCGACCTGGCCGCGGCCGGCATGACCATCACCGACGAGCGCAAGAAGAACGTCGACTTCTCGGACCCGTACTTCGAGGCCACCCAGGCCGTGCTGGTCGACAAGAAGAGCGGCATCAAGTCCTTCGCGGAGCTCAAGGGCAAGAAGGTCGGCGCCCAGGCGCAGACCACCGGCGAGGACTACGCCAAGAGCAAGGGCCTCGACCCGGTCTCGTTCGAGTCCTCCGATGCCGTCCTCAACGGCCTGCGCACCGGCCAGGTCGAGGCCGTCGTCATCGACTACCCGGTCGTCCAGGGCTGGCTGAAGGACAAGGCCAACGCCGCCGCCTTCGATGTCGCCGAGCAGATCAACACCGGTGAGCAGTACGGCTTCTCGGTGAAGAAGGGCAACACCAAGCTCGTCGCCGCCATCAACAAGGCGCTCGCGGACGCCAAGGCGGACGGGACGTACAAGAAGCTGTACGAGCAGTGGATCGGCCCGTACGACGAGGCCGCGGCCTCCCCGTCCGCCTCATGACCGACGTCACCGTTCAGCCGAAGAAGAAGGGCCTGACCCGGCGTCAGAAGCGCCGGGTCTCGCGCGGCATCCAGTACACCGTCTTCGTCGCGGCCGTGATCGCCTTCGCGGTCTCGGCCGACTGGGACCGGCTGCAGAACCAGTTCGCGCAGGCGGACATCGCCGAGCAGATGTTCCCGGACGTCATCACGCTGGCGCTGAAGAACACCGTGCTGTACACCCTGTCCGGCTTCGTCTTCGGCCTGGTCCTCGGCATGGTGATCGCGCTGATGCGGCTGTCGTCCGTCGGCCCGTACCGCTGGCTGGCGAGCGTCTACATCGAGATCTTCCGCGGTCTGCCCGCCCTGCTGATCTTCATCTTCGTCGGCGTGGCCGTGCCGCTCGCCTTCCCGGGTACGGAGATCCCCGGCGGCACCTACGGCAAGGTCGCGCTCGCGCTCGGCCTGGTGTCCGCGGCCTACATGGCGGAGACGATCCGCGCGGGCATCCAGGCGGTGCCCAAGGGGCAGATGGAGGCGGCCCGTTCGCTGGGCTTCTCACCGGCGCGGGCGATGATCTCGATCATCATCCCCCAGGCCTTCCGGATCATCCTCCCGCCGCTGACCAACGAGTTGGTGCTCCTGTTCAAGGACTCCTCCCTCGTGCTGTTCCTCGGCGTCACACTGGAGGAGCGGGAACTGTCCAAGTTCGGCCGCGACCTGGCCAGCCAGACCGCCAACTCCACGCCGATCCTGGTCGCGGGCCTGTGCTACCTGCTCGTCACGATCCCGCTCGGCTTCGTCGTACGCCGCATGGAGGCGAAGGCCCAGGAGGCCGTCAAGTGACCCGTCCAGAGATCCACGTCCAGGACCTGCACAAGTCCTTCGGCGACAACGAGGTGCTGCGCGGCATCGACCTGGAGATCAACCAGGGCGAGGTCGTCTGCGTGATCGGTCCGTCCGGCTCCGGCAAGTCCACGCTGCTGCGCTGCGTGAACCTCCTCGAAGAACCCACCAAGGGCCAGGTCTTCGTCGGCGGTACGGAGCTCACCGACCCCGATGTCGACATCGACGCGGTACGCCGCCGTATCGGCATGGTCTTCCAGCAGTTCAACCTCTTCCCGCATCTCTCGGTGACCGAGAACCTCACGCTGCCGCAGCGGCGGGTATTGGGGCGGGGCAAGGCGGAGGCCGCGAAGGTCGCCGCCGAGAACCTGGAGAGGGTGGGGCTGTCCGAGAAGGCGGACGCCTACCCGTCCTCCCTCTCCGGCGGCCAGCAGCAGCGCGTCGCCATTGCCCGTGCCCTCGCGATGGGCCCCGAGGTGATGCTGTTCGACGAGCCGACGTCGGCGCTCGACCCGGAGCTGGTCGGGGACGTCCTGGCCGTCATGCGCATGCTCGCCAACGAGGGCATGACCATGATGGTCGTCACCCACGAGATGACCTTCGCCCGCGAAGTCGCCGACCGCGTCGTCTTCATGGACGGCGGAGTGATCGTCGAGGACGGCACC
This sequence comes from Streptomyces sp. 4N124, assembly GCF_052245395.1. NCBI lineage: Bacteria > Bacillati > Actinomycetota > Actinomycetes > Kitasatosporales > Streptomycetaceae > Streptomyces > Streptomyces sp. 4N124. The sequence continues at coordinate 58,921 of NZ_JBQQBS010000032.1, forward strand.
CCGGACCAGGTCATCACCAACCCGGCCCACGAACGCACCCGCCACTTCCTCTCCCGCCTGCTCGACCCGGCGATGGCGGAGGTGGAGGAGGAGACCTCCGACCAGGTGGGGAAGTCCGAGTAGCGGCTTGACTAGGGTGCCGTACATGAGCGATCAGGGTGCGGTGCTGCACGTGAAGGGCCGGGTCCTCGTCGGGCCCGAGGACGTCCGCGACGAACTCTGGGTGATCGGCGGGAGGATCTCGTACGACCGTCCCGCCGGCACCCGCGACATCCGGACCGTCGAGGGCTGGGCCCTGCCCGGCCTGGTCGACGCGCACTGCCATGTCGGCCTCGGTCCGCACGGCCCGGTCGACGCGGACGTGGCCGAGAAGCAGGCGCTGACGGACCGGGAGGCCGGGACCCTGCTGATCCGGGACGCCGGCTCGGCCTCGGACACCCGCTGGATCGACGACCGCGAGGACCTGCCGAAGATCATCCGGGCCGGCCGGCACATCGCCCGCACCCGCCGCTACATCCGCAACTTCGCCCACGAGATCGAACCGGAGGACCTGGTCGCGTACGTCGCCCAGGAGGCCCGGCGCGGCGACGGCTGGGTCAAGCTCGTCGGCGACTGGATCGACCGCGACCTCGGCGATCTGTCGGCGTGCTGGCCGCGGGAGGCCGTGGCGGCGGGGATCGCGGAGGCCCACCGCCTCGGCGCCCGCGTGACGGCCCACTGCTTCGCCGAGGACTCCCTCCGCGACCTGGTCGAGTCCGGCATCGACTGCATCGAGCACGCGACCGGCCTCACGGACGACCTGATCCCCCTCTTCGCCGAACGCTCCGTCGCCGTCGTCCCCACCCTCGTCAACATCGCCACCTTCCCCCAACTCGCCGCCGGCGGCGAGACCCGCTACCCCCGCTGGTCCGCCCACATGCACCGCCTCTACGAACGCCGCTACGACACCGTCCGCAACGCCTACGACGCCGGCATCCCCGTCTACGTCGGCACGGACGCGGGCGGCTCCCTGGCCCACGGGTTGGTGGCGGGTGAGGTGGCCGAACTGGTCACGGCCGGAATCCCGCCGGTGGAGGCCCTGTCGGCGACGGCTTGGGGGGCGCGGCGGTGGCTCGGCCGCCCGGGTCTGGAGGAGGGCGCACCGGCGGACCTCGTCGTGTACGAGGCGGATCCGCGGGCCGACGTACGGGTGCTGGCGGACTCGCGCAGGGTCGTGCTGAACGGACACGTCGTCGGGTAGGCCTGTCGGGCCGGGAAGCCAGTTGACGCAGCGTGACCGATGGTCGCCCGGCAGCGTTGTTCACTCCGTGTCTCACGCCGACGTGTCAACGCGAGCGCTCGCACAGGAGGGGGTACGGGGGTGACTTCGAGGAACATCCGTGCCCGGTGATTCGAAAATATCCACGGGAAAGTCACGTTGGAGTGAAGTCGCGCCGGACTGCTGACTGTTCACTCTCGGTACGCAATTCTTGCCGGGTCCCGAACAAGTCTCCGCTGGGGGTCCCCACCTTGAACGGCAAGAACTTCCGTACGCCCGCCCGGCGTTTCGCCACCGTCGCGACGGCCACCGCCCTGGCCGCCGGTCCCGCCGCCCTGGCCGGCGCGGGGCCCGCCCACGCGACCGACGACGGCCGTGCGCACGCCGTCGTCCTGCGCACCGGGCTCGATGTGTCCCTGCTCAACAAGACCGTGAACGTCCCGCTCGCGGTCTCCCTCAACGAGGTGCAGGCGCCGCAGAGCGCCGAAAAGGCCGCGCTGACCGCCCAGTTGGACGGCGTCGAGGGCGGACAGCCGATCCAGGTGCTGCGCGCCGACGCGGCGGCGTCGAAGGCGACCGTCGCCGACGGCACGGCGCAGGCCTCCACCCACCTCGCCCACGCGAGGGTCCATGTCCCCGGCCTGCCGCTGCTGTCGCTCATCGAGCTCGAGGGCGTGACGTCGAAGGCCACCTGCAAGGCAGGCGAGACGCCGAGCGCCTCCTCCAACCTGCTGGGCGCCGTCACCGTACTGGGCAAGAAGGTCACGGTGTCCACCGGCGGCACGACGGAGGTGAAGGTGCCCGGCGTCGGCGAGGTCCGGCTGGATCTGTCGAAGACGGAGACGACGTCCCGTACGGCCGCCGCCACCGCCCTCGAACTCACCGTCTCCGTCAACCCGTTGAAGCTCAACGTGGCCGAGGTGACCGGCACCCTGACGCTCGCCGAGGCGACCTGCGAGGCACCGACGGCACCCGCCGGGTCCGCCGCCCCGAGCGAGGACCCGGCGGCCGACGTGAAGCCCCAAGGCGCCCCGGCCGAGGACGGGCTGGCCGAGACGGGCGGCAACTCGGCGACCCCGTACATCGCCGGCGGAGCGATCGCCCTGGTCGTGGCGGGCGGCGGAGCGGTGGTGCTGTCACGCCGTCGCCGGAGCTGACCGGCAAGCGCTTCATCATGCGGGTGCTCAGGGACCGGCCAGTGCCTGACGCAGGGCATGGAGGAAGGAGTTGACCGTGCTGCGGTCCCGTACAGCCAGCCGCAGCCACTCCTCGTCCAGACCCGGGAAGGTGTCTCCGCGCCGTACCGCGAACCCCAGCTCGCGCAGCCGTCGCCGCACGTCGGCTGCGCGCGCCAGTCGTACGAGGACGAAGGGGCCCTCGGCGGGCGCCACGACCCGCAGTTCGTCGAACTCCGCCAGCCCGGCGACCAGATGGGCCCGGTCGGCGGCGATGCGGTGGGCCGCGTGTGCGGCCTCCGCGAGCGCCTGTGGCTCCACGCAGGCCTGTGCCGCGGCCAGCGCGGGCGTGGACACCGGCCAGAGCGGCTGGGCCCGTTCCAGGTCGGCGATGGTCTCCGGGGCGGCGAGCACGTAGCCGATGCGCAGACCCGCCAGACCCCAGGTCTTGGTCAGGCTGCGCAGGACGACCAGGCCCGGTACGTCCGTCCGCCCGGCCAGCGCCTCCCGCTCACCCGGCACGGCGTCCATGAACGCCTCGTCCACCACCAACGTCCGCCCGGGTCGGGCCAGTTCGGCGACCGTGCCGGCCGGATGCAGCACCGAGGTGGGGTTGGTCGGGTTGCCGATCACTACCAGGTCGGCCTCCTCCGGTACGGCGGCCGGGTCCAGCCGGAAGTCGTCCTCCGGGCGAAGCGACACCCGGTCGACGGTGTGGCCCGCGTCCCGCAGCGCGGCCTCCGGCTCCGTGAACTGCGGGTGCACGACGACCGGTTGACGCACCTTCAGCGCCCGCGCCAGCAGCACGAACGCTTCGGCGGCCCCCGCGGTCAGCAGCACCCGTTCCGGCGCCACCCCGTGCCGCGCCGCCACCGCCGCCCGCGCGGAACGCCCGTCCGGGTAGGCCGCGAGCCCGCCCAGCGAGGCGGCGATCCGGTCGCGCAGCCAGGCCGGAGGTGTGTCGGCGCGGACGTTGACGGCCAGGTCCACGAGGGCCGAGCCGTCGTCCCGCACCTCTGCGTCACCGTGGTGCCGCAGGTCGTGGCCGCCGTCAGTGTGCATGGGCGTGTCCGCCGTGATGGTGGTGACCGTCATGGTGGTGGCCGTCGTCGTCCGGGTGGAAGTGCGGCTGCTGCGGCAGGCCCACCTTGTCCTCGAAGCCGGGCAGTGCGATGCGGTAGACGCAGGAGTCGCAGTTCATGCGCAGATCGCCCTTGACGGCCTCCTCGTACCGCTCCATCACCAGATCGAGCAGCTCCGGCTCCGGGCCGATGACCTCGGCCGACCGCACCTCGATCTCGGGGTGCGCGGCGGCCCAGCCCTCGGTCTGCTGCTTGACCCGGTCCGGCAGGATGCCGGTGAACAGGAAGTAGGGGAGGACGACGATCCGCCGCGCGCCCAGCTTCGCGCACCGCTCAAGGCCGCTCGGCACGTCGGGCGCGGCCAGCGACACGAACGCCGTCTCCACGCCCGCGTATCCGCGCCCCTCCCACAGCAGCCGGGCCGCCTTGTGCACCTCGGCGTTGGCGTCGGGATCCGTGGAACCCCGCCCGACCAGCAGCACGGTGACGTCCGCCCGGTCCTGGGGGCGGCGCCCGCCCAGGGCCTCGTCCAGCCGCCGCTCCAGCACGTTCAGCAGCGCCGGGTGCGGGCCCAGGGGACGGCCGTAGGTGTACGAGATCCCGGGGTGCCGCTCCTTCTCGCGGGCCAGCGCCGCCGGGATGTCCCCCTTGGCGTGCCCGGCGGACACCAGCATCAGCGGAACGGCGGCGAACCGCCGCACCCCCCGCTCCACCAGCTCGGTCACCGCGTCGCCCAGCGGCGGCGGGGACAGCTCGATGAAGCCGCCCGCGACCGGCAGTTGGGGATTGCGGTGCCCCAACTGCCGTACGAAGTCGCGGAACGCCTCGGCTCCGGCGTCGTCCCGGGTGCCGTGGCCGGCGATGAGCAGGGCGGGCGGCGCGGTGGTCACTGTTTCTCCTCGGATGGCGAAGTGGGGTGGTACAGCAGGGCGTTGAGCGCGGCGGCGGCGACCGCCGAACCGCCCTTCTCGGACACGTTGCTGACAGCGGGCAGCCCGCTCTCGCGCAACGCGGCCTTGGACTCGGTCGCGCCGACGAAGCCGACGGGCAGACCGACGACGAGCGCGGGGGAGGCGTCCAGCGTCAGCAACTCCTCCAGCGCGGTGGGTGCGTTGCCGATGACCCAGAGGGCGCCCGGACCGACCTGCTCGTAGGCGAGCCGGATCGCATGGGCCGAGCGGGTCAGCCCCGGCCCGGCCTCGGCGTCCCGCAGCCGGCAGACGGTCTCGCGCCGGGTGATCCCGGCCGCGACCATCTCGACGTCCACGACGACCGGCGCCCCGGCGTGCAGCGCGGCATGGGCGCCGGCCAAGTCGGACTCGTCCATGACGAGATCGGCGGCGTAGTCGAGATCGGCCGCGGAGTGGATGACCCGTTCCACGACCGCCCGGGTCAGCGGCGGGAAGTGCGAGGTGTCCAGGCGGGCGCGCAGCCGCCGGAAGGACTCCTGCTCGATGGGGTGGACCACACGGTTCACTCGGCGCCCTCCTGCCCTTCCTGCCAGCGGTAGCCGCGCGGCGTCACCATGCGGCCCGCGATCTCGCGGGTCGCCGTGTTGCCCACGGTCACCACGGTCATCATGTCGACCGTCGCCGGATCCAGGGCGGCCAGGGTCGTCAGCCGGCCGGACTCGTCGGGCCGTGAGGCGTTGCGGACGACTCCGACCGGCGTCGTCCCCGACCGGTGCCCGGCGAGGATCGCGAGCGCCTTCGGCAGCTGCCAGTCGCGGCCCCGGCTGCGCGGGTTGTAGAACGTCACGACGATGTCCGCCTCGGCCGCCGCCCGCACCCGCCGCTCGATGACCTCCCACGGCGTGTGCAGGTCGGACAGGCTGATCGACACATGGTCGTGGCCGAGCGGTGCCCCGAGGATCGCGGCGGCGGCGAGCGCGGCGGTCACGCCGGGTACGCCGACGACGTCGATGTCGTCGGACGCCTCCGCGAGGGCGGGGGAGGCCATCGCGTACACGCCCGCGTCCCCGCTGCCGATCAGCGCGACGGCCTGCCCGCGCCGGGCTTCGGCGACCGCGGTCCGCGCCCGCTCCTCCTCCGCGCCGAGCCCCGACTCCAGCACCCGGGTGCCGGGCCGCAGCAGATCGCGGATCTGGTCGACGTACTGGTCCAGGCCGACGAGCACGGAAGCGCGCCGGAGTTCGGCCTTCGCTCGCGGGGTGAGCAGATCCCGGGCGCCGGGTCCGAGCCCGACCACCGCGAGACGCCCGCGCGCGGGACGTCGTACGACCGCACACGTGACCATCGCCGACTTCCGCTTCGGCACCAGCAGTTCACCACCGCCGATGAGCGCCGACGCCTCCGCCACGGAGGGGGTGCCGACGGCGGCGAGCGGCGCGTCGGAGGGGTTGGGCACCTCGACGGCGGCCAACTCCCCGGCCGAGTACGTCACCAGCGGCACCCCGAGCCGCTCGGCCGCCGCGACGATGCCGGGCTCCTCGGCCTTGGCGTCGACGGTGGCGAGTTCGGCGATGCTACGACCGGACAGCCCCGCCTCCCGCAACGTGCCCTCGACGAGCCCGAGCACCTCGTCGACGGGGGCGTTCCGCGAGGCCCCGACGCCGACGACGAGGGACGGCGGGCGCAGCAGGACCTCGTGCTCGGCGGGCTCGACCGTGCGATCCGTGACGCGGATCGTGTACGCACCCTGCGCTGCCACGGGAAGCGGAGGCAGCGGCCACGGCACCTCGGTTACGAGGGCGACGGGTTCACCGTCCAGCAGCGCACGGGACACCGCGGGCACGGCCCCCTCCACCGCGAGCCCGAGCGTGTCCAGCCCCGGCAGTCCGACGGCATCGGTGGCCGTGGTCACCACGGGCTGCGTGCCGAGCAACTCACCCACTTCCACGGCGAGTTCATTCGCCCCGCCCTCATGTCCGCCGACCAGCGACACGGCGAACCGCCCGCCCTCGTCGACGCACACCACACCGGGATCGGCCCGCTTGTCCGACAGCAGCGGAGCGACCAGCCGCACCACCGCCCCCGTGGCCAGAAAACACACCAGCTGCTCGCACTCCGCGAACGCGGCCCGTACGGCGTCCCCGACCGGACCGTCGTACACCCGGGTCCGCTCCGGCCAGGCCGCGGCCAGCCGGTCCCGCGCAGCCGCGCCCGCCGCGGTGGCGGAAATGAGGCCGATCACTGGGCAACTCCTTCATTTTCAAGGGCTTGAGGTACGTGAGGCCTGACGCCCCACAGCAGAAAGACGGGATTGGTCGCCGCGAGCCGGGTCACGTCCCCCGGGAGCGGCGCCAGCCGGGACGACTGCAGCAGCACGCCGTCGCAGGAGAACCCGGCCGCGGTGAGCGCCTCGCGCACCGCCGGGACCCGGTCCAGCGCGGCCATCGCGACGACCACCGTCCGCCGCGCCCGCCGCGCACACGCGGCGACGATCTCGGGCAGGTCACCCCCGCCCCCGCCGACGAACACCGCGTCGGGATCGTCGAGTTCGGCCAGCGCGCCCGGCGCGCTCCCGTGGACCACCTGTACGTCAACCCCGTGTGCGGCCGCGTTCGCGCGGATCCGCTCGACGCCGTCCCCGGTCTTCTCGACGGCGACGACGGCGGCCCCGAGCCGCGCGCACTCGACAGCCACGGAACCGGAGCCCGCGCCGACGTCCCAGACCAGATCGCCGAGGCGCGGCCCGAGCCGGGCCAGGGCGAGGGCGCGTACCTCGAACTTGGTGATCATCGAGTCGCGGTGGGCGAACTCGCCCTCGTCCAGCGCCCATCGGTCGGACCCGACCCCGGGCCCGGCGACCGTCCGCGCACCGGCCGAGAACCGCGCCTCGTCCAGGCACAGCACCACACTCACCGCCGTCCCCCAGTCACGCGCGGCGGCCTCGCGCGGCGTCACCCGCTCCACCCGCTCCCGCTCGGAGTCGCCCAGCGCGGACGCGACGACGAGGACGCGGTCACTGTGCAGCAGGGCGGCCCCCAGCTCGGCCGGACCGGCGCCGGGCCCGGTCAGCACCGCGACCTTCGCCTGCGCCCGGCACACATTGACCGCCGTCCGCGGCTCCCGCCCGTGCGCGCTGACCACCACCGCGTCGTCCCACGTCAGCCCGGCCCGCGCAAAGGCGGCGGCCACGGAGGACACGCCCGGCCGGATGTCGAGCAGCCCGGCACCGAAGCGCTCGGCCAGCACCCGCACGATCCCGAAGAACCCGGGGTCGCCGGAGGCCAGCACGACGACCGGCGCCTGCTTGGCGACGTACGCCTCGATCCGGTCGAGCGCGGGCGCCAGAGGACCGAGCACGACCTGCTCAACGCCCGACGGCAGCCGTGCGGCGTCGAGATGCCGCCGCCCGCCGACCACCAGCTCCGCGGCGCCGAGGACGTCCTCGGGAGGCGGCGCCCCCGTCCCCGTACCGACGACCGTGATCATGTACTCGCCCCTCGCTCACGCAGCGCCTTGCGGGCCTCGGGGTCGGCCTTGCGGTAGCCGTGGAAATGGCCGGGGTGGTACAGGTGCGAGCGGGTGCCCTGCGCGCCGAGGGCGGGGCCGACCAGGAAGAGGGTGTGCTTCCAGAGCTTGTGCTCCTTGACCGTCTCCTCCAGGGTCGCGATCGTGCAGCGCACGACCAGCTCCTCGGGCCAGGTCGCCTGGTACGCGATGACGACCGGCGTCGACGTCGGATAGCCGCCCTCCAGCAACTCCCGTACGAGCTGTCCGCTCCGGGCGGCCGACAGGAAGATCGCCATGGTCGTGCCGTGCTTGGCGAACTCGCGCACCTCTTCCCCGGGCGGCATCGGCGTCTTGCCGCCGCCGAGCCGCGTCAGCACGACGGACTGTGCCACCTCGGGGATCGTCAGCTCCCGCTGGGCGAGCGCGGCGACCGCGGAGAAGGCGGAGACGCCGGGTACGACCTCGGTGGCGATGCCGAGCGCGGCACACCGGTCGAGCTGCTCCTGCGTTCCGCCCCAGAGAGCGGGGTCCCCGGAGTGAATACGGGCGACCCGCAGACCATCGGTCCGGGCCCGCTCGTACACGGCGACCACGTCCTCCAGGGACATCGTCGCCGAGTCCAGGATCTCCGCGTCCTCGCGCGCATGCTGGAGGACCTCCGCCTGGACCAGGCTGGCCGCCCAGATCACGACATCGGCCTCGGCGATGGCGCGCGCGGCACGGAACGTCAGCAGATCGGCGGCGCCGGGGCCGGCACCGACGAAGGTCACCTTGCCGGCGGTGGCATCGGCCATGGGGAATCGGTCCTCTCGTACAAGCAAAGCGGGTCTTACAAGCTGCAAAGCGGTCTTACGAATTCGGCGGTCTTACGAAGTCGGGCGAAAAGTCAGTGCGTACGGGAGTGCCGGACATGCGCGCACGCAGGGTGATCGGATAGCAAAGCCCTATGGCGGTCTTCGTCGCGCTCGGCGCGTTCCTGATGACGCTGGCCGGCGGCTGGACGGCACAGCGCGTGACCGACCGCCGTCATCTGGTCCTGGGCCTGGCCGGCGGTCTGATGCTGGGCGTGGTCGGCCTGGACCTGCTGCCGGAGGCGCTGGACGCGGCGGACGCGGACGTCTTCGGCGTACCCGCGGCCCTGGTGCTCTTCGTGGCGGGTTTCCTCCTCGCCCACCTGGTGCAACGGCTGCTGGCCGCACGCGCGGCACACGAGCCGAACGGCCGGACGCCCGAGGTGGGCCTGTCGGCGGGGGCCGCGATGGTCGGACACAGCGCCATGGACGGCATCGCGATCGGCGCCGCGTTCCAGGTCGGCGGGGACATGGGCGTGGCGGTCGCGCTCGCCGTGATCGCGCACGACTTCGCGGACGGCTTCAACACGTACACGATCACCCGCCTCTACGGGAACGCCCGCCGCCGAGCGCTCGTCATGCTGGTGGCGGACGCGGCGGCCCCCGTCGCCGGCGCGGCCTCCACGCTCCTGTTCACCATCCCGGAGGAACTGCTCGGCTACTACCTCGGCCTGTTCGGCGGCGCACTGCTCTGCCTCGCCGCGTCCGAGATCCTCCCCGAGGCCCACCACATGCGGCCCGCCCGCTCGACCCTGCTCTGCACGATCGCCGGAGCGGCGTTCATCTGGCTGGTGGTGGGCATCTCCGGCTGAACCGTCCGCACCCTGGCCGTTCACAGCTTGCCGCCCCGCCCGCCGTCCCGCCGCGCGGGCGCGATCAGCGTCGACAGATAGGGGAGGGGTTCACCGTCGAGCTCGGCGGCAGGCCGCACGGACTCCTCCGGCAGCCCGAGCGCCGACCCCCATACGGCGTCGTCCAGCCGCCCGGTCTCCCGCAGCGCCTCCGCGACCTCCCCGGCCTGCCGCCCGAACTTGTACGCGACGACGGTCCCGGGCCCGGCCAGCGCATCCTTGAGCACGGCGGCCCCCGCGGTCACCGGCACGAGCGTGAGCGGCTCGGTCCCCTCGGTCAGCACGGCCCCCGACCGCGAGGCGAGATCCTGCATGGCGGTGATCCCGGGCACGGTCTCCACGACGGTTCCGGGCACCAACTCGCCGATGGTCTGCGCGAGGTAGGTGAACGTGGAGTAGACGTTGGGATCCCCGATGGTCGCGAAGGCAACGACCCCATGTGTCCTGAGCAGTTGGGCCACCCGCTCCCCGGCAGCATCCCAGGCAGCCTCACGCCGCCCACGATCGCTCCGCTCGTTCAGCGCGAAGACGACCCGCACAACTTTCTCTTCGGGCACATAATGCAAGACGGTGGCCTCGGCCCGCCCCCGCTCGCCGCCATCTTTCCCATCAAATGCAGCCATCACCGGCACGACGACGACATCGGCGGCACGCAGAGCATTGACGCCCTTGACGGTCACCAGCTCCGGATCGCCGGGCCCCACCCCGACTCCGATCAACCTGCTGCTGCTCATGACGTCCGGCACCTCTCCACGAACCGACGGGCCACACCGGGCGCGGACGCCCAGTGCGTGTGCAGATAACTCGCATGCACACCCTGCTGTACGAAACCTTCGACCCGCCGCTCAGGAGCACGTACACCCCACGCGGGAGCGGCCCCCGCCCCCGGCTCGACGACCGTCCGATGAAACTCATGCCCCCGCATCCGCACGCCGGCGCCCGCGATCACACTGTCACTCACGGCAACAGCATCCCGATACCCCAGCGTGAGCCGCCCGCTCATCCGAGCCGTCGCATCGAGCACCCCGCACATGGGCAGCCCATCCAACTCCCGGCACAGATAGAGCAGCCCAGCACACTCGGCGGCGACAGGAGCCCCGGACTCCGCGAGGGCGGCGACGGCTTTGCGCAGGGGTTCGTTGGCGGACAGCTCAGCGGCATACACCTCAGGGAACCCGCCCCCGATGACCAACCCGCAGGTGCCGTCAGGGAGTTGTTCATCGCGGAGGGGATCGAAGACGACGACTTCCGCACCAGCGGCCGCAAGCAGCTCGGTGTGCTCAGCGTAGGAGAACGTGAACGCGGCCCCACCGGCCACGGCGACGCGCTTCAGCCCGTCCGGCGTTTGAGGACGAGGCCGAAGGCCGATGGGGTCCAGGGGCGAAGCCCCGGTGGGGGTCCAGGGGGCGGAGTCCCCTGGCGGGGTCGAAGGGGCGGAGCCCCTGGAGGATGGGACGGGTAGGGGCGGCGGGGGCGAAGAACCCAGCACCTCAGCCGCATCCCAAGCCGCACACGACAACGCCCCCGCCCCCCGAGCCAACGCCATCACCGCATCCAGATCACACCCGTCGGAGACCTGCGCCCCCATAGCCGCAACAGCCTCCACAGCCTCCCCCCGCCGCTCCGCAACCGGAACCAACCCCAGATGCCGCGACGGCGTATCCACCTGTGGCGCCCGCCTCAACACACCCAGAACCGGTACCCCCACCGACTCCAACGCCTCCCGCAACAACTCCTCATGCCGATCCGAAGCCACCTTGTTCAGGATCACGCCCCCGACCCGAACCTCCGGATCCCAGGACACAAACCCATGCACCAACGCCGCCACGGACCGCGACTGCGACGACGCATCGACAACCAGCACCACCGGCGCCCGCAGCAACTTCGCCACATGAGCGGTGGACGCCAGCTCACCCTCCCCCGCGGCCCCGTCATACAGCCCCATCACCCCCTCGACCACGGCGATGTCACACCCCCGCGCCCCATGCGCGAACAACGGCCCGATCAACTCCGGCCCGCACAGATACGCATCGAGATTCCGCCCCACCCGCCCGGTCGCCAGCGCGTGATACCCGGGATCGATGTAGTCCGGCCCCACCTTGTGCGGAGACACGACAAGCCCCCGCGCGGCGAACGCGGCCATCAACCCCGTGGCAACGGTGGTCTTACCGCTGCCCGACGACGGCGCGGCGACGACCACCCGAGGAACAGACATCACCACTCGATGCCTCTCTGCCCCTTCTGCCCGGCGTCCATCGGATGCTTGACCTTGGACATGTCGGTCACGAGATCGGCGAAGTCGACCAGCTTCTCCGGCGCGTTCCGCCCGGTGATCACGACATGCTGGGTCCCCGGCCGGTCCCGCAGCACAGCCACGACCTCATCGACGTCGACCCACCCCCAGTGCATCGGATAGGCGAACTCATCCAGCACGTACAGCTGGTACGTCTCGGCGGCCAGATCCCGCTTGACCTGCTCCCAGCCCTCCCGCGCCTTCTCCTCGTTGTCCATCTGGGAGTCCCGCTGCACCCAGGACCACCCCTCGCCCATCTTGTGCCAGGCGACGGACCCGCCCTCACCGGAGTCCCCGAGCACCCGCAGCGCCCGCTCCTCGCCGACCTTCCACTTGGCGGACTTGACGAACTGGAACACCCCGATGGGCCACCCCTGATTCCAGGCCCTGAGCGCCAGCCCGAAAGCAGCGGTCGACTTGCCCTTCCCGACCCCGGTGTGCACCACCACCAAAGGCCGATTACGCCGCTGACGAGTCGTCAGCCCATCGTTCGGCACGACACTCGGCTGTCCCTGAGGCATTACGCGGCCCTCCTCTGTACGTCCTTCACCAGCCCGGCGATGGAGTCCGCCCGCAGCTCGTCCAGCGTCACGGCCGTACCCCCCAGCTCACCGGCAAGCTGCCCGGCGAGACCCAGCCGCACGGGCCCGGACTCACAGTCGACCACCACCGAAGCGATCCCCTCGGCGGCGAACAACCGAGCCGCCCGCCCGGCCAGCACAACCGGCTCCGGCCCACCGGTCGCCCGCCCGTCCGTCACCACGACAACCAGCGCCCGCCGAGCGGGATCCCGCAGCCGCTCCACCCGCAGCACGTCATGCGCCTTCAGCAACCCGGCGGCCAGCGGCGTCCGCCCACCCGTCGGCAGGGACTCCAGCCGAGCAGCCGCGGCATCCACGGACGAGGTCGGCGGCAGAGCCACATCGGCGCTCGACCCCCGGAACGTCACCAACCCCACCTTGTCCCGCCGCTGATACGCGTCGAGCAGCAGCGACACCACAGCCCCCTTCACGGCACTCATCCGCTGCCGCGCCGCCATCGACCCGGACGCGTCGACGACGAACAGCACGAGATTCCCCTCGCGCCCTTCCCGCGTCGCCTGCCGCAGATCGTCCCGCCGCACGACGAGCCCACGCCCGACCCGCCCACGCGCCCGCTGATGCGGCGCCGCCGCCTGCACGGTCGCCGCCAGATGCAGCTTGGTCAGCGCCCCTCGTGGCCGCCGCGCCCCCGTCGTCCGCCCGTGCTCGGTCCGCGCCCGCGAACGCCGCCCGGCGGCACCCTGCCCGATACCGGGGACGCTCAGCACCTTCGTACGAAACGGTTCCGAGGCCCGTACGGCGGACTGCTCCCCGGCGCCGGAGGCCTGCGGCTCGCCGTCCTCACCGGCCTCGGGCCGAGCGCCCGTGTCACCACCCTGCGGACCGTCGTCCGGAGCCGGCTGCCCGCCACCCCCGCCCGGACCCGGCCCACCGTCATCGGGATCAGGATCGGGATCGTGGTCGTCGTCGCCGGAGAACTCCTCCAGCGTCTCGTCGAGCTTGTCCTCGTCAAGTCCCGGCGCGTCAAAGGGATTCCGTCGCCGCCGGTGCGGCAGCGCGAGCAGCGCGGCCTGCCGTACGTCCTCCGCCAGCACCTCGGTCCGCCCGGCCCACGCCGCGAGCGCGGTGGCCGTCCGCGCCATCACGATGTCGGCCCGCATGCCGTCCACCTCGAAGGCGGCACAGGTCGCCGCGATCTGCCGCAGCGCCCCGTCGCCCAGCCGCACCGACGGCAGCAACTCCCGTGCCGCGACGATACGTTGACGTACCGCTGCCTCCTCGTCCGCCCAACGGGCCGCGAAACCGGCCGGATCGTCGTCGTAGGCGAGCCTGCGCCGTACGACCTCCACCCGCTGCTCCGGCTCCCGCGACGCCGCGACCTCCACGGTCAGCCCGAACCGGTCGAGCAACTGCGGCCGCAGCTCGCCCTCTTCGGGGTTCATGGTCCCGACGAGCAGGAACCGCGCGGCGTGCCGGACCGACACCCCCTCCCGCTCGACATACGACGCACCCATCGCGGCCGCGTCCAGGAGCAGGTCGACCAGGTGGTCGTGGAGGAGGTTGACCTCGTCGACGTAGAGGATCCCGCGGTGCGCGTCGGCGAGCAGGCCGGGCTCGAAGGCCTTGACTCCTTCCGCCAGCGCCCGCTCGATGTCGAGCGCGCCGACGAGCCGGTCCTCGGAGGCGCCGACGGGCAGCTCGACCATGCGCGCGGGGCGCGTGGTCCCGCTGCCGGTCTCGTGCGGACCGTCGGGGCAGCCCGGGTCGGGCGCGCCCGGATCGCAGGAGAAACGGCACCCGGCGACCACGTCCACCTCCGGCAGCAGCACCGAAAGCGCCCGCACCGCCGTCGACTTGGCCGTGCCCTTCTCGCCGCGCACCAGCACACCGCCCACCGCCGGGGACACGGCGTTCAGCAGCAGCGCGAGCCGCAGATCGTCCTGGCCGACGACGGCCGTGAAAGGAAAGGGAGTACTCACTGGTCGTCGCCCTCCAGGTCGCCTTCGAGCTCCAGGTAGGTGGCCCGCAGCCGCTCCAGCGTGTCCGCGTCGGGCTCCGCCCACAGTCCACGGTCGGCCGCTTCGAGCAGCCGCTCGGTGATGCCGCGCAGCGCCCACGGGTTGGACTTCTTCATGAAGTCCCGGTTCTCCGGGTCGAAGACGTACTCCGCGCTCAGCTTCTCGTACATCCAGTCGTCCACGACCCCGGCCGTCGCGTCGTAGCCGAAGAGATAGTCGACGGTGGCCGCCATCTCGAAGGCACCCTTGTAGCCGTGCCGCCGCATCGCCGCCATCCAGCGCGGGTTGACGACACGGGCGCGGAAGACGCGGTGCGTCTCCTCGCCGAGGGTGCGGGTCTTGACCTGGTCGGGGGTGGCGGAGTCGCCGACGTAGGCCTCGGGGCTGGTGCCCGTCAGATGGCGCACCATGGCGACCATGCCGCCGTGGTACTGGAAGTAGTCGTCGGCGTCGACGAGGTCGTGCTCGCGCGTGTCGACGTTCTTGGCGGCGACGGCGATCCGCCTGAACGCCGTCTCCATGTCCCCGCGCGCCGCCCGCCCGTCCAGCCCGCGCCCGTAGGCGTAGCCGCCCCAGACGGCGTACACCTCGGCGAGGTCGGCGTCGGAGCGCCAGTTGCGGGCGTCGATGAGCGGGAGCAATCCGGCGCCGTACGCACCCGGCTTCGAGCCGAAGATACGGGCCGTCGCGCGCCGTCGGTCACCGTGCTCGGCGGTGTCCGCGTCGGAGTGCGCCTTCACGTAGTTCTGGTCGGCGGGCTCGTCCAGCTCGGCGACCTTGCGTACGGCGTCGTCGATCAGCCCGACCACGTGCGGGAACGCGTCCCGGAAGAAGCCGGAGATGCGGACCGTGACGTCGATGCGAGGACGGCCCAGCTCGGTGAGGGGCACGATCTCGAAGCCGGTCACGCGGCGCGAGGCGTCGTCCCACACCGGTCGGCAGCCCAGCAGCGCGAGGATCTCGGCGATGTCGTCGCCCTGGGTGCGCATGGCGGACGTACCCCAGACCGTCAGGCCCACGGACTTCGGGTACTCCCCGGAGTCCTGGAGATACCGCTGCACCAGCGAGTCAGCAAGGGACTGCCCGACCTCCCAACTCAGCCTCGACGGGATGGCCTTGGGGTCGACGGAGTAGAAGTTGCGGCCGGTCGGCAGGACGTTGACGAGCCCGCGGGTGGGGGAGCCGGAGGGGCCCGCCGGGACGTAGCCGCCGTCGAGGGCCTTGAGGATGTGCCCGATCTCGTCGGTGGTACGGGCGAGCCGGGGCACGACCTCGGTGCAGGCGAACTCCAACACGGCCACGGCGTCCGGGAGTTCGGTGCCGAGGACGTCGGCGACCAGGGAACGGGCCGCCGAGACCGCCCAGTCGCGCTCCTCCATCCCCTCCGCCATCCGCCGGCACAGCTGCTCCAGCAGGTCGATCGCGTCGGCGGCGGAACGGGAGGGACCATCCACGAGGTCCGACAGCTCGACCGGAACCTTCAACGGAGCCCCCGGCTCGGCCAGCAACTCCTTCTCGCTGAGCCCGAAATGGGCCGCGAGGGAAGCCCTGAGCCCTGGCAGGGCGTTCGCCTGGCCGCCCCACACCTGCGAGGCGCGCAGCACGGCGAGCACCAGGTTCACGCGCGGCTCGCCGACCGGGCCGCCGCCCAGGATGTGCAGCCCGTCGCGGATCTGCACGTCCTTGATCTCGCACAGATAGCCGTCGATGTGCATGACGAACTCGTCGAACGCGTCGTCGTCCGGCTGGTCGTCCACATGCAGGTCGTGGTGCAGCTCGGCCGCCTTCACCAGCGTCCAGATCTGCGCCCGGACCGCCGGAGCCTTCGTCGGGTCCAGGTCGGAGACGAGCGCGTACTCGTCGAGCAGCTGCTCCAGCTTGGCCAGGTCGCCGTACGTGTCGGCACGGGCCATCGGCGGTACGAGGTGGTCGACGACGGTGGCATGGCCGCGGCGCTTGGCCTGGGTGCCCTCGCCCGGGTCGTTGACGATGAACGGGTAGATCAGCGGGAGTTCACCGAGCACGGCGTCCGGCGCGCAGCCTCCGCTGAGCCCGAGCCCCTTGCCCGGCAGCCACTCCATCGTGCCGTGCTTGCCCATGTGCACGATGGCGTCGGCGCCGAAGCTGTTCTCCAGCCACCTGTACGCGGCCATGTAGTGGTGGGACGGCGGCATGTCCGGGTCGTGATAGATCGCGATCGGGTTCTCGCCGAAGCCGCGCGGCGGCTGGATCATCACGACGACGTTCCCGAACTGGAGCGAGGCGAGCACGATGTCGTCCCCGTCGACGTACAGCGAGCCAGGCGGCTCACCCCACGCCTCCAGCATCGCGTCCTTGAGTTCCGGGTCCAGCTTGCCGAACCACGCCTGATAGTCGGCGAGCGGGACGCGCGCGGGCGCGGAGGCCAGCTGGTCCTCGGTCAGCCACTCGACGTCGTGTCCGCCGGCCTCGATGAGCCGGTGGATCAACTCGTCGCCGTTGTCGGGGTATTCGGTGAGGCTGTATCCGGCATCCTTCAGGGCGTCCAGCACCTGAATTGCCGAGGCGGGCGTGTCGAGGCCGACCGCGTTGCCCACGCGCGAGTGCTTCGTCGGGTACGCGGTGAAGACGAGCGCGAGCTTCTTGTCGGCGTTGGCCTTGTGCTTCAACTTCGCATGTCGTACGGCGATCCCGGCGACCCGCGCGGCTCGCTCGGGGTCGGCGACGTACACGGGGACGTCGTCCGGGCCCTGCTCCTTGAAGGAGAAGGGAACCGTGATGAGCCGCCCGTCGAATTCCGGGATCGCGACCTGCATCGCGGCGTCCATGGGGGAGAGGGCGGCGTCGGACTCGTCCCAGGCCGCCTTCGACGACGTAAGACAAAGTCCTTGCAGCACCGGCACATCGAGGTCGGCGAGCGCCCCGATGTCCCAGGCCTCCTCGTCGCCGCCGGCCGAGGCCTGCGAGGCGTGCGTGCCGCCGGCGGCGAGGACGGTGGCGATCAGGGCGTCGGCCTTCGCGAGGATCTCGTACAGCCCGGCGTCGGCCCCGCGCAGCGAACCGCAGTACACGGGAAGGGCGTTGACGCCCCGCGCCTCGATGGCGTCACACAAGGTGTCGACGAAGGAGGTGTTGCCGCTGAGCTCATGCGCCCGGTAGAAGAGCACGCCGACGGTGGGCCGGCCTGCGACCAGAGGACGCTCGCCGTGGACGCCGTACTCCGGCATCTTCTGCGGCTCGACGAACCCCTCACCCGTCAGCAGCACGGTGTCGGACAGGAACCGCGCCAGCTCGGTGAGGTTGGCGGGCCCGCCCTCGACGAGGTACCGCAGCGCCTCCGCCACCACACCCGCGGGCACGGAGGACTCGGCCATCAACTCCGCGTCGGGCACGGCCTCTCCACCGAGCAGCACGGTGGGAACACCGGACGCCTTGAGCGCGGCGAGCCCGTCCTCCCAGGCCCGTTTGCCGCCCAGCAGCCGTACGACGGCGATGTCCGCGCCCTCGACAAGGCTCGGGAGTTCCTGGTCGACGTCCACGCGGGTCGGGTTGCCGATCCGGTAGTCGGCACCGGAAGCGGCCCGGGCCGCCAACAGATCCGTGTCGGCGGTCGACAACAACAACACTGTGCTCATGCGGGCGCTCCCGGTGGAATGAAAGGCAGTCCTTGCGGCGCGCCCGACTCGATGAGCCGCCAGAGCGCGTCCGTGTCCGCGTGCTGTTCGATCAGATCGCCGAGCCGGTCGAGCTGCTCCTCGCGCAGCGCGGCGAACGAAGTGTCGGGGGCCGGTACGAAACGGCGGCCCGCGGCGGCGGCCACCTCACGCAGGAAGGCCCGCCGGAAACCGTCCGACTCCAACGAGCCGTGCCAGTGCGTACCCCAGGTCTGGCCGACCCGGCAGCCGTCCAAGAAGGGTTCCCCGCCGCCGACTTCGGCGACCCCGTGGTGGATCTCGTACCCCTCGACGCGCTCGCCGAGAGCCTCACCGGCGGGCCGGGTGAGGGTCTTCTCCCGCGCGAACCGCACGCGGACGGGCAGCACCCCGAGGCCCTCGACCTGCCCGCGCCGGCTCTCGACCTCGTCCTCGATGTGCTCGCCGAGGACCTGGAATCCACCGCAGATACCGAGGATGGGCCGCTGCTCGGCGGACCTCCGCACGAGGGCGTCCGCGAGGCCCCGCTCCCGCAGCCACTCCAGCGCGCGGACGGTCCCCCGGGTACCCGGGATCACCACCAGGTCCGCGTCCGCCAGCTCCTCCGGCCGGTCCACGAACCGCACCACGACGCCGGGTTCGGCGGCGAGGGCGTCGACGTCGGTGAAGTTGGACATGAGCGGGACGGCGCAGACGGCGACCCGCAGCACGTCAGCGCCGACGGGGGAGGAGACCGTGGACTCCCTCACCGCCCCCCGCAGAGAGACCCGCAGCCCGTCCTCCTCATCGATCCCGAGGCCGTGCCGGAAGGGCAGGACGCCGTACGTCCGCCGCCCCGTGAGGTCGTGCAGCATGTCGAGGCCGGGCTCCAACAGGCTGACGTCGCCCCGGAACTTGTTGACGAGGAACCCGGCGACGAGTGCCTGGTCCTCGGGCGAAAGCAGCGCCACGGTCCCGAAGAAGGAGGCGAAGACACCACCGCGGTCGATGTCACCCACCACAAGCACAGGCAGCCCGGCATTACGGGCGATGCCCATGTTGACGATGTCGGTCCGCCGCAGATTGATCTCGGCCGGAGAGCCGGCCCCCTCACAGATCACCGCGTCATACGTGCCCCGCAACTCGGCAAGACAGTCGAGCACGGTACCGAGCAGCCGCTCCTGCCGCCCCCCGTGATACCCCCGCGCACTCAGCTCCCCCACGGGCTTCCCCATGAGCACGACCTGACTGCTCTGTTCGCCACCGGGCTTGAGCAGCACGGGATTCATCAACGCGGTCGGCTCGACGCGACAGGCCTGCGCCTGCATGGCCTGCGCCCGCCCGATCTCCGCGCCCTCCCGGGTCACGAACGAATTGAGGGACATGTTCTGCGCCTTGAACGGCGCGACCTTGACCCCCTGCCGCACCAACCACCGGCAGATCCCGGCGGTGACGACGCTCTTGCCGGCGTCGGAGGTGGTGCCGGCGACGAGGAGTCCACCGCCTGTCATGAGGTACGCCCCTTCACGATGCGGCGCGCGGCGACACAGACGCCGAGCGCGAGCCAGCCGACGCGCCTGGACAGCCGTACGGCCGCTTCGATGTCCTGCGTACCGACGGTGCGCCCGGCCCCGTTCAGCACGGGCCGGTGCTCGACCCGTCCGCCGTACGACAGGGTCCCGCCCAGCCGCACGCCGAGCGCCCCCGCGAACGAGGCCTCCACGGGCCCGGCGTTGGGGCTGGGGTGCTGGGCGGCATCGGCACGCCAGGCTCGTACGGCTGCACGGGGGTCACCGCCGGCGACGGTGGCGAGTACGGCGGTCAGCCGCGATCCCGGCCACCCCGCCACGTCGTCGAGCCGGGCCGAAGCCCAGCCGTACCGCCGGTACTTGGGCGACTTGTGCCCCACCATGGCGTCGAGCGTGTTCACGGCCCGGAACCCCACGAGCCCGGGAACGCCACCCACAGCGCCCCACACCAGCGCCCCCACGACGGCATCGGAGGTGTTCTCGGCGACGGACTCCACCACGGCCCGGGCGATCCCGTCCGCATCCAGCGCCTGCGGATCCCGCCCGCACAGATGCGGCAGCCGCGCCCGAGCCCCCTCGACGTCCCCAGCCTCCAGCGCACGCCCGATGCCCCGCGCCTCCCGGGCGAGCGAAGTCCCCCCGACGACCGCCCAGGTGGCGGCGCCGGTCAGGGCGGCGGATGCGGTGGGAGACGTACGCACGACACGAGCGGCGAGCGCCCCGACGGCCACGGCGCCACCGGCGCACACGGCGGTGTGCAGCGCGCCCCACCCGCGATGGTCGCGCCACAACACCTTTTCCACGGCCCCGGCGACCCGCCCGAACGCGGCGACCGGATGCCCCCGGCGCGGATCGCCGAGCAGCAGGTCGCCGAGGAGTCCGGCGGCGGCGCCGTACGCGAAGTCGCGATCGGCGGGCATGGAGCTCAGCCGACCGCGGGGTCAGACAGAGACCTGGTACTGAACCTCGAACGGCAGCCGAGCATCGCGATATGTCCTCACTCAGGGTGTCCACGCCCTGGTTCGACGAGACCGGCGGCGAGAGTTCCTGGCTCCCGGGGCTTTCTACCCCGGTGACAGTGGCGGGACCGCGCCGGACTCACACCGGCTTCCTCTTCTGCCGCCGTACATGGCCCCGGCAGTCCACCACGGGGTTGGAAGGGCCGTCAACTTGCCGTTGACCTGCGCGGGGAGAGTGTGCAGAAGCCCACATCGCTACCACGCCGACCGGTGCGCTGTGGGTGACTCGTGGTGCATTCCCCTCGGGCGGGCGGCATTCGATGATCCGGCTTGTGATCACGGAGGGTGAGATTCTGGAATATCACGTACGCGCCATAGGGGGCGCAACGGACGCGGGAGGGGACGCGCGGTGACGTACGTGGGCGAAATGCTGCTGGATGACGGGCAGATCGTGCTGCTGGAGGTGGCGGGCGACGGCCCGGCCGGAGTGCAGCGGGTGTCCCGTGGCGGAGTGGTCGCCGGCGCGGCCGAAACTCTCCAGCAGGCGCTGGGCCGGGTACGTCCTGCCCTCGGCGCCGTACTGGACGGTGCGCAGGGGCTGCCGAGACCGCCCGGCTCGGTGACCGTGGAGTTCGGGATCACGCTCAGCGCCGAGGCGGGGGTCGTGGTGGCACGGGGCTCCACCGAGGCGCACTTCACGGTCACCATGGAATGGCCGAATCCGGACCGAACCGACATCCCGGGGCAGCGTGATGATGACGCTGCCGTCTGACGACGAACTCACGCGGGGGATCGCACGGTTCTGGAACGGCGACGGAGAGGTCACGGGCAGCGGTTTCCTGATCGCCGAGCGGACGCTGTGCACCTGCGCCCATGTGGTGGCGAACGCGCTGGGCACGTCCGACACCGATCCGGCCCCGCCCGCCGCACCGGTGACCCTCGACTTCCCCTTGCTGACCCCGCCCTCGGCCCGGCTGACGGCGACGGTGACGCACTGGCGGCCGGTCGCCGGGGACGGCGGGGGTGACATCGCGCTACTGGCCTTGGAGGCCATCGTCCCCGGAACCACTCCGGTGCGTTTCGCGGGCGGTACGGCGGTCTGGGACCACCGGTTCCGAGTGCTGGGCTTCCCCTTGCGCTCCGACGACCATGGCCTATGGGCGCACGGCCGGCTCCGGGCTCCCGTCGGCAGGGGCTGGACCTCCATGGAGCCCACCGAGTCCCGTCGCGGGCTGCCCGTCGGACAGGGCTTCAGCGGGGCGCCGGTCTGGGACATCGAGCAGGGCGGTGTGGTCGGCATGACGGTGGCCGCGGACGTCGGCTCCGGGGCGACGACCGCGTACCTCATCCCCACCGCGCTGCTGCTCGGGCTGGAACCTGCGCACCTGGCCTGTCCCTTCCGGGGCCTCGAATCCTTCCGGGAGGAGGACGCGGGGGTGTTCTTCGCCCGGCGGGCGGAGAGCGAACGGATCGCCGAGGCCCTCCGCGCGCACCCCTTCGTTCCCGTGGCCGGGGCATCGGGGGTGGGGAAGTCGTCGTTGGTCCGGGCGGGGGTGCTCCCCCTGCTCAGGTCCGCCGGCCACACGGTGACGGACTTCGCGGGCCAGCCGGACACGGATCCCGTGCGGACTCTGGCAGAGGCGGTCGGTGGGCAGTTCCCACCGGCACGCGACCTGGCACAACGGCTGGGCCGCGATCCGGAAACGGCCACCCTGCTCGGTGCGCGGATCCTCGAACTGGCCGGGACGGCAGGCCATGTCATCCTCCTCGACCAGTTCGAGGAGACGGTGGGGGCGCGTCCCTCCGACGCCCGCGCCCTGCTCGATGTGCTGCTGCCGATGGCCCGCGCCGCACACCCGGCGGGGCGCCGCCTCCGCGTCCTGGCCACCCTGCGCTCCGCTTCTCTCGAGGAACTCGTCACCGGTGGACACGCCGAGGCGCTCAGCGGCACGGTCCAGATGGTTGCGCCGATGACCCCGGCCCAGTTGGACGAGGTGGTCCGCCGCCCCATCGACGCCATCCCGGGCGTGGAGTTCGAACCGGGCCTGCCGGAACTGCTCGTCTCCGACGCGGGCGGCGAGCCCGGCGCCCTTCCTCTGGTGGAGTTCGCCCTCGCCGAACTCTGGGACCGTCGGCAGCACGGCCGCCTCACGCACGCCGCGTACCGGGAGATCGGCGGCGTCGAAGGGGCGTTGTCCCGGTATGCGGACCAACAACTGGCCCAGGTCTGCAAGACTCCGGACGGCCCGGACGAGACGACGGCCCGCCGCCTCTTCGAACGCCTGGCCCGTCCGGTCGGAGGCAAGGAGTACGCCCGTGTGGCCCGGGCCTTCGGCCAACTCCCACCCGAACTCCGTGCCGCCGCCCAAGCGCTGGCCGGGACCCGTCTCCTGGTCATCTCATGTGACAGCTCGGGGAAGGAGACGGTGGCGCTGGCCCATGAGGCGCTCGTACGGAAGTGGCCGACGTTGCGCGGCTGGCTCGACGAGTCACGCGCCTTCCTCGCCTGGCACGAGAAGCTGCGGGGCCGCTTGCGGGAGTGGGAGGACAGCGGACGCCACAACGACTTGCTGCTGCGTGGACAGGAGCTGACCGCCGCGAAGACCCGCGCGGCGCAGCGGCCGGCGGAACTCTCCACGGAGGAGAGCGAGTTCATCCGCCTGAGCCGGCAGCATCACAGACGTTCGGTGCGACGGGGACGTACCGCGATCACTCTGGTGTCCTGCCTTGTGGCCCTCGTGGCTGGGCTGAGCCTCGTGTCCTTTGTGCTCATCCAGGGTGGGAAGGAGAACGATCAGCGGGAGGCCGCGCGCAGGCTGGCAGGCTATGCCGAGAGCCGCGCTGCAAAGGACCCGGTGGCGGCGGCCTTGCTGGCGCTCAGCGCGCGCCGGACCAGCGATGTGCCAGAGGCGCGGCAGGCGGTGACACGAACCGCGTTGCCGTTGTCGCGGGCGACCAGGGTGCAGCGGATGTTCCCCGAGGGGGAAGTGCTTCATGCCGCTGCGTCCGTGGATGGGCGACTGATCGCCGTGCTGCACCGTCGGGAGGACGATCGCAGCGTCGGCATCTTCGTACTGAGGCTTGGCCTGGATGGCGGCCTGTCGGAGGAGCGGCGGCCACGAAGTGTGCCGGCTCAGGCGGACGCAGTGGCCGTCAGCGACGACGGATCGAAGATCGCCGCCGGTGGGTTGGACGGATGGGTGAGGGTATGGAGGACCGGTCAGCGGAATCCGGTGAGTAAGTGGCGATGGGGCGCTGATCCCGGCGACGGGTGGGGGCCCTCTCGCCTGGACTTCTCTGCTCGGGGAGACCTGCTGCTGCACGTTGTCTCCGATGGCGGTTCGGACGCGTGCAGCGACGAAGACGTCAAGCACTCGTTTTACATCCGGGATGTCCCGGGCCGCAGTCAACGCACCGTTCCGGATGGGTTCTTCGACGGTGACGACTGCGTGTCCGATGTCGCACTGCCCGCGGAGGGCGGACCGGACCAGGTCAGTGCTGTCACCTGGAAGGAAGTGGGCACGGAGGAGGAACCCGCACAGGAGTACCGCCTCAAGAGTGCCGCGCTGTCGAACAGTGTGGATCAGATGACGCAGGGATCCGATGTGCTGGACGGGGTTGTGCTGGGCATCGGCGGTAGAGCGACTGCTCGACTTCCATCGGGCGGCAGGGCGTGGGTCCTCAGTGCGGCAGGCTCGGTGGGACACGAGAGCAAGGCAGACCTGGGCCGTGAAGGCATGGACGAAATGGATACAAGCGGGCGTTTCGTCGTCATGCGTGACGCTGAGATCAGCGCCGCCGACGGGGACCACGATGCGATGCCGCTGGTACTGGAGGACAGCCGTACGGGAAAGCGGTACAGCACGACTGTTCCCATCGGTATGGATGCGGGCCTTGTCACGGTAGTGCCCCGTACAGGGCGACAGACTCCGCTGGTGCTTGTCCTGCAGGGCCGCGACGTGCTGATGTTCTCGACGCTTCCGACGGAGTATCCGGTCATCAGCAGGTTGACAGAGC
This sequence comes from Streptomyces sp. 4N124, assembly GCF_052245395.1. Lineage (NCBI taxonomy): Bacteria > Bacillati > Actinomycetota > Actinomycetes > Kitasatosporales > Streptomycetaceae > Streptomyces > Streptomyces sp. 4N124. The sequence continues at coordinate 83,525 of NZ_JBQQBS010000032.1, forward strand.
TGGAAGGGGTTGCACGGGGGTCGTCCGGTCAGCCCCTCGTCGAGCTTGTCAGCGGTGAACCCACGTCCGATGGGGACATCCCCTACGCCCTGTTGAGCAGGATGGGAGGGAAGGCGCACGAGAAGCAGCTGCATCAGGATCAGGGAACTGCCGAGGTCGTCGCGAGTGTTGACGGCCGCCACGTCGTGGCATGGGACAGCGACGGATGGCAGTTGTGGACGGCGCCCGACCTTGACTACGTGACGGGCAGGTCCTCACCTACCGATAAGAACGGGGAGATCATCGAGGAGCGTGCACTCGAGATCTCCAGCGTTCAGCCCCTGGGGCAGGCGGACTTCCTCCTCCTGGGACGAACGGGCCTGAGCCGACTGTACGGAGCCGACGGGCGGCTGGTCCGCCTGGCTGAGCCGGACTGTCCTGTCGACACCCTCTCCAACCCTCGGTTCTGCCTGGCTGCCGCAGAACGTCCGGGAGGCAAGGGCGAGATCGTGATTCTGCGGAGAGACGGGCAGGCGGAGTTGTGGAGTCCGAAGACCGGCCACCAAAGCCCAAAGGCGTCGTTGGGGTGGATGGAAGCAGGAGATCTTGTGTTCGGACCGGAGGGCGAGGTAGCAGCGCTTACCACCGATGACGAAGTCATGCTGTGGTGGCCTGGCACGGACCGGAGCAAAACGCTGGCCACCGGTACACGTGCAGTCGGTCCGTTTCGCGCGGACGGTCGGACGCTCGTACTGGCCCGGCGGAGCACGAGCGAGAGGAGGGACAAGGAAAGCCTGGAGCTCTGGGACACGAAGCGAGCCGAGCTCGTCAGCCCGCTGCACCTCTGGTCTCCCTGGGACACCTTGCGGTTCGGGCAGGACACGATCTCCGCGGAATCCGAACTCGGCTGGGTAACCCTGTCGCTGGGACCTCTTCGGGGTCATCCGGACGGTCTCTGCGACGTACTGGCCGATTACCCGGTTGAGGACGTGGGGGATCTGCTCAATGCTGCCGAGAAGGTTTCGGACGACGCCGACACGGGCCCTCCTTGCCGACCCGAGTAGGGGCCTTCGGCGCGGTGGACCCGTGCAGACTGGGTCAGGCGACGATCAGATAGATCCCGTACCCCACCGCCGCCGCGCAGGCCGCGAAGCAGGTGTACGCGCCGGTGGCCGCGAGTGCGGCCGAGTCGCCCTGGGACATGGCGCGTTCGCGGCGGGAGAGGCCCGCGACGCCGAGGGTGAACAGGGACACGAGGGCCACGGTGACCACGAGGCTGACGCCGAAGACGGAGCCGAGGGCCGCCCAGTCGATCTTCATGTTGCTGCTTTCGCTTTCTGGGGGAACCGGGTGGGGGTCAGACCGTGGCCTGCGAAGGCGCCGGATCGGAGGCCGGGGCGGGGATCGTGGCCGTCAGCTCGTCGGTCGCGGTGCCCGTGGGCGGCGGGGTCACCGCGGCGATCGCCGTCGTCACCACGCCCGCCGGTTCCTCCGTCGTGTCGTTGACGTTCGTGTGGTCGACGACCTCGCGGCGGGAGCGCTGCCAGATCGCGGCGCTGGAGGCGATCAGGAAGACGGCGACCAGGGCGGTGCCCCAGCTGCCGAAGCCGGTCACCCATTCCGCGACGGCTCCGACCAGCGCCGCCGCCGGCAGCGTCAGGCCCCAGGCGACGAACATCCGGGTGGCCGTGGACCAGCGGACGACGCCGCCCTTGCGGCCGAGGCCCGCGCCCATCACCGCGCCGGAGACGGAGTGCGTGGTGGAGAGGGAGAAGCCGATGTGGGAGGAGGCCAGGATGACCGTGGCCGCGCTGGTCTGGGCGGCGAAGCCCTGCTGCGGCTGGAGGTCGGTCAGGCCCTTGCCCATGGTGCGGATGATGCGCCAGCCGCCGAGGTAGGTGCCGAGTGCGATGGCCAGGCCCGCGGAGAGGATCACCCAGGTGGGAGGGTTCGAGCCGGGGGCGATGGCGCCGCCGGTGACCAGGGCGAGGGTGATGATGCCCATCGTCTTCTGCGCGTCATTGGTGCCGTGGGCCAGGGAGACCAGGCCGGCGGAGGCGATCTGGCCGGCGCGGTAGCCCTTCGCGGCGGCCTTGCCGTCGGCCTTCTTGCCGAGCGAGTACGACAGCCGCGTGGCGAGCAGCGCGGCGATGCCCGCGACGAGCGGGGCGGCGATCGCCGGGATCAGCACCTTGGTGACCAGCACGTCGCCGTGGACCGCGCCGACGCCGGCCGAGGCGATGGTGGCGCCGATCAGACCGCCCATGAGGGCGTGCGAGGAGCTGGACGGGAGACCGACCAGCCAGGTCAGCAGGTTCCAGAGAATCGCGCCGACCAGGGCGGCGAAGATGACCTCGGGACGTATGCCGGTCTCGTCGACGAGACCCTTGGAGATGGTGTTGGCGACCTCCACCGAGAGGAAGGCGCCGACGAGGTTGAGGACGGCGGACATGGCCACCGCGACCTTGGGTCTGAGCGCACCGGTCGAGATGGTCGTGGCCATCGCGTTGGCGGTGTCGTGGAAACCGTTCGTGAAATCAAACGCGAGAGCGGTGATCACCACAATCGCGAGGATCAGCGAGAAGCTTTCCATTTACCCAGGCAATCGTTCGAAGTCGTTGGCCGGATGAACGTAGGTAACCTGAGTGAACGGAAGATGAACTAGGAAGGGCCGCACGGTGTCCTGACGTGGCGGTTGTCGCACTGCCGGACCCGCGCGGCCCAGACGGCCCAAGGGTTAGGAGCCTCGGGCAAACTTCTTCAGCTGGGACAGGGATCCATTGAAGAGATTCTGGTCACCCGGCAGGCTGCCGCTGTTGTCGTACTGCCAGAACGTCCAGACCCTCCAGCCCGCCGGCAGCGTTCCCGCCGACGACGAGTTGTAGCGGGCGACCCAGAGCGCATGGTTCGAGGCGAAGGCCCGGCTGCTGCCCGTGCACGTGTTCCACCAGTGAGCGGTCGTGTAGATCACGGGGCGGCGTCCGGTGAGCCGCTTGACCTCGTTGCTGAACGACTTGATCCAGGCGACCATCCTGGAGTTGCTCATGTTGTAGCACTTGTGCCTTTTGTCGTACGGGTTGTACTCGATGTCGAGCGCCGGCGGCAGAGTCCAGCCGTCCGCCCGCCAGGCGCCGCCGTTGCGCACGAAATAGGCGGCCTGGGTCTTGCCCGACGACTTGTTGGGCAGTGCGAAGTGGTAAGCCCCGCGGACCAGGCCCGCGGTGCGCGAGCCGTTGTACTGCTGGCCGAAGTACGGGTTGCGGTAGGTGTGGGACTCGGTCGCCTTGACGTAGACGAACTTGGCGCCCTTGCTCGCCGCGCTCCTCCAGTTGACGTTCTTCTGGTGCGAGGAGACGTCGTGCCCCCTCGGCTTGCTCGCGGCGAAGGCCGGAACCTCGGTGAGGGCGATTCCCCCGACAGTCAACGCCGTCACGGAGGCCGCTATCACATGGGCGCGACGACGGAACGGTTTGCGATCACGAGCCATATTTCCCCCCGGAATGGCGACGTGCACGTCAAATCCCCCAGAGAGTACTGGAGTGTCCTTGAACGCTCATCGATCTCCGGCCAAGCCAGGAGTGAGGGGTGTATGTGCCTGTATGCACCCTTCCGGAGGTCGGTCCTCCGCCCTAAAGTGCCCCCGCCTGACGGCGGGTTGACGCCGCGCCTGGCAGGATCGCGGCATGGCTGAGCAGCGGCGGGATCAGGGGGACGGGCGGGAGGCCCGGGAGGAGGCAGAGGTTGTGGGGGAGCCATGGGGGAGGGGTGTGCTCAAGGAGGAGGTGCGCGCCTGGGAGGAGCTCGTCGCCACCGCCCGCCGGACCGTGGCCGACGGGCTCGTCGTCGGCACGTCCGGCAATGTCTCCCTGCGCGTCGGGGACACGGTCCTGGTCACACCGTCGGGTGTCCCCTACGACCGCCTCACGCCGGACGACGTGACCGGCGTCGACCTCGACGGCCGGCAGGTGCTCGGCACCCTCGTCCCGACCAGTGAGCTGCCCATGCATCTCGCCGTCCACCGCACGACCGACGCCCGCGCCGTCGTCCACACCCACGCCGTCCACGCCACGGCCGTCTCCACCCTCGTCACCGAGCTCCCGGCGATCCACTACATGACCGGGGCGCTCGGCGGACCCGTCCGAGTCGCCCCATATGCGACGTACGGCACCGACGAGTTGGCCGAGAACATGCTCCAGGCCCTGACCGACCGCTCCGCCTGCCTGCTCCAGAACCACGGCACGATGGCCTACGGCACCACCCTCGACCAGGCCTACGACCGCACCGCCCAGCTCGAGTGGATGTGCCGCCTCTGGCTCACGGCCTCCTCGGTACCGGGCCTGTCCCCGAGCCTGCTGTCGGAGAAGCAGCTGCGGGATGCGGGGGAGAAGCTGCGGGGGTATGGGCAGCGGGGGTGAGGTCCCCTGTGCCACCGGAAATCACCTGTACCCGCCCGACCATGTCCCCCGGCTGGCCGACAGCCGGGTCCGCCAGGACACTGAATCCGTGCGCACTGTCAAAACGGCGGCCGCGGCCGTCACCGTAGCCCTGGCGGCCGGCGCGGCCAGCGTGGCCGCCGGACGGTTCGCCAGCGACGCCGCGCTGAAGGCGCCACCGGGACGGCCCCTGCCGGGCGAACCCCGGCTCACCGTGCATGCGACGGCGGCGGGCCAGATCGCGCTCACCCGGTCCCTGGCCTCCCTGCGCCCCGGCACCTACGGCCTCGCCGGCGACGCCTCGCACGCCGTCGTCGGCCCCGTCCTCGACGCGGCGAACCACTCCGCCGACACCGTCGTGCGTCGCCTGGAACGCGTCACCCACGGCACCCTCGAGCCCGGCGACAAGGTGTGGCTCACTCCGAACGTGTACGTCGGCAACCCCGGCGCCGCCCTCGGCCTGGACCACGCCGACATCGACATCCCCGGCGAACTCGGCTCCCTGCCCGCCTGGTTCGTGCCCGGCGTACGGGACATCTGGGTCATCGCGGTGCACGGCCTCGCCACCACCCGCGAGCACGCCATGAACGTCATGGAGTTCCTGGGCCACCGCGGCTTCCCGGTACTCGCCCTCGCCTACCGCGGCGACCTCGGTGCCCCACGCTCCCCGGACGGCCTGAACCACCTCGGCGAGACCGAGTGGCGCGACCTGGACGCGGCGATCCGCTACGCCGTGCGCTACGGCGCCAAGCAGGTCGTCCTGCACGGCTGGTCCACCGGCGCCACCATGGCGCTGCGCGCCGCCGCGCACTCGGGGTTGCGCGAGCGCGTCTCGGGGCTCGTCCTGGACTCCCCGGTGCTCAGCTGGGAGACCACGCTGCGCGCCCTGGCCTCGGCCCGGCGCACCCCGGGCGCCCTGCTGCCGCTGGCGGTCCGCGCCGCACAGGGCCGCACCGGGCTGCACGGCGACCGCATCACCGATGCCGCCGACCCCGGCCGGCTCTCGGTGCCGACGCTGATCTTCCACGGCCCCGACGACACGGTGGCCCCCTGGGCCCTCTCCCGCCGCCTCGCCGACAGCCGCACCGACCTGATCTCCCTCCACACGGTCCAGCGCGCCCCGCACGCAGCCATGTGGAACGCCGACCCGCAGTCCTACGAAGAGACGCTGCGCCGCTTTCTGACCCCGCTGATGTGACCTCCCGTCCGCTCCGATCCCACCCGGTCCCACGGATTCCGTTTAACGCCGTATCACTGGCCTGTTCTCGGCACTCCACCGCCCGCAGGACCCCGTGCGTTGGCCATCCCCGTCGCCCGCCGTGACATTCCGTTTGGGTTTTCGTACCTTCAACCGGAAGACTGCACCCATGCCGTCCCGTATCCCGCGCGACTCCAGGCTTCGACTCGTCCGCCCGCGACCCCTGGCCGCCGCCCCCCGAGCGATGAACCAGCGGCGCTCAAGCCGCCCCGCCCCGCGCCCCCCGGAGGGCACTCCGGCACGGGCGGAGCTGGCCAGAATGGCTCGCTCCGGTCTGGCCTCCGCCGCCCGTGTCGCCCACTGGGCCGACGCCGCTCTGCACCCCGGCCGTTATGGTGCGAGCCCCGACGGCAAGGGCACCCTCTCCGACGCGACCGCCGAACTGGCGGCCAGGGACCTGGGCCTGACCCCGGCTCAGGTCCGCGCCGACTGGGACACCGCCCGCCTCGCCGGCCTCGTCGAGGTGCACGGCGACAGCGCCCGCCCCGGCTGGCGGCTGCGTGCCTGGGACCGCGACGACAGCGCCGTACTGCGCGGCTGGGTCGCCCTCTTCGACGCCTGGTCCCTCGCCCACCCGGAACCCGCGGACCACGAGCCCGCCGCCGTCGCCGAGGTCGTCTCGGCCATGCCCCAGGTGCTCTCCTTCCTCCAGCTCTCCGCCGGTCCCGTCCCGGTCGAGCAGCTCCTCGACCTCCTGGGACAGCGGGTCACCGAACTGCGCACCGAGCGCTGCGAGATTCCCTACGGTCCGCAGCCCGAGCCGGCGGCGGAGCCCGCCGCCACCCCCCTCGACCCGCTCCTCGACTGGGCCCTGCACGCCCTGGCCTCCGTCGGCGCCCTCACCTGTGGCGACGGGCAGGCCACGCTCACCCCGCTCGGCAGCTGGGCGGTCTGGGTCAAGCTGGAGCAGATCTGCGTCGCCGCGCAGAGCCCCGCCGGGAACATCGAGGTCGCCGCCGACGAGATGCTCCGCGGCTGCGCCCAGCTCCGCCCGAAGGCGGCCCGCGACGAGTACCGCGCCTGGCTCGCCGCCCGCCCCGTCGGCAGCGCCGTCACCGAACTGCTCGACGCCGCCCGCGGCGATGACGCCCTGCTGCGCGGCCTCGCTTTCGAGGCACTGCGCGTCGTCGGCGCCCCCGCCGAGCCCGACGTACGCGCTGTGGCCGACGAGCCGACGCTCAGGCCCTACGCCCTGCTGTGGCTCGCCGAGTACGACGGGTTCGACCCGGAGGACGCGCATGAGGTCCTCACCCGGGAAGAGGCCACCTGGCTGTGGGTCGACTCGGCCGCCGCCGTCGCCGACCACGGCGAGGCCCCGATGCTCGTGCGGCACCTGGAGTCCGCGGTGCAGCCGACGGTCCCCATGCTGCTCGACGAGGTGCGTGCCGTCGGGCACCCCCGCACCGTGCAGGTCCTGGTCGCCCTCGCCGCGGCACACCCCGACCCCGCCCTGGCCAAGGCGGTACGCCGCGCGGCCTTCCAGGTGCACACCGGCGGGTAGCCAGGGCCCGGTCAGCCCTTTATCTCGGGGGCGTACGTGCCGAAGCTCCAGATGTTGCCCTCGATGTCCCGGGCCATGTAGTCGCGCGAGCCGTACTCCTGGTCCGTCGGGGGCATCAGGATCTCCGCACCATGGTCCACGGCACGCTGGTGGTGGGCGTCGACGTCGTCCACCACGACGTACACCCCGGCGGGGCCCGCGCCCTTCATCAGCTCGTCGAAACGGCCGCCGCGGCCCTTCGAGCCGAGCATCACCCCGCCGTTGCCCTGCACCAGCTCCGCGTGTGCCACCATGCCGTTCTCGCCCTCGTACACCGACAGCTCGGTGAAGCCGAAGGCCTCCGTGAGCTGCCGGATCGCTGCCTTCGCGTCCGCGTACAGCACCGTCGGGTAGATGCTCGGACTCGCGCCGCCCGTGCCCGCCATGACGATCACTCCCCTGTGCTGGAAATCACCGGAATCCTGCTGCCTGTCGCCAGTCTCGCACCCACCACTGACAACGCCCTCCCGACCGCGGGGCACAGCGCGACCAGCCACGACGCACCCGCAGTGGGCCGCGGCGGTCGGTCCGGACACCGGAACGCCGGAAAAGCGCTTGCACCGCCCCGTTAGACTTGCCGCTATGGCCATTCTCCTCGCGCATTAGACGGCGGGAACGTCCTCAGCCGCCCACCTGCCAACCCCCTCCGCCCTGGAGTCTGACCGTGATCTCCGCCTCCGGTATCGAGCTGCGCGCCGGTGCCCGCGTCCTCATCGAATCCGCCACCTTCCGAGTCGCCAAGGGCGACCGCATCGGCCTGGTCGGCCGCAACGGCGCCGGCAAGACCACCCTCACCAAGTGCCTGGCCGGTGAGGGCAGCCCCGCCGGCGGCACCATCACCCGCTCCGGCGAGGTCGGCTACCTCCCGCAGGACCCCCGCACCGGCGACCTCGACGTCCTCGCCCGCGACCGCATCCTCTCCGCGCGCGGCCTCGACGTACTGATCCAGAAGATGCGCGACAACGAACAGCGCATCGCCAACGGCCAGGGCGCCACCCGGGAGAAGGCCCTCAGGCAGTACGAGCGCCAGGAGACCGAGTTTCTCACCAAGGGCGGGTACTCCGCCGAGGCCGAGGCCGCCACCATCGCCGCCGCGCTCAGCCTGCCCGACCGGGTGCTCGGCCAGCCCCTCCATACGCTCTCCGGCGGTCAGCGCCGCCGTATCGAGCTGGCCCGCATCCTGTTCTCCGACGCGGACACCCTGCTCCTCGACGAGCCGACGAACCACCTCGACGCCGACTCGATCGTCTGGTTGCGCGACTACCTGAAGAACTACCGCGGCGGCTTCATCGTGATCTCCCACGACGCCGACCTCGTCGAGACGGTCGTCAACAAGGTCTTCTACCTGGACGCCAACCGCTCCCAGATCGACGTCTACAACATGGGCTGGAAGCTCTACCAGCAGCAGCGCGAGGCCGACGAGAAGCGCCGCAAGCGCGAGCGCCAGAACGCCGAGAAGAAGGCAGCCGCGCTGCATTCGCAGGCCGACAAGATGCGCGCCAAGGCCACCAAGACCGTCGCCGCGCAGAACATGGCCAAGCGGGCCGACCGGCTGCTCGCCGGCCTCGAAGCGGTCCGCGCCTCCGACAAGGTCGCCAAGCTCCGCTTCCCCGAGCCCGCGCCCTGTGGCAAGACCCCGCTGATGGCCGAGGGCCTGTCGAAGTCGTACGGCTCGCTGGAGATCTTCACGGACGTCGACCTGGCCATCGACAAGGGCTCCCGAGTCGTCATCCTCGGCCTCAACGGCGCCGGCAAGACGACCCTGCTGCGTCTCCTCGGCGGCGTCGAGAAGCCCGACACCGGCGAGGTCGTCGAGGGCCACGGCCTCAAGCTCGGCTACTACGCACAGGAGCACGAGACCCTCGACCCCGAGCGCACGGTCCTGGAGAACATGCGTTCCGCCAACCCCGACCTCGACCTGGTCGAGGTCCGTAAGACGCTCGGCTCGTTCCTGTTCTCCGGCGACGACGTCGACAAGCCGGCCGGTGTCCTCTCCGGCGGTGAGAAGACCCGCCTCGCGCTGGCCACCCTCGTGGTGTCGTCGGCCAACGTCCTGCTCCTCGACGAGCCGACCAACAACCTCGACCCGGCCAGCCGCGAGGAGATCCTCGGCGCACTGCGCACCTACAAGGGCGCGGTCGTCCTCGTCACCCACGACGAGGGCGCGGTCGAGGCGCTCCAGCCGGAGCGGATCATTCTGCTTCCGGACGGAGTCGAGGACCTGTGGGGTGCCGACTACGCGGATCTCGTCGCCCTGGCTTGATCGAAAGCGTGATCCACAGCGTATGGATCATTCGGCTCATCCTTGATCCATCATCTGTGTGAGATCTCCTCGTACCGAGGTGTGTCCTACATCGATTTCACGGCCGAGCCCTTTATCGACAAGGGCTCGGCCGTCGCGCGTCCCTGACCAGGCACTTCGCGGAACAACCCGTTCGGCCGTACGGACAGCTCTCCGCTGAATCACAGATTCCGCATGTGGGGATGCGCTCCTGTCGTCAAAACCCTGTCTTACGGACCTTGCCGAATGGGTGGCCATCAAGGCCCGGAGGGGTGATCATGAGGGGACCAGAGCGCACTTCCCATGAGGAGGCACGGGTGGCCGAGACTCTGAAGAAGGGCAGCCGGGTAACCGGCGCCGCGCGCGACAAGCTCGCGGCAGACCTGAAGAAGAAGTACGACTCCGGTGCGAGCATCCGGGCGCTGGCCGAGGAAACCGGCCGCTCGTATGGCTTCGTACACCGGATGCTCAGCGAGTCGGGCGTCACGCTGCGTGGGCGCGGCGGGGCGACTCGGGGCAAGAAGGCCGCATCGTCCTGAGCCCGGGCGGCCCCTCGCTTTCGATGGTGGCCACCCGGTCGGTCTTCTGAGCGGCCGGGTGGTTACTGTGCAGTCACTTAAGGATGCCTGCCGTGTGGTACGGCATCCAGGATGACCGCACACATCGGAGGCGCCCCATGGCTTCGCCCGACCAGGACGTTGTGTCCCGAGGTCCCGAAGGTCCCGTACTCGACAAGGACGGCGTACGGCTCACCGTCGACGACGCGATCGCCACGGTGACGCTGACCAATCCGGCCAAGCGCAATGCGCAGAGCCCCGCGATGTGGCGTGCGCTGGGCGAGGCCGGGCGGTTGCTGCCGGGCAGTGTGCGTGTCGTTGTGCTGCGCGGGGAGGGCAAGTCCTTCTCCGCCGGTCTCGACCGGCAGATGTTCACGCCCGAAGGCATCGAGGGCGAGCCGTCGTTCGTCGACCTTGCGCGCGGCGGCGACGCCGAACTGGACGCGGCCATCGCCGGGTTCCAGGAGGGCTTCACCTGGTGGCGGCAGAGCGACATCGTGTCCATCGCCGCCGTCCAGGGGCATGCCATCGGGGCCGGGTTCCAGCTTGCCCTCGCGTGTGATCTGCGCGTCGTCGCCGACGACGTGCAGTTCGCCATGCGCGAGACCAGCCTGGGGCTCGTTCCTGACCTGACCGGCACGCATCCGCTGGTCGGGCTCGTCGGGTATGCGCGGGCGCTGGAGATCTGCGTGACCGGGCGCTTTGTGCTGGCCGAGGAAGCGGTGAGTACGGGACTGGCGAATCTCGCCGTGCCGGGTGAGCAGCTGGACGCGGCCGTGGCGGATCTGGCGTCCGCGATCCTGGCCGCGCCCCGGGATGCCGTGATCGAGACGAAGGCGTTGCTGCGGGGTGCCGGGGAGCGGACCTACGAGGAGCAGCGCGCGGCGGAGCGAGCCGCGCAGGCCCGCCGGCTCAGGGAGCTGGCCGGGCTGGGCGAATGAGCGGTCAGCTGACCGCAGTGACCAGCACCGCCACCGTCGGGCTGTCCTGAAGGGCGCTCGACACCGCGACGCGGACCTCCCGGGCCACCTGCACGGCCCGGCGGTCCGCGTCCGTCGCCAGTTCCACGCGTACATGACGGTGCGGCAGCGCGGTGTCGCCGGCCTGCCGTTCCTCCATGTGGATCGCCCGCCCCAGCGTGCCCGTCAGGGCGGTCACACCCGGGACGCCGAGGGCCGCCTCGGCCGCGCGGGCTTCGTCGCCGTCCCGGACTTCCGAAGCCTGCCTCGGCTCGGGCGGTCGTACGGGCTCGGGCTCCGTGTCCTCGTCCAGCAGGGCCGTCACCCGTAGGTCGACCTCCGTGACCGTCAGGCCGAGCCGTTCCGTGGCCGCCGTTGCCAGGACCCCGCGCAGATGGGACGCCGTCGTCGGCAGCGGAGCCGACGGTGTTGCCCCGAAGTCCGCCGTCAGACGGAGCGGGCCGGATGGCAGTGCGCTCGGCTGAGGCGGTACGGCGGGCTCGTGGGCGTCGTCCGGATCGGTGAGCGCGATCCGCAGTGCGTCGAGGCGTACCCCGCGCACCGCCTCCGCCGCGCGCCGCAGCACCGCCTCGGCCGCCGCCTCCGTGATCCACGCGCCGTCGTGCGGGCCGCCCAGGGGGACGAGTCTGCCCAGCCCCAGCTGCTGTCGAACTGTCTGCGCCAACCGGTCGGACGTCATTGCTCCAGCCTGCCGCATCCCCGGCGCGCGGGAGCGGAACCGCACTTACCGTGGTCAAAGGACGACGACCGAAAGGGACGTACGGCGATGACCGATATGACGGAGCGGAACCGGACGCAGACCCCGGAGGGCGAGAACGAGCCGCCGGTGCAGACCCGTAAGGCAACCAAACGCGGGGGCGGGGAACCGGCGACCCGGGGGCGGACCACCATCGCCGACGGGGTAGTGGAGAAGATCGCCGGGCTGGCCGCCCGGGATGTCCTGGGCGTGCACGCCATGGGGAGCGGCCTGTCGCGGACCTTCGGAGCCGTACGGGACCGGGTGCCCGGCGGATCCAAGTCCGTGACACGAGGCGTGAAGGCCGAGGTCGGAGAGGTACAGACCGCGCTCGATCTGGAGATCGTCGTCGACTACGGCGTGTCGATCGCCGATGTGGCACGGGATGTGCGCGAGAACGTGATCGCGGCTGTCGAGCGGATGACGGGGCTCGAGGTCGTCGAAGTCAATATCGCGGTGAGTGATGTGAAGCTGCCGGAGGAAGAAGAAGAGGAGCAGGAACCGCGGATCCAGTGACCCGTCGGCGACCGAACCGCCAAGGAGCGCACCATGAGCATGGCTGTGATCGGCATGATCGCCGGAATGGCCCTGGGCTTCGCCGGGTACTTCGGCGGGTTCGGAGCCTTCCTGCTGGTGGCGGCGCTGGGCGCCATCGGGTTCGTGGTCGGCCGGTTCCTGGAGGGAGACCTGGACATCGGCGACCTCTTCCGCTCGCGTGACGACCGACGGCGGTGACGTCCGTGAGCGAAGGGGCCGCCGAGCTCCACAGACCCGGGATCGCCGTACCGCCGGGAGAGCGCGGTGCCACGCGGATCGCCGACCGGGTGGTGGCGAAGATCGCCTCGCAGGCGGCGCGTGAGGCGCTGGGCGCACTGCCGCCCGACGCCTCACCGCCGCACGCCTCGGTCGTCGTCCACCACGACACCGCCCGCGTCCGCGTCAGCCTCGACCTCGGCTACCCCTCCGACGTCGGCCGTCAGTGCGCCTCCGTGCGTCGGCACGTCACCCAGCGGGTAGGCGCTCTCGTGGGGATGGAGGTGCACGAAGTGGCCGTACACGTGGAGCGGCTGCATCCGGTCGCGGTACCCGGCGTGACACAGGGGAGGACCCAATGAGCGAGTCGCAGGGGGCCGAGAGCACTCAGCGGCTGCCCGTCCTGGAGAAGGCCGACGAGGGCGGACACAGCCAGTCCGCCTCCGCGGCGGACTACGAACCCGTCGGCGGAGAGAACGGCGGCCGCTTCTGGTCGGCCCGCCGTGTCCCGGCCGCGATCGTCGCGCTGCTCCTGCTGCTGGTCGCCGGTGCCTTCCTCTACGACATCGCCGCCGTGCGCGCCGACCGCCCCGCCATGGCCTGGCGCCGCGAACTCGCCACGCAACTCGCCGAACGCCCCCTCGACGACACCTGGGTGCTCGTCGGCGCGGGCCTCGCCGCGGCCCTCGGCCTCTGGCTGATCCTGCTCGCCGCCACGCCCGGCCTGCGCGCCGTACTGCCCATGCGGCGCACCCACCCCGACGTACGCGCCGGCCTCCACCGGGACGCGGCCGCCCTCGTGCTGCGCGACCGGGCCATGGAGGTGTCCGGCGTGCAATCGGTACGGGTCCGGATGGGCCGTGCCCGGGCCGATGTCCGCGCGATCTCCCACTTCCGCGAACTGGACGACGTACGCGTCGACTTGGACACCACACTCGCCGACGCGATCAAGGGCCTGGGGCTCGCCCGGCCCCCCGCCCTGTCGGTGCATGTCCGGCGCCCCGGACGGAAGGGGTGAGCGCGGTGCTCAGGATCGTCAATCGCGTGCTGCTCGGCATCATCGGTCTGCTGCTGATTCTGATCGGCGGTTCCGTGCTAGCCGTAGGCCTCGGTCTGAACCCGCCCTCCTGGTGGATCCACGACGGGCAGCACGACGTACTGCTCAGCGGCGCCGAACGCACCCGCTGGCGGGACGACGGCTGGTGGTGGCCGACCGTCATCGCCGTACTCGCCGTCCTCCTCCTGCTCGCCCTGTGGTGGCTCACCGCCGAACTCCGCCGACGCCGCCTCGCCGAGGTCCTGGTCGACACCGGCGACGGCGAGGGCGCCCTGCTCCGGGGCCGGGCCCTGGAGGGCGTACTGGCAGGGGACGCAAGCCAACTGGACGGCGTAGCCCGGGCCCACGCGGAACTGACCGGCCGCCGCAGCACCCCCGAGGCCCGAGTCCGCCTCCTCCTGGAACCCCACGTGGACCCGGGCGAGGCCCTCAACCACCTCACAACCCAGGCACTGGCCCACGCGAGGGACTCGGCGGGCCTCAAGTCACTACCGGCGGAGGTAAGACTGAGGGCGGTCAAGCACCGAGCGGAGAGGGTGACTTGACGCCCCGATAGGGGCGCGGGGAACTGCGCGACAAGCCCCCACAGACCTGCACTCGGCAACGGCGCTTCAGAACCCGTGCCGAGCCCCACCATCCACAGGCAACATGACCCCCGTCAGATAAGACGCAGCCGGAGACAGAAAAAACGCCGCCACCCGCCCGAACTCCTCCGGCGACCCATACCGCCGCAACGGAATCCGCGACTCATGCCCCGCCCGAGTGGCCTCCGGATCCGCCGACATCCCATCCAGCTCGCGCACGCGATCCGTATCGATCCGAGACGGCAGCAACCCCACCACCCGAATCCCCCGCGGCCCCAACTCGTCCGACAGGGACTTCGCGAACCCGGCAAGCCCCGGCCGCAGCCCGTTGGAGATGGTCAACCCCGGAATCGGCTCGTGCACTGACGCGGACAGTACGAATCCGATGACCCCGCCCGCCTCCAACTCCCCGGCCGCCGCGCGAGCGAACCGCACCGCCCCCAGGAACACCGACTCGAACGCCGCCTGCCATTGCTCATCCGTGTTGTCCGCGGCGAACCCCGGCGCGGGCCCACCCACGCTCACCAGCACCCCGTCGAACCCCCCGAAGTGCTCGCGCGCGGCCGCGATGAGCCGCGCCGGCGCCTCCGGATCGGCGTTGTCCGCGCCAACGCCGACGGCGTTGCCGCCCAGCTCGGCCGCGGCCTCGCTCGCGGCCTTGCCGTCCCGCCCCGTGATGATCACCTTCGCCCCGTCGGCGACGAGCTCACGCGCGGCCGCGTTGCCCAGCCCACGCGTGGCCCCGGTGACGACGTACACCCGGTCCTTCAGTCCAAGATCCATGGGTCCTATCCTGCCGTGTCGCCCCCGAACAGGGCGAGGGCCGTGTTCACCAGACCGACGTGGCTGAACGCCTGCGGGAAGTTGCCGAGCTGATGGCCGGCGACGGGGTCGTACTCCTCGGACAGCAGCCCCACGTCGTTGGCGAGGCCGACCAGCCGTTCGAACAGCTCGCGGGCCTCTTCGGTGCGGCCGGTCATGTGCAGCGCGTCCGCGAGCCAGAAGGAGCACACCAAGAAGGTGCCCTCACCGCCCGGCAGTCCGTCGACGACCGTCTCCTCGGCGCTGTAGCGGCGCATGAAACCGCCGTGGCTCAGCTCCGCGCGGATCGCGTCGACGGTGCCGATCACGCGCGGGTCGTCCGCGGGCAGGAAGCCGACCCGCGGGATCAGCAGCAGGGAGGCGTCGAGTTCGCGTGAGCCGTAATACTGGGTGAAGGTGTTCCGCTCGGCGTCATAGCCCTTCTCGCACACCTCCTCGTGCACCTCGTCGCGCAGGGTGCGCCAGCCGTCGAGGTCGCCGGGCAGCTTCGGTTTCTCCTCGAGCGTGCGCACGGCCCGGTCCGCGGCCACCCACACCATCACCTTCGAGTGCACGAACTGGCGGCGGCCCCCGCGCACCTCCCACAGCCCCTCGTCCGGTTGCTGCCAGTTCTCGCGCAGCCAATCCAGCAGCTCCTGCTGCAGGTCCCACATGTGCGGCTTGGCGGCCATGCCCGCGCGCCGGGCCAGCGCCAGCGAGTCCATCACCTCGCCGTACACGTCCAACTGCAGCTGTTTCACGGCCTTGTTGCCGATCCGCACGGGCGATGTCCCGGCGAAGCCGGGCAGCCACGGCAGGTCGTACTCCGGCAGCCGCCGCTCGCCCGCGAGGCCGTACATGATCTGCAGGTCCGCGGGGTCGCCGGCGACCGCGCGCAGCAGCCAGTCGCGCCAGGCCTCGGCCTCCTCCCGGTAACCGGCCGTCACCAGTGCGCCGAGGGTCAGGGTGGAGTCGCGCAGCCAGCAGTAGCGGTAGTCCCAGTTGCGGATGCCGCCGAGTTCCTCGGGCAGCGAGGTGGTGGGGGCGGCGACGATGCCGCCGGTCGGCTTGTAGGTGAGGGCCTTGAGGGTGATCAGGGAGCGCACGACCGCGTCCCGGTGCGGGCCGTCGTAGCAGCAGCGTTTCGCCCAGGCCTGCCAGTCCCCGACGCTCGCGTCCAGTGCCTCGTACGGGTCGACCAGCGGCGGACGCGGCTCGTGCGAGGGGTGCCAGGTCAGGACGAAGGCGACCCTCTCGCCCTCCTCGACCGTGAACTCCGCGTGCGTGGCGAGGTCCTTGCCCCAGGTGCGCACCTCGGGCTCGCTGCGCAGCCACACCGAGTCCGGGCCCGCGACGGCCACGTGGTGGCCGTCGGAGCGGCGCATCCACGGCACGATCGAGCCGTAGTCGAAGCGGAGCCGGAGTGTGCTGTGGACGGTGACCCGGCCGCCGGTGCCCTCCACGACGCGTACCAGATCGGGGGCGCGGTCGCGCTGCGGCATCAGGTCCGTGACGCGGACCGAGCCCTCGTCGGTGTCCCACTCGGTGTCCAGGACGAGGGTGTTCGGACGGTAGGCGCGGCGCGTGCACTCGCCGCTCGTGCCCTTGGGGGCGATCCGCCAGTGGCCGTTCTCCTCGTCGCCGAGCAGCTTGGCGAAACAGGCGGCCGAGTCGAAGCGGGGAAGGCACAGCCAGTCGACCGAGCCGTCGCGGCCGACCAGGGCCGCCGTCTGTTCGTCGCCGATGAGGGCGTAGTCCTCGATTCGGGGGTGCACGGGGTTCCGGGTTCCCGGCAGGGGGGAGGGGCAATCCCGTGAAGAGCCGGGAGAGTGACGGGCCCCTCTACACCGTCGCGGGTTCGGCCGGCGCGGTGTCGTCCGCCCCGTCCTTCCCCTGCGTCCGCTCACGCATCTCGCGGCGGACCAGGATGACCCAGCCGACGGGGACGCCCGCGGCGAACAGCCACCACTGGATGGCGTACGCGTAGTTCAGCGCCGCGTCCTCGTTGCCGGGATTGCCGAGCAGTTCCGGGGTGTCGCCCTTCGGCTCGGGTGCCGTCTGGGCGATGTAGCCGCCGAGCACCTGGGCGTCGAGGCGCCGTGCCTCCTGCTCGCTGTTGATCAGCATGATCTGGCGGTCCGGCAGGCCCTTGAGGTTCTTGATGCCGCTCGCCTCGGTCGTCTCGTCGGGCATCAGCCGTCCGGTGACGGTGACCTCGCCGCGGGGCGGTGCGGGGATCTTGGGGAACGTGGTCTGGCTGGGGCTGTCCGCGGGGATCCAGCCGCGGTTGACGAGCAGGACCTTGCCGTCGTCGAGGACGAACGGGGTCAGGACGTGGTAGCCGACCTCGTCGTCGGAGTTGGTGCGGCGGCGGACGACGACCTCGTCGTCGGTGTCGAAGCGGCCCTTCGCGGTCACCCTGTGGTAGCGCTCGTCGTCGGTGACGGTGTGTCCGGGGGAGGTCAGCTTCTCCACGGGTACCGGCTTCGCGGCCAGCGCGTCGGCGACGAGCTGGTTCCGGGCGGTGCGCGTCTCGTAGCGGTGCATCTGCCAGATGCCCAGCCTGATCATCGTGGGGATGAGGAGGAGAGCGACCAGCGTCAGGATCACCCACTGCCGGGACAACAGGAAGCGGTACACCCCACGACCGTACAACTCGGTCGTGGGGTGTGTTCAGGCGGGTATGGGTCGGGTGCGGGGCCGGGGCGGGGCCCGGGGGACTCACACCTTGTCGACGATCCCCACCTTCCCCTCCGCGCGGGCGCAGTGGGCCCCGCAGAACCAGTGGCCCTCGACCTCGACGCCCTGCCCGATGATCTGGACGCGGCAGTGCTCGCAGATGGGTGCCATGCGGTGGATCGCACAGGAGAAGCAGTCGAAGACGTGCACCGCGCCCTGTGCATGAATCTCGAAGGTCATTCCGTAGTGATTGCCGCAAACTTCACATGTTGCCATGCGCCACAGGGTGGGCCGTCGCCGTGGCCGGGGCGAGACGGCTCCGGGCGAGTCGCACGGCAATCACCCGTCCGTACGGTCATCCCTCCGACGCCGCTTCCACATCCCCGAGGAGCTGCCCGAACGCCGCCTCGTCGACCACCGGCGTGCCGTACTGCCGGGCCTTGACCACCTTGGACGTGCCCGAGTCCGGGTCGTTCGTGACGAGCAGGCTGGTCAGCCGGGAGATGCTGGTGGCGACATGCAGTCCGGCCTCGATCGCCCGGTCCTCCAGGAGGTCGCGCTCGACCGAGGTGTCTCCCGAGAACGCGACCCGCATGCCCTGCTTGAGCGGTTTGCCGTCTTCGTAACGACCCGGATTGGGATAGGGGCAGGCAGGCCTTCTGCGTGCCGGGCGCCAACTGGTGGGCGCGTAGGCGCCATAGCTCGACTGCTGCCGGGGCACGGCTCGGTCCGTCCACTCGGTCAGCGGCCGGCATTCGTGCAGCGGCAGCCGTACGCCGCCCTGTGCGGCGGCGTGCAGGCTCGGCCGGAACGCCTCCGCCAGCACGCGCGCGTCGTCCAGCGCGTGGTGTGCCCGCTGCTGTACGACGCCGAAATGCGCGGCGAGCGACTCCAGCTTGTGGTTGGGCAGCGGCAGCTCCAGCTCCTTCGAGAGGGCGATGGTGCACAGCCGCTGCCGAACCGGCGGCTCGCTGCGCGCGCGTGCGTACTCCCGGGCGATCATCTGCCAGTCGAAGACGGCGTTGTGCGCGACGAGCACCCGGCCCTCCAGCCGGGTCGCGAACTCCTCGGCGATGTCCTCGAAGAGGGGCGCGCCCTCGAGCACGTCGCTCGTCAGACCGTGGATCCACACCGGGCCCGGGTCCCGCTCCGGGTTGACCAGCGTGTACCAGTGGTCCTCGACCTCACCGCGCGCGTCCAGGCGGTACACGGCCGCGGAGATGATCCGGTCGTCCCGGGCCAGGCCCGTGGTCTCCACGTCAACGACCGCGTATCCCTGGGGATACGCGGCCGGCCACACTGTGGGGGAGGACGCTGCGGTCGTGAGGTCTTCGAGCATGGTCACCGAGGATACGGGCCGGGTCCGACAGTCCGGTCCGTCAGGTGCCGTCTCACGGCCGGGTGTTCGAGCGGGGCGAATGTCCGTGTGGGGCGTCAGGAGCGTCGGTACGACCCCTGCGGCATCCCGGGTGCGATCCTCCCCGGTGTGACGGAACCAACGCACGACGAGGCCCACGGCGGCGCCCTCGGGACACGGCTCAACTGGCTGCGGGCGGCCGTCCTCGGGGCCAACGACGGCATCGTGTCCACCGCCGGCCTGGTCGTCGGCGTGGCAGGCGCCACCGACGACCGCTCGGCCCTGCTGACGGCGGGGCTCGCGGGCCTGCTCGCCGGCTCCATGTCGATGGCCGCGGGGGAGTATGTCTCCGTGTCCACCCAGCGGGACTCGGAGAAGGCCGCGCTGGCCGTCGAGAAGCGGGAACTGCGGGAGCAACCGGAGGAGGAACTCGAGGAGCTGACGGAGCTTCTCGAGGAGCGTGGGCTGACGCGGGACGTGGCCAGGGAGGCCGCTGTCCAGCTGACGGAGCGTGATGCGCTGAGGGCGCACGCGCGCGTGGAACTCGGCATCGATCCCGAAGCGCTGACGAACCCGTGGCACGCGGCCGGGGCGAGCTTCGTGGCGTTCACGGTGGGCGCCATGCTGCCGCTGCTGGCGATCGTGCTGCCGGGGGCGGACTGGCGGCTTCCGGTCACCGTGGTGTCGGTGGTGGTCGCGCTCGTCGTCACCGGGTGGAGCAGTGCGCGGCTGGGCGGGGCGGAGCCCGGGCGGGCGGTGCTGCGGAACGTGGGGGGGCGGGGTGCTGGCGATGGGGGTCACCTATGGAGCCGGGTCATTGTTGGGGGCCGCCGGGGTGTGACGGGCCGCCCGACTTGGCGGAGATCGCCAACAAGCAAGCGCGTACTCCCGGTAATACTTGTGGGTAACAACGTCTAGCCCCGGACGACCAGCGGTTCTACGGTGCCCTCATGCCGAACCTGCCCGATGTCGTGCTGTGGTCGATACCCGCCTTTGTGCTGCTCACCGTGATCGAGATGATCAGCGTCCGTATCCATCCGGACGACGACGCGGCGGGATACGAGGCGAAGGACGCCGCGACGAGCGTCACCATGGGCCTCGGCAGCCTCGTCTTCGACCTGCTCTGGAAGATCCCCATCGTCGCCGTCTACACGGCGATCTACGAGCTCACCCCGCTCCGCGTGCCCGTCCTGTGGTGGACCGTCCCACTGATGCTGCTCGCGCAGGACTTCTTCTACTACTGGTCGCACCGCGGCCACCACGTCATCCGCATCCTGTGGGCCTGTCACGTCGTCCACCACTCCAGCCGGAAGTTCAACCTCACCACCGCGCTGCGCCAGCCCTGGACCTCCCTGACCGTCTGGCCGTTCTACGTCCCCCTCATCGCGTGCGGTGTGCACCCGGCCGCGCTCGCGTTCTGCTCCTCGGCGAACCTCGTCTACCAGTTCTGGATCCACACCGAGCGCATCGACAAGATGCCCCGCTGGTTTGAATTCGCCCTCAACACCCCGTCGCACCACCGGGTGCACCACGCCTCGCAGGGCGGCTATCTGGACCGCAACTTCGGCGGCATCCTCATCGTCTGGGACCGCCTCTTCGGCTCCTTCGTCGCCGAGACCGAGCGGCCCGTGTACGGGCTGACGAAGAACATAGACACCTACAACCCGCTCAAGGTCGCCACGCACGAATACGCCGCCATCGCCAAGGACCTGAAGGCGGCGGGCAGTTGGCGCGAGCGTGCCGGGCGGGTGTTCCGGGGGCCGGGCTGGCAGCCCACTCCGCCCGCCGCAGCGCCCGTCGAGGAGACGACGGCCGCGTGAGACAGTCCCGCGTTCTGCTGGGCGCCTTCGCCCTGGCCGCCGTCGCCGACCTGGCCTTCCTCGCCGTCGGCTCCGACACCGGGCACGTCGTCACCAAGCCCCTCCTGATGCCTCTCCTTGCCGGTTACGCATACGTCCGCGGCGCCCCCCGCCTCCTCCTCGCCGCTCTCCTCTTCGGCTGGGGCGGCGACGTCCTGCTGCTGTCCGACGCCGAGCCCGCGTTCCTCGCCGGGATGGCCTCCTTCGCGGCCGGGCACGTCTGCTACCTCGTGCTCTTCAAGAGGTACGGCACCGAAAACGCGGCCCCACGCGCGCGTGCCGCACTTCTCGCCATCGCCTACGCCACCGCCCTCGTCAGCACCGTCGCCCTCCTGTGGCCCGACCTCCCCGCCGACCTCCGCCCCCCCGTCGCCGGCTACAGCGCCCTGCTCACGGCCATGGCATACGGAGCCGTCACCCGGTTCGGACTCCTCGCCGGACTCGGCGGCGCCCTCTTCATGCTCTCCGACACGCTCATCGCGACCGGCGTCGCGGAGTGGCCCCAGCTGCCGCGACCCGACTTCTGGATCATGCTGACCTACGTGGCCGCCCAACTCCTGCTGGTCAGAGGAACACCGGTGGCCGTCCAAGCGCCACCGGCCCCCAAGGCGCTCCTCGCCAACTGAAGGGCCGACTGAGGCGCCGACTGAGGCACCAACTCAGCCTCACCATCTGATCGGCACCGGCAGCGCCGTCAGCAGCCCCGACACCGCGACCACCAGCCCCAGCACCACGACCTCCGCCCGCGCGGGGGAGCAGGCGGTCAGCGGATCCGCCGCGCGGCGCAGCCGGATTCGGGCCCACAGGGCGAGCACGGCGACCGCGGCCACGAGGAGCACCTTGGCGAGCAGGACGCGTCCGTACGCGGTCGTCGTCAACTGCTCCAGGACGGTGTCCGGCGGCATACGGCGCAGCGAACTCCACACCCCTGTCGCGGTGATGGCGGCGAGCAGAACGGCGGCCACGCGCGCGTAGAGCCCCAGCAACACCGTTCCCGTCGGCGTGTCGCGGCGCAGCCTGCGCAGCACGTGCAGCAGCCCACCCGCCCACAGTGCCGCGCAGGCCAGATGAACGAGCGTCAGCCCGGAGCCGATCAGCGGGTCGTGCTCGGTCGCGGGATGCGCGCGCAGCGCCTCCGCCACGACCACCGCTGCCAACGGCCAGACGCCGGTCGCCGGTCGTCGCGAGAGCGCGCAGAGGCCCGCCGCGAGGAACGCGTTGACCTCCACCAGCGCCAGCTTGCCGTCTCGCGAGGCGTAGAGGCCGCCGACGTCGATCTCGGCGAGGCTGCCCGGCACCAGATTGCCGGTGGCCACGACCGAGGCGAGCCCCAGCGCGGCGACGAAACCGACGCCGGCCGCGTAGGGGGACCAACTGCGCGGCGCCTGAGCGGGATCGCCGGGCACGGCCCGGGCCAGCCGGTTCACGAACAGCTCGCCCACCGGGACACACAGCGCCGCGAACAGCACCGCCCGCAGCAGGGCGATGCCACCCGTGCCGGGCGCTGCCGCCTCCCCGGTCTCGTGCAGCGCGGCGGACGGACCGAGCAGCGGGATCAGCGCCGCCAGCGCCCCGAGAACGAGAACGGCGACGGCCCGGCCGGCACCGGGGCGCCGTACGGCCCCCTCATCGGCCACCCCGGAGGTGGGTCTTGTCAAGGTCACCCCAAGATAGTCACCAACCGCCGCAGAACGGGCAAGCACCGAGCAACCGGCAATACGGCATTCCACCCATGGGTACGTTTTCGGGCGCACCGGCGCTCAGGCAGGTCGCGCCCTTCAGACCCACCGCGCGGTATCGGCACCCCAGACCCCCGGCGCCCGCCCCCAGTCCACCGGCCCGCCCGCGAAGGACACCGGCGGCAGCGCGTACCGCAGCCGCCCGAGCGCACTGCCGGTCTCGGCCAGCCACCCGTCCGGGCCCTCGTACACGGCGTCCCCCGCCTCAGCCCCACCGACCCCGTCCATCAACCACGCCGCCGTCCGCGCCAGCGCCAGCCGTACGAACCTGCTGCCACCGTCGTACGACTGCTCGGTCAGCGCGCGCAGCACCCCCGCTGCCAGCAGATAGCCCGTGCCGTGGTCCAGCGCCTGCGCGGGCAGCGCGCCGGGCCGCTCCGGCGAGCCCTCGACGGCGGCGATGCCGGTCGCGACCTGCACCAGGCTGTCGAACCCACGCCGCTCCCGCCACGGCCCGTACGCCCCCCACGCCGAAAGCTGCGCCACGACCACCCCGGGCCTGCGCTCGGCCAGCGCCTCCGGCGACAGCCCGAACCGGTCCAGGGCGCCCGGCCGGTACCCCGTGACGACCACGTCCGCTGCCGCGAGCAGCTCCTCGAAGGCACGCCGGTCAGTCGTCAGGTCCAGCCTCGTCGACCGTTTCCCGAAGCCCGTGTCGGCGTGCTGGTCGGGCAGTTCAGGCAGCTGAGGCGCGTCCACGCGCAGCACGTCGGCGCCCAGCAGGGCGAGGGTGCGGGTGGCGACGGGCCCGGCGATCACCCGGGTCAGGTCCAGCACCCGCAGTCCGGCGGCGGGCAGCAGGGGATCGCTGTCGACCGGCGCGAGCACGCGCGCGTGCGTGGCGTCCAGCCGCCCGCGCTCGACCAGCGGTCGCCCGGCCAGCGCGACGCCCTGCGGATGTCCGGCCCACTCCTCGGGCGTGCGCAGCGCGACCGCCAGACCGCCGACGGCGTACACCGACTCCTCGACCTCCAGGGCGGAACGCTCGGCGAGCACCGACTCGACGGCGGACACGCGGTCGTCGGACAGCCCCAGCGCGGCGAGCAACCGCGCCCGGTGATGCGGATAGTTCGCATGCGTCCGCACCCACCCGTCCGCCGTACGCCAGAACCGCGACAACGGAGCGAAGGTGACCGGCGCCCGTCCGTCGACGAGCAGATGCCGCTCACTGACGAACGCCGTCGCCACGGCCCCGTCGTCCACCCGCACTCCAGGCACGTCGCGCAGCCCGCCCCGCCGTGCCCCCAGCTCGGCGGCGGCCAGCGTGCACGCGCCCACGCACGCCCGCGCCAACTCCCGTACCGGAAGCCGCGCTTCGAGCGCTCCCTCGCGGGCGGTCACCGAGATCCGCGGGACCAGGGCCGGATCGCCGCCCAGCGCGGACCAGACGTACTCGATGTCCTCGATGTCGGTCATACGCAGCACTATGCGGCGTTGACCCGATCAACACGGACAGCAGGGGCCGGACGGAAGCACCGCCCGGCCCCCACAGGTCGTACTACTTCGTCACCGCGTCCAGCGCGTCCGCGGTGCCCCAGCCGTAGAAGCCGTTGCGGTTCTTCGTGCCCTCGCACACCGCGTCGACCTTGCCGTCACCGTCGATGTCGTACGGGTCCGTGCACGGCGTGGCGTCGGCCTCGGCGTACAGAAGGGCCTTCACCAGGGCCGGCGGGGCGTACGGATACGTCGACTTGATGAGGGCGGCGACGCCCGCGACATGCGGCGAGGCCATCGACGTACCGGCCATGTAACCCCACTTGCCGCCGGGCAGCGTGCCCAGGATCAGTCCGCTGGTGGCGGGCGGGGCCGGGGTCTGGAAGCGGGTCGAGTCGCCACCGGGGGCGGCGATGTCGATGACGCCCAGGCCGTGGTTGGAGAAGGACGACTTGATGCCCTTCGCGCCGGTCGCCGCGACCGTCACCACACCCGGGAGCTGGGTCGGGATGTCGAGGCACTCCGACGGGTCGACGACCCGCTCGGTGGGCGTGGCGTCGTTCGGGGAGACCGGGTCGGTGATCTCGTCGGCGGCGAGGTCGTAGTTCTCGTTGCCGGCCGCCGCGACGTTGACCGCGCCCTTGCGCTCCGCGTACTGCGAGGCCCGGGAGACGGCGTCCACGAGCGCCTTCTGGTCCGGGTCGTCCTTGCAGTTGAAGTACCAGGGGTCGGTGTAATAGCTGTTGTTGGTCACGTCGACGCCGTGCGTGGCCGCCCACATGAAGCCGCAGACCACGGCCTCCGTGTAGAAGTAGCCGGCGGTGGTGGACACCTTGATGCCGGACACCTTCACCCCGGGCGCCACACCCGTCATGCCGACGCCGTTCTTGGCGGCCGCGATCTCACCGGCGACATGGGTGCCGTGCGGGCTCTCCGTCGCGCCCGGTCGCCACGCCCCGTCGGCCGTGTCGGGCTTGCCCGTCACGCAGTTGACGGACGCCTCGCGGTCGAAGTTCGGCGCGATGTCGGGGTGCGTGTCGTCGACGCCGGTGTCGATGACGGCGACGGTCACCTTGGAGCTGCCGAGCGACTTCTCGTGCGCCTTGTCCGCCTTGATGGCGGGCAGGTCCCACTGCAGCGGCTCCAGCGGATCCTGCCCGTCCACGGCCTCGGCGGCGTCGGCCTCCGCCGCGCTCAGCACCCTCGGCGTGCCGACGTCGGTCGTCGACTGCGCGGGCAGCGGCGCGTTACGGGTGTTGCCGGCCGAGTCCACCCCACGCACCGTGCGCAGGATCTTGGCGAAGTCGGGGTTCGCCGAGTGGACGACGATCACGCCGATCTTGTCGTACGACGTCACGATCGTGCCGCCGGCCTCGGCTATCGCCTTCTTCACCTGTCCGGGAACCCCGTGTCCGGGGCGGACGTTGACGACATAGCTGAGCGAGGTGGCTTCGGCCTCGGCCTCGGCCGAGACGGGCGCGTCGGCTGCGGACGCGGTGACGTTCGGCAGGAAGGCGAGTGCCGTCGCCATGGCCATCCCGACCGGGATCGCCATCGCTCTGCGGTAGCGCGGGTGAGGCGCTGTCATGGTCTCTCCAGTTCGTTCGTGGTACGGGCGGACCGTGCGGGAAGTCCGGGCGGCGCGGCCCGCCTTGGGCCGCACCGCGCGCTGGGACTACTTGACCGCGTCCAGGGCGTCGACGATGCCGAAACCGTAGAAGCCGTTGACCCGCTTCGGTCCCTCGCACACCGCGTCCTGCGTGCCGTCCCCGTTCTGGTCGTACGAGTCGGGGCAACCGGGGTTGTCGGCCTGCGCCTTGAGCAGCGCCCGCAGCTGCGCCGGAGTCGCCTTCGGGTGCGTCGACTTCAGCAGCGCGGCGACACCCGCGGCATGCGGTGAGGCCATCGAGGTGCCCTGCAGGAAGCCGTACGAGTTGTTCGGCATCGTGGACAGGATGCGGCCGTTCTTCGACGGCGTGTCCGGAATCTGGTACAGCCGGTCACCGCCCGGCGCCGCGACGTCGACGACGCCCTTGCCGTAGGTGGAGTAGTACGACTTGACGTTGTTCACGCCCACCGCGCTGACCGTGACGACGCCCGGCAGCATCGTCGGCACGTCGAAGCACTCGTGCGGGTCGATGGTGCGCTCGACCGGCGTGGAGTCGTCGGGGCTGGAGTCGTCGACGAGGGAGTCCGCGTCCAGGTCGTGGTTGGAGTTGCCCGCCGCGGCGACGTTGAGGGTGCCCTTGCCCTGCGCGTACAGCTGGGCACGGTTGACCGCGTCGACGATCGCCTTCTGGTCGGGGTCGTCCAGGCAGTTGTACAGCCACGGGTCCACGTAGTAGCTGTTGTTCGTGATCTCCACGCCGTGGTCGGCGGCGAACACGAACGCGCAGACGACACTCTCCGGGTAGAAGAGGCCGTTGACGGGGTCGGTCACCTGGATCCCGGCGACCTTGACGCCCGGCGCGACACCGGCGACACCGATGCCGTTGCGGGCCGCGGCTATCTCACCGGCCACATGCGTGCCGTGGTAGTCCTCCGCGGTGTACGGCCGCCAGGAGCCCTCGCTGGTGTCCGCCTTGCCGCCGACACAACTCGCCGACTGCGAGCGGGAGAAGTTCGGGGCTATGTCGGGGTGGGTGTCGTCGACGCCGGTGTCGATGACGGCGACGGTGACCTTCCTGCTGCCCGGGTTGATCTGCGCGGCCTTGTCGGCGCCGATCGCCCGCAGGTCCCACTGGTCGGCTTCGAGCGGCTCGCTCGCGCCCGTGGCGGCGGAGGCCTGGGCGACCTTCGCGGCCTGCTCCTTCGTCAGGAGCTGCGCGGCGCCCTCGTCCGTGGTGCCGGCGGCGGTCAGCGGCGCGGTGCGCGTGGCACCCGCCGTCTGCACCCCGCGCACGGCGCGGATCTGCGCGCCGAAGTCCGGGTTCGCCGAGTGCACGACGATCACGCCGATCTTCGCGTACGTCTCGACGACGGTGCCGCCCTTCGCGGCGATCGCCTTCTGCACGGCCGCGATGGTGCGACGGTCCGTCTTCGTGTTGACGACATACGCCAATACGGGTGCGTCCGCGGACTGCGTGGCCGGCTCCGCCTGCGGTGCGGCCGAGGCGGCCGCGGGCAGGAAGCCGAGAGAGGCGGTCAGTGACAGGACGACGGGCACGGCGAGAGCGAGCCGACGTCTGGAACGCAGATGAGGCATGGGGTCTCCACATCATCCGGAAACGAAACCGGCCCGAGACACAGATGGTGCTCGGGCAGGTACATGACGGGTGGCGCAGGGCGAAACTATCTCCCGATTGCGCTGGCCAGCAATGACTTCCCCGATGTTGGTTCGGAAAGAAGTACCGAGGGTTGAACCGGTCCTCGCGTGGCGCCGTGACCTTGAGCAGGAGGCCGAGCACGATCGAGCCCCCTGTCGGATCACGCTCGGGGGCCCTAACATCGCCACCCGGTTCAAGTGATCCACATCACCACTCGTACAACCCACACCCGCAACGCGAGGAGACTCCGTGGCTACCGACGCACCGCCCCCCTCGAAAGAAGAACACCAACTCCCTTCCACAGAGGAGTTCGTCGAGGTGCAGGAGAGCGCGGAGTTCGGTGAACTGCGCCGCTCCTACCGCTCCTTCGCCTTTCCGCTGACCGTCGGCTTCATCGCCTGGTACCTGCTGTACGTCCTGCTGTCCAACTACGCGGGCGACTTCATGGGCACCAAGGTGGCCGGCAACATCAACGTCGCCTTCGTCTTCGGCATCGCCCAGTTCCTCACCACGTTCCTCATCGCCTGGTGGTACTCGCGGCACGCCGCCGCGAAGCTCGACCCCAAGGCAGAAGCGATCAAGTCCCAGATGGAGGGCGGCGCATGAGCCCCGCGATGACCCTTGCGGCCAACGAGGCCAGCGAGCACCGACCACTGATCATCACCCTGTTCGCGCTCTTCGTGGTCGCGACCCTGTTCATCACCGTCTGGGCGGGCCGCCAAACCAAGGACGCCGCGGACTTCTACGCGGGCGGCCGTTCGTTCAGCGCCTTCCAGAACGGCCTCGCCGTCTCCGGCGACTACATGTCGGCCGCGTCCTTCCTCGGCATCGCGGGCGCCATCGCCCTCTTCGGCTACGACGGCTTCCTGTACTCCATCGGCTTCCTGGTCGCCTGGCTGGTGGCCCTGCTCCTGGTGGCCGAGCCGCTCAGGAACTCCGGCCGCTACACGATGGGCGACGTCCTCGCGTACCGCATGCGCCAGCGCCCTGTGCGCACGGCCGCCGGTACCTCCACGATCGTCGTCTCGATCTTCTACCTGCTGGCCCAGATGGCGGGTGCGGGTGTCCTGGTCTCGCTGCTGCTCGGCATCACCTCCGACGCCGGCAAGATCCTGATCGTCGCCCTCGTCGGCGTCCTGATGATCGTGTACGTCTCCATCGGTGGTATGAAGGGCACCACCTGGGTCCAGATGGTCAAGGCCGTGCTGCTCATCAGCGGCACCATCCTGATCACCTTCCTGGTGCTGCTGAAGTTCAACTTCAACATCTCCGACCTGCTCGGCACCGCCGCCGAGAACAGCGGCAAGGGCGCCGCCTTCCTGGAGCCCGGCCTCCAGTACGGCGCGACCGGCACCACCAAGCTCGACTTCATCTCCCTGGGCATCGCCCTCGTGCTCGGCACCGCCGGCTTGCCGCACATCCTGATCCGCTTCTACACGGTGCCCAACGCCAAGGCCGCCCGTAAGTCCGTCAACTGGGCGATCGGCATCATCGGCGGCTTCTACCTGATGACCATCGCGCTCGGCTTCGGAGCGGCGGCGCTGATCTCGCAGGAAGAGATCATCGCGTCCAACAAGTCCGGCAACACGGCGGCGCCCCTGCTCGCCCTGCACCTGGGCGGCGTCGACTCCGCATGGGGCGCGATCCTGCTCGCCACGATCTCGGCGGTGGCCTTCGCGACGATCCTCGCCGTGGTCGCCGGTCTCACCCTGGCCTCGTCGTCCTCCTTCGCGCACGACATCTACGCCAACGTCATCCGCAAGGGGAAGGCCACCGAGAAGGAGGAGGTCAGGGCGGCGCGTCTGGCGACCATCGGCATCGGAGCCGTCTCGATCCTCCTGGGCTCCCTCGCCCGCGACCTGAACGTGGCCGGCCTCGTCGCCCTCGCCTTCGCGGTCGCCGCCTCCGCCAACCTGCCGACGATCCTCTACAGCCTGTTCTGGAAGCGGTTCACCACCCAGGGCGCCCTGTGGTCGATCTACGGCGGTCTGACCGTGGCCGTCGGCCTGGTGCTGTTCTCGCCCGTCGTCTCCGGCGACCCCACGGCGATGTTCCCGGACGTCGACTTCTCCTGGTTCCCGCTGAAGAACCCGGGCATCATCTCCATCCCGTTCGGCTTCCTGATGGGCATCGTCGGCACCTACCTCTCCAAGGAGGAGCCGGACACCGGCAAGTACGCCGAGCTGGAGGTCCGCTCCCTCACGGGCACCGGGGCGCACTGAGCCCGCCCCGCCCCGCGGCCGCGTCGTAGAT
>NZ_JBQQBS010000033.1:0-109622 GCF_052245395.1 Streptomyces sp. 4N124
GCATTCAGCTATCTCGGCCGGATCGATGTGAACGCGGGCGCCAGCTACTCCTGGGTGGGACGGACGCTGCATCCCTTTCTCGGATTCATCAGCGGCTGGGCGCTGGTGATCTCGGCGACCATCTTCATGGTGGCCGGTTCGCTGCCCGCCGGGTCGTTGACGCTGGCGCTCTTCGACGAGCAACTCGCCGACGACACCCTGCTGTCCACGCTGGTCGGCGCGGCCTGGTTCCTGCTCATGCTGTTCGTGGTCCTCGGCGGAGCCCGGCTCACCGTTCGCGCGCAGTTGGTCATGTCCGGCGTCGAACTCGTCATCCTGGCGCTCTTCGTGGTGCTCGCCGTCCTTCACTCCGGCCACGCGCAAGCCTTCGACTGGTCGTGGCTCGGCTTCAGCCATTTCGACGGCGTGTCGGGATTCGCGTCGGGCGCGCTGATCGCCGCGTTCTACTACTGGGGCTGGGACGTCACCAGCAACCTCAGCGAGGAGACCCGCAACAGCCGTCGTACGACGGGAATCGCCGGGCTCATCGGGGTCGGCATCGTCTTCCTGCTCT
Organism: Streptomyces sp. 4N124; assembly: GCF_052245395.1. Lineage (NCBI taxonomy): Bacteria > Bacillati > Actinomycetota > Actinomycetes > Kitasatosporales > Streptomycetaceae > Streptomyces > Streptomyces sp. 4N124. The sequence continues at coordinate 554 of NZ_JBQQBS010000033.1, forward strand.
TCGAGGCGTTCACCATCGCGGTGAACGTCCTGCTGTCCACGCGGCAGATCGAGGCCAACGACTCCAACGTCCTTGCCGTGCTGGGCGAGGAGATCTGGCCCGGCTGGGGCGGCAAGCTGCTGATCGTGGCGGTGATGCTGTCCACCATCGCCACGTTGGAGACGACACTGATCCAGGTGACGCGTTCGCTGTTCGCGATGGGCCGCGACCGCACGCTGCCGTCCGCGCTGGGCCGGGTGCACCGCACCTGGAACACGCCGTGGGTGGCGATCGCGGTGGTGGGCGCGGTGGCGCTGCTGATGATCATCGCCTCGAACGCGCTCGGCACGGTCGGTGACATCCTCGGCCACGCCATCTCGGCGATCGGTCTGCAGATCGCCGTCTACTACGGTCTCGCAGGGATCGCCGTGGTCGTCGCCTACCGCAAGATGCTGCTGAAGTCCCCGGCGAACTTCCTCCTCGGCGGAGTGTGGCCGCTGTTCGGCGCGCTCTTCATGTTCTGGATCTTCATCGAGTCGCTGGGCGAGCTGAGCACTCCGGCGATCGTGATCGGCATCGGCGGACTCGCCGTCGGGCTGATCCCGATGCTCTGGTACTGGCGGCAGGGCAGCGACTACTACCACCCCGCGAAACTCGACGCCAGCCGTACCGTCACCGTGGACTACGTGCCAGACAGCCGCGCGGACGAGCCCGCGCGTGTCCACGAGGGTCTCCCCACCGACTTCTGAGAGAGATCCCGATGGCGCGAGACCACTTCACCCTCGACTTCGACCCCGACTGCGGGGACGCGCCGCTGACCGCCGCCCGCCAGGACATCGTCATCGGCCGCTGGCAGGGCGTCCGGGATCTGCTGCGGACCACCGGCGCCGACTGGCTGGTGCGCGGCCACCGCGTGCGCGCGCTCGCACAGGCGTGCGCGAGCAGTTCCACGGTCGAGTCGTGGCTGGCCGCCGAGCCGCGCGGCGCCGACGCACTGGTGCTGCGGGCGGCGACGGAGACCACCCGGGCGTTCAACCTGGCCATCGCGGCGGGCCGGGGCGTGCCGATCGACCAGCGCCGCACCGACGCCGCGGTGACCGCGTGCCTGCACGCCGCCGAGGCGTACCCGGAGGACCCCACTCCGTGGATCTCCCTGATCTCCGTCGCCCGGCTGTACCCGTCGGGCGTACGGCGGCAGGAGCTGGCCCGCTGGTGGGACGAACTGCACCGGCGGGACCCGTACAGCGTGGAGGGCCACCTCCAGGTGCTGCACTACTACTCCTCCCGCTGGCACGGCACGCACGGCCTCATGTACGACTTCGCCCGCGACGCGGCCGGCGCGGCACCGCACGGTTGCGCGTTGCCGGTGCTGGTGCAGTACGCCCGCGTCGAGGAGTTCCGCTACGCCCTCGACGCCGCGAAGGGCCGGCACGCCGCCGTGATGCTCAGCCAGCACTGGAACCACGACGGCGCCGTCAGCGACGTACGCCGCACCTGGCAGCGCTGGATCATGGGCCGCGCCCACAGCGCCGTCGCCCCCGGCGAACTCCGCGACCTCCACTACCTCGCACACGCGGCCTGCCTCGCCGGCCTCCCGGACCTAGCCACCCCACTGCTGCAACTGCTCGACCGACGCGCCACCCGCACGCCCTGGTCCTACACCGGGGACCCCGAACAGCAGATCCTCAAGTGGCGGGCAGAGCTGGGCCTGCGCCCGTGACATCGAACTCCGTGGCGCACACCTAGCCCGCATCGCCGTGCAACATCGTCTCCGCCGCCGCCAGGATCTCCGTGACCCGCAGGGCGAACCCGGCGTCGCACGCATGCGGCTGACCCGTGCGGGCGGCGGTCCGCAGCGCATCGGCGGCTCGCATCAGCGCGGCCACCGCTCCCTCCGCGCCCTCCGGCAGCAGCGTCACTCCGGCCTCGCCCCGCAGCTCGACCTCGGCCCCGCCCGCCGCGGGCGGGGCCGTGAGGCTCAGCGTCAGCGTGCTCGACGCGCCGCCGGCGTGCCCGAGGACGAGATACGCGGTGTCCCCGGGACCGGGCGCCACGGCCGCCACACGTCGTACGTCGCCCAGCACCGGCAGCAGGACGGACAGGGCGTGCGGGCCGACGTCCCACAGCGCGCCCTTCTCCCGCCGCCACGGCGTGGCGAACGGGCTGTCGTCGGTGAACACCGAACCCAGCCACTGGGCCCGTGCCGTGAACCAGCCCCCTCGCTCCGCCTGTTCGGTGATCCACGCCTCCGTACGGGTCTGGAACCGGGTGGTGAAGAAGACCACCGAGGCGACACCGGCCTCCCGCGCGGCCTCGACTACCGCCCGCCCCTCTTCGACCGTCAGCGCGAGGGGCTTGTCCAGCAGCAGATGGCACCCGGCCCGTGCGGCCCGCGCGGCGAGCCCCGCCTGGACGTCCGGAGGCAGGGCGACCGCGACGGCGTCCACGTCGGCGAGCAGGGCGTCGACATCGTCGTACGCCCGCGTCCCGTGGCGTTCGGCCAGTTCCTTGGCGGCCTCCGGACGACGGCCCCACACGCCGGCGAAGTCCAGGTCGGGGTGCTCGCTCAGGGCGGGTGCGTGAGCCATCTGTGCCCAGGGGCCGGTGCCGAGCAGTCCTATGCGCATGCCGTCGCCTTTCCGCGATGCCGAGCCGGGTGCCGGGTGAGCCTCGCACATGGTCCCGGCCATGGAGCAACCCGGTCGACGCAAAGACGCACGGGAGCGCGGATTGAGTCGCTCGCGTGCTGAATGCGTTCTCTTTCTTCTATTGGACTACTGGCGGCAGGCCAGCGAGGCTAAGGGGTGATCCCCCACGACAGCCGAAAGAGGTCACTACCACATGCACACTCGCCGCATCGGTGACGTCGACGTCAGCGCGATAGGCCTGGGCGGTATGCCCATGTCGATCGAGGGGCGACCGGACGAGGCCCGGTCCCTCGCGACCATCCACGCCGCGCTCGACGCCGGCGTGACGCTGATCGACACGGCGGACGCCTACCACCTGCACGCCGACGAGGTCGGCCACAACGAGACGCTGATCGCCAAAGCCCTCGCCTCCCACGATCGGGGAGCGGACGTCCTGGTCGCCACCAAGGGCGGCCATCTGCGCCCCGGCGACGGCAGCTGGACCCTGGACGGCAGCCCCGAGCACATCAAGGCGGCCTGCGAGGCGTCCCTGCGCCGGCTCGGCGTGGAGGCCATCGGCCTCTACCAGTTCCACCGCCCCGACCCGCGCGTGCCCTACGCCGAGTCCGTCGGCGCGGTGCGTGACCTGCTGGACGACGGCAAGATCCGCCTGGCGGGGATCTCCAACGCCAACCCGGAGCAGATCAAGCAGGCGAACGAGATCCTCGGCGGACGCCTGGTCTCCGTGCAGAACCAGTTCTCCCCGGCCTTCCGCTCCAGTGAGCCGGAGCTGCGCCTGTGCGACGAACTCGGCATCGCGTTCCTGCCCTGGAGCCCGCTCGGCGGCATCACCCGATCCGGTGAACTCGGCTCCGTCCACGCGCCGTTCGCCCGCATCGCCGAGGCCCACGGCGTGAGCCCGCAGCGTGTCTGCCTGGCCTGGATGCTCACCAAGTCACCGGTCGTCGTACCGATCCCGGGCGCAAGCCGGCCGGAGACCATCCGCGACTCCTGCGAGGCCGCGAACCTGGTGCTCACCCCCGAGGAGATCGCCGAGCTGGACGCCACCTGAGCCGACACCGCCGGCAACTCCGCGGTTGTGACCGGGGCCGCTTCCGGCCCCGGTCACCGCGGTGTTCGCCAAGTCCTTCATCAGGAGGGCCGGTTCGCCGATGGGCTGGTCGCGCGGGTCGCCGGGTCCCTAGGATGTATCCCCAGTCAGGCCAGTCCAGTTGGCGCGGCAACGAGGCCGGGGGAACGATGCACACCGACAAGCAGCTGTCCACGTCGATCGACGCCGATGTGCCGACCGCAGCCCGGATGTACGACCACTACCTGGGCGGCAAGGACAACTACGCCGCCGACCGCGCGGCCTGCGAGGAACTCGACAAGGTCGTGCCCAGCACCCGTCGGCTCGCCATCAACAACCGGCGCTTCCTCCAGCGCGTCGTCCGAACGCTCGCCGAGGACTACGGAATCCGCCAGTTCCTCGACCACGGATCCGGCCTGCCCACCCAGGACAACGTGCACCAGGTCGCCCAACGCGTGCACCCCGACTCCCACGTGGTCTACGTCGACAACGACCCCATGGTGCTGGTCCACGGCCGGGCACTGCTGGAGCAGGACGAGCGCACCGCCGTCATCCACGCGGACATGCGCGAGACCGACGCGATCTTCGCGCACCCCGACACCCGGCGCCTGATCGACTTCTCCCAGCCGGTCGCCGTGCTCTTCAACTCGGTGATGCACTGCATCCCGGACAGCGACACGGACGGCCCCCTCGCCCTGGCCCGCCGCGTGGCCGGACGACTGGTGCCCGGCAGTTTCATGGTGATGTGCCAGCTGGTCAGCGAGGACCCCGAAGTGCGCGCCTTCGTCACGGACTTCATGGACAAGGCCACCCAGGGCCACTGGGGGCGTGTGCGGCAGGAGAAGGACGTCGCCGCACTCTTCGAAGGACTGGAGATCCTCGAACCGGGCCTCGTGGAGGTGTCCACCTGGCGGCCCGACTCCGAGGTGGCGCCCCGTCAGCTCACCCACGAATGGATCGAGTTCGGCGGCGTCGGCCGCCTCCCCTGAGGTCGAACAGGTCCTGGGCTGTCAGGTCCTGGACTGTCAGTCCTTGGAATACCGCTGCTCCATCGTCTCGCGCAACAGCTCCAGCGACGCGCGAGGCGTGAGCGCCTCGTCGGCCAGCCGGTCCAGGGCGAGCCGGTACTCCTCCGTCTCGTCCTGGTCCTCCAGGAAGTTGGCGCTCCTGATGTGCTCCAGATAGACGACGTCGGGCAGATCGAGACCGCCGAAGCGCAGATACGTGATCGGTATGGCCGGCGCCGACGCGTTCGTCACGTCCAGCGGCACGACCTGCACGGTCACGTTCGACCGCTGCGCCATCCCGACCAGATGTGCCAGCTGCTCGCGCATGACGTCCACGCTGCCCAGAACCCGCAGCAGCACCGATTCGTCGATCACCGCCCACAGTTGCGGAGCGTCCGCCCGCAGCAACAACTCCGTCCGCCGCGTGCGCAGTTCGACCCGGCGCCGGACCTCGGCGGTGGGCGCGGTGGGCAGACCCCGCCGCACCACGGCCTGGGTGTACTCCGGAGTCTGCAGCAGGCCCGGGACGTACTGGATCTCGAAGGTACGGATCGAGGCCGCCGCCTCCTGCAACCCCACCAGCCGGTCGAACCACTCGGGCATCAGACGCTTGTCGTAGCGCTGCCACCACCCCGGCTCACCGGCCCGGTGCAGCAGCTTCAGCAGCACCGACGCCTCGTAGTCGTCCGTGCCGTACAGCTCCAGCAGCGCGCGGACGTCGTTCTCCGCCGGGGGACGGCGGCCCTTGCCCGCCTCGATGCGCGAGAGCTTGGCGGGACTGAAGCCCAGGGCGCGTGCCGCCTGGTCCTGGGCGAGTCCGGCGTCCTCACGGAAGCCCGCCAACTGCACACCGACCAGCATTTTCAGGAGAGTCGGCGCGGGCTCGGGCCGGTCGAGATAGGGTTCGAGCAGGGAGATGCGATGCGACTCTGCTGACATCCTGACTCCCGCGGACCGGCATGAGGGTGACTCACCCTATCGCACCGGACGTGCTCCAGGCTGCCCGTCGCAGCAAGGGAGTTGACCTGTCCGGCTACAGCAGATGGTCGAACTCGCCGTCCTTCGCGCCGGCCAGGAAAGCCGCCAACTCGGCCGCCGTGTAGACCAGGGCGGGACCATCGGGATCGCGGGAGTTGCGCAGCGCGACACCTCCCTCGACCAGCGTGGCGATCTCGACGCAGTTGCCCTCGGCGTTGCTGTGTCGGCTCTTGATCCAGTGGGCGTCCAGCGAACTGGCCCGAACTCCGTTGTGTACTGGTGCCACCGCAGTCTCCTTGCTGTTCACGACCCACGCCCCTGCACAGGGGGCATCGCGACGGTCCTACCCGCTCCGGCCCTCTTCTCACGCAATTTCCCGTGCAATTGCACGCGGGCGCGTTCGCTGTGGATAATAGCTGCGGCGTCAACCCTGCATCTGGCGCCCAGTTCTGATGTCGCATCGGGGAGATGCCGTGTCATCACCTGCGGACCGACCACGCCACACGTCGAGCGAGGCAGCACAGCGCGACGTACAGCCGACGGGCGTGGCACGCACCACGCCCCTGATGGCGCTGGGGCGGGTTCAGTGGCGCGAGATCAAGGACTCCACCGGCTCCGCGGCGGCCATCCCGCTGCTGCTCAACAGCGTCGCGTGGGGTGACGCCGACACCGCCCGCTCCGCACTCGACGACCTGCGCACCCGTATCTGTCAGTACGGCTTCGTGGTGGAGCAGGCGACGGCAGCCACCGTGCCGTTCCTGTGGGAACTCGCCCAACTGCCCCATGTGACCTGCCGCGCGCAGATCATCCAGCTGCTCAGGAGCATCGCCGACGCCCGCCAGTGGGAGAGCACCGCGGCCGTCTACCCGAAACTGCTGCACCATCGCGAGAACCACGTGGTGTGGGAGCGCCGGGCGCGCCAGGCCGTGCGTGACCGGCGCGGTGAACTGCGGCGGCTGATGAACGACGAGGACACCGAGATCGCCCAGGCCACGACGGAACTGGCGCGGGCCATAGGGGCCTGATCGCAGCGGACCTCCACAGGCTGGTGTACGGCCGGTCGGCCGGGGAAGAAAGCGCCGGGGAGAAAGCGCTTGCTCCCCTTTGTCCGCCGCACCGTCACCGGCCACCGGGGAGGAAAAGCCGCCCATGGCTTCGTCGTTGGAGAGACCGCTCGACCATCGCTACCGGGGCGAACACCCGATCCGCACCCTCGCCTACCTGTTCCGCGCCGACCGCCACCGTCTGGCGGCGGCGGTCGGCGTCTTCACGGTCAAGCACAGCCCGGTCTGGCTGCTGCCCCTGATCACCGCGTCCATCATCGACACCGTGGTCCAGCACCAGCCGATCAGCCGACTCTGGACCAGCACCGGGATCATCCTCTTCATCCTGGCCGTCAACTATCCCCTGCACGTGCTGTACGTCCGGCTCCTGTACGGCAGCGTCCGCCGCATGGGCACCACGCTGCGCTCCGCCCTGTGCACCCGCATGCAGCAGTTGTCCATCGGCTACCACTCCCGGGTCAGTGCCGGAGTGCTCCAGGCCAAGGTTGTGCGCGACGTGGAGACGGTCGAGCAGATGGTGCAGCAGACCGCCGAGACCGGCCTCGGGGCGACCACCGTGCTCGTCGGCGGCCTCGTCATCATCGCCGTCCGCACACCCGAGTTCGTCCCGGTGTTCCTGGTGGTCGTGCCCGCCGCGGCGCTCGTCGTGGCCCGGCTCAGGGCCCGGCTGCGCACCCACAACGAGCACTTCCGGCACGAGGTCGAGACCCTGTCCTCCCGGGTCACCGAGATGACCCGCCTCATCCCCGTCACCCGGGCCCACGGCCTGGAGGGCAAGGCGCTGCGCCGCATGGACGGCACGCTGAGCCGACTGCTGACCTCCGGCATGCGCCTCGACCTCGTCAACGGCCGCTTCGGCTCACTGGCCTGGGTGGTCCTGAACGTGGTCGGCGTGCTCGTCCTCGCCGGCGCCGCGCTGGTGTCGTACTACGACGTCTGGGGCGTCACCCCCGGCGACGTCGTGATGCTCAGCGCCTTCCTGACGACGCTCACCAACTCCACGACAACGTTGGCAGGCCTCGCCCCGGTCATCACCAAGGGGCTCGAGTCCGTGCGCTCGGTCGGTGAGGTGCTCCAGGCTCCCGAACTCGAGGACAACGAGGGCAAGGGCGAACTGACGTCGCTGCGCGGGTCCGTCACCTTCGAGCACGTCGCGCATGCCTACGAGGACGGCGACCGGCCCGCCGTACAGGACTTCTCGCTCTCCGTCGCGCCGGGCGAGACCGTCGCGCTGGTCGGAGCGTCCGGCGCGGGCAAGTCCACCGTCCTCAACCTCGTCATCGGGTTCATCCGGCCGACCTCGGGCCGGCTGCTGCTCGACGGCACCGACATGAACACCCTCGACCTGCGCACCTACCGGCGCTTCGTCTCCGTGGTGCCGCAGGAGTCGATCCTGTTCGACGGCACCGTCCGGGAGAACGTCGCCTACGGCATGGACGAGGCCGACGAGGAGACGGTCCGCGCGGCGCTGCGCGACGCCAACGCGCTGGAGTTCGTCGACCGGCTGCCGCAGGGACTCGACACGGTGGTCGGCGAGCGCGGCGCCCGGCTTTCCGGCGGGCAGCGGCAGCGCCTCGCCATCGCCCGGGCGCTGATCAGGGACCCCAAGGTGCTCGTCCTCGACGAGGCCACCTCGGCGCTGGACACCCGGTCGGAGGCGCTGGTGCAGCAGGCGCTCGCCCGGCTGCTGCGCGGGCGCACCACGTTCGTGGTGGCGCACCGGCTATCCACCGTGCGGGGCGCGGACCGGATCGTGGTGATGCGGGACGGCCGGATCCGGGAGATCGGGACACACGAGGAACTGCTGCGCCGGGGCGGTGAGTACACCGCACTGCACACCGGGCAGGTCGCCTGACGCCGTGTCCGGTCAGGCGGCGCTGCTCCGCGGGATCCGGTGCGGGCAGGACGCGTCGTGGTCGGTGCCGCAACTCGTCCACCAGCGCTCGCAGCAGGCGGCGTACAGCTCCGAGCGGACGATCTCGTCGGCGGCCCCGTCGCCCCGCCCCTGCGTGGCGGCCGCCTGGGCGCGCAGCGCGGCGACGGTACGGCGCTCGTCGTGCAGGACCGTTTCCCGTACGACGGCGATGACCGGGACGAGACTGGCGGCCGTGAACAGCAGCGCCGCCCACACGAGACCGCAGAGGAGTTCGAGGACCGCCGTCCAGGCGAGTCCCGCGCTGGTGAGGACGTACAGCCCGCAGAGCAGGCGATGGGAGACGTGCATGGGCGAAGACCGTTCCTCCTGAGGGGAATGCCTCCTGCTCAACTGCCCGCGGCGGCGCGGGGAAGCGGGTGTTATCGGGCGGATCGTCCGTGACCGGGTGACTGTCGTGACGTTGGTCGGATTCGAGCGGCAATCGTCAGCAATGCGTCAAGTGTGAGCCGGGCAACGGAAGATGAGCGTCCGTGGGCGGGAGGACGTCAGGAACGCTTCATCGCCCCGGCCTTTCCGTGGAAGGCCGCCCGGTACGCCTGCGGGCTGGTGCCGACCACCCGGCGGAACCGCTCCCGGAACGCGGTCGCCGAGCCGAACCCCGCCAGCTGCGCGACCCGTTCGACCGGATGGTCGCTGTTCTCCAGCAGATACTGGGCGCGCCGCACCCGCGCCCGGAGCACCCACTGCAGGGGCGTGCTGCCCGTCTGCTCGCGGAAACGACGGCTGAAGGTGCGCTCGCTCATCCCGGAGCGCGCCGCCAGCGCGGACAGGGTGATCTCGTGGGCGAGGTTGTCCTCGATCCACTCCAGCAGCGGCTCCAGCGTCGAGCCGCGCGGCACGGGCGGGTGTTCGTGCACGATGAACTGGGCCTGGCCGCCCTCCCGTTCCAGCGGCATGACGGACAGCCGGGCGGCGTCCGCGGCGACGGCCGACCCCAGGTCCTGGCGGATCATGTGCAGGCACATGTCGAGTCCGGCTGCGGCGCCGGCTGAGGTGAGGATCTGGCCGTTGTCGACATACAGCACGTCCGGCTCCACCTTGATGTCCGGGAAGCGGTGGGCCAGCACATCGGCGGCCACCCAATGGGTGGTGGCGCGCTGCCCGTCCAGCAGCCCGGTCTCCGCCAGCACGAACGCGCCGACGCACACGGACGCGATCCGGGTACCTGCCTGCGCCGCCTGCCGCAGCGCCGCGACCACCCGGTCGGACGGGGGAGGCGCGCCCTGAGCGCAGCCCGGCACGATGACGGTGTCGGCCTCCGACAGTGCCTCCAGCCCCACGTCGACCTTCAGCGCGAAACCGTGCGTGCGCACCTCCGGGGACTCGGCGCAGAGCCGGACCCGATAGGGATGGCGGCCGTCGGGCAGCCGCGTCAGCCCGAACACCTGCAGGGGCGTCGCCATGTCGAACGGCACCACCTCGTGGAGGACCAGGATCGCCACACTGTGCATGAAGGCCACGATAGACGGATTCCCGCCACCCCGATTCACCGGCAGGCTCAAAGGAAAGGGCTGGTGTAGGGCTTGGCGAGAATCCGTTGAAAGCTGTCATTCCAGCCCCTGTGCGGTCGCCACGAAGATCCATAACGTGGACCGGGCCCGAGGCCCTTCGACCCTGGACGCCCTTCGATGACCAAGATCCTGCTGTCCCTGCACGTCCTCGCCGCGATCATCGCCGTCGGCCCCGTCACCGTCGCCGCCAGCATGTTCCCGCCGGCGGCCCGGCGCGCGCACGCCGACGGTGAAGGGCCCGATCCGGCGGCGGTGAGCACCGTCCGGATGCTGCACCGCATCTGCCGTGTGTACTCCGGGATCGGACTGGCGGTGCCGCTGCTGGGGTTCGCCACGGCTGCCGCGATGGGTGTGCTGGGCGACGGCTGGCTGATCACCTCCATCGCCCTGACCGCGGCGGCGGCGGGCGTTCTGGTCGCCTTCGTGCTGCCCCGCCAGGACGAGCTGCTCGGCGAACTCGGCGCGAGCCGGCCCGTGGAGCGCGCGCACACCGCCCAACTCGCCATGTTCACCGGCATCTTCAACCTGCTGTGGGCCACGGTCACCGTCCTCATGATCGTCCGGCCCGGTTCCACAACCGGCGCCTGAGGTCAAGCCTCCGGCGGAATTCACGTCGCCGTGTGCCGCTGCGCCTACACTCGACAGTCGTGCCCATGCGCATGGGCCATGACTGAAAGGCACGTTGACGGGTGTTCCAGGATTCCCCCATCTACGACCGGCTGGTCGCCGAGCGCGGCGACGTACCCTCCCAGGCCCGCACGGAGGCCGAACGCGTCAGCAGGGAACTGGAGTTCGCCATGCGGCCGCTGCAGTCCCACGGGCATGCGCCCGGCCTTGAGCAACGCCCGTCGCATCCGGGCGCGGGGTGGCAGCGCTCGGCCCTGCCGCCCGGCCCCCGGCCGCACTGACCGCCTGCCGTCCGCCCGTCAAGAGACCGCCCTGTTCGTGCCGTTGACCTGCGAGCGCCGTTCCGGACCCGGTTGCGCCAGCCACTCCGCGATGCTGCGGGCGATCGGCTGACCGGTGTCCACCTCGATGAAGCCGAACTGGCCCGACTGGTTGCACTCAAGGAACCACCAGGTGCCGTCTGCGTCCTCGGCGAAGTCGAAGGCGCCGTAGGCCAGTTCCGCCTCACGGAGGTAGAGGCGGACGGCGGCGGCGACGCGCGGCGGCACCTCGGCGGCCCGCCACGGGGAGTCGGAGGGGGTGAAGCGGACGTCCACCTGGTCGGGGTCGGTGTCCGCGGCCGTCGCCTTGCGGGCGGCGAGCATCCGGTCGCCGACGGCCGTGAGGCGGATGTCGGCCCGCTTGGCGATACGCCGTTGCAGCAGGGTCGGACCGAACGCGACAGCGGCGAAGTCCGTGCCGGGTGCCACCCTGCTGGTCGGCACCGCGCGCGGCGGGTCCTGCGGATGCGCCCCGGAGACCGGCTTGACGACCAGATCGGGGTAGCGCTCGGAGAACTCCCGGGCGGCCTGCGGAAACGTCGTGATCAGGGTCGCCGGCACGGGCAGGCCGCACCGCTGGGCCAGCCGGAGCTGCCACGGCTTGTGGCGGGCCCGGCGGGCCGCGTCCGGATGGTTCATCCAGCGCGCTTCCGAACCGCGGAGCATGCCGTACAGAGCCTGTGAGGCCTCCTCCGTCAGCCAGGAGGACGGCGCGGGGGCGCGCGTGGCCGCAGCCCCCGGCCGGCGCACCCAGATCGAGCGCACCGCCTCGATGCTCACCAGCCGCCCCCCGGCCGACAGATGGCCGCGGAACGCACCGTGCACATACTCCCCGGACAGCGCGACATCGCCGGTCACATCGGCGGGGTCGAGCCGGATCACCGGTACCCCGGACACGTTGAGGTGCACCACCACCAAGTCGGCTGTCACATCCGCTTCAGAGGTCAGGATCAGGACGGTCATCGTCGCCGGTCCGTGTTCAGTCGTCGAAGTGAGTCTTCGAGCCCGCGGTCGACGTCGTGGTCCCCAGTTCCCTCAGCAGAGCAAGGTCACGGGCGGCTATCCGCCCGTCCATGAGCACGTTCAACTGCAGTCCGGAGTCATAGATGTACGGAGTGGTGACTTCCAACTCTGCTGCCGGACGTGCGTAGTTGAGCGTGAATGGTTGCATCGTCTCTCCCTCGTCGGTGCTGTGCCGATCAGCTGCGGTCGGCTGGCGGCAAGGCATGGTCCGCCGACTTCCTTCGCTTTCCAGAGACTTATACGAATCGAACGAGTGAATGGTTTCCTTACGCTGCGTAATCACAGTCAGTTCCCGTTCTTGAGACGCGAAAAGACGTCCTCGGGTTCAGGCGGGACCATTCCGGCGGTCGGCGCGCGAAGCGCCGAGAGGCGCGCGCAGGGAGCGCAGGGCGAGGAGCAGTACGCCGATGTCGTCCAGGTACACCGGATCCGGCACCAGGTCGGTGGGCAGCACGAAGTAGAGCAGGGCACCCCAGAACACCCAGCGCGGTCCGGTCGGCAGTCCCGCCCGGCGCAGCGCGCGCCGGGCCCGGACCAGCCGCACCAGCAGTCCGACGGCCACGGTCAGCAGCGCCGCCGCCAGGACCGCCGCCACGACGATCCATTCAGTGGTCGAATCCACGGGACCTCCTCGGGCCGGGCTTCCTCTATGCGGATTGCCCGTTTGCGGTGCTTGTATCGCCTGCCGGGGGCAGGACAGTCATACCTGTGGCCCACCTGAGTGGCAGGGTGCCGCGCGTGCGCCTGGAATGGTCAGCGATACGTCGCGTGTCGCGTGTCGGGGGCGCGAGAGCAACCGCACTCTTCCCAGGGAGCCGACCATGACGACCAGTTCCGCATCGCCGGGTTCGAACGAACCTGTCATACCCGCCACCGGGGCGCGGCACGGCGACCCGCTCGGCGGCCTCGTGCAGGCCGCCGTCGCCGACCGGCCCCTGGAAGAGGTCGCCCACCTCATCACGCTGCTGGAGCAGTCACCGCAGTACGCGCAGGCCACGGTGGACGCGCTCCGCGCGGTGGGCGTGACCCGGTCCGTGGAGGACGTCACCCGGCTCGTCATCCTGCTGACCCGGCCGCCACGCGACGCCGGCTGCGCGGACGAGGCGATCCGCGCCGCGGCAGGGGCCCGCCCGGTGGAGGAGGTGACCCGGCTGATGGACCTGATGCACCGGGCGCCCCTGGAACCCCACTGCGGGCAGGAGGCGGTACGGGCGGTCGCGACCGGGCGTCCCGTCGAGGAACTCGTGGAGCTGATCGGGCGGCTGGCCGTCGCGCGCAGCGCGGAAACCGTCGACGAGCCGCCCGACTGGCCGCCGTTCGGCCATGGACCCGAGGGCGAACCGACCCCGGGCGCCGTCCCTCCGCCGCCCCCCGGTCGCCCGCCCTCGGTCAACAGGGCTCCCCGCTGGCCGAGTCGGCTCTCCGTCGCGGCCCTCGCCGTCTGCGGCCTGCTCTGGTTCCCGCCGCAACGCGACGGCTCCTCGCCGCAGGTGTACGGCTTGACGCTCGGGGTGTCGGCCCTGTGCCTGGTCCTGGCCCTGCTGCTGACCGTGCGGGCCGCGCTGCCCGTGCTGGCGGCGGCCGTCGTGGTCCCGGCGGCGCTGGCCGCGACCCAGGTCTTCGAGGCCTGGCTGGACTCCGCCGACCTGTCCCAGGCACTGGATCTCACCCTCGCACCGAACTGGGCCACCGGCCTGATCGCCGTATGCGCGGCACTGGCAACGCTGATCGCCCTGCTGGTGAGCCTGGCGGCCCAGTCACCCGGCGCGGACTCGGTGGCACGACTGATGGCGGAGGCCCAGCGCACGGCCGACACGCCCCGTACGGCGCAGGCGCACCGTACGGGCGACTGACGACCTCGCTCAGCCGGCGTCGTCCTCCTCACGCCGCCGCGCTCTGGCGGTGCCCTTGAGGCGTCCGAACGTGCGCGTCAGCTGCTGGAGCGGGGAGTTGGCGTGCGCGTCGGGCGCGACCGGTTCCCGGGGAGCGGCGGCGGAGGACTCCCGGTACGCGGCCAGTGCCTCGTTGGCGCGCTCGGCCGCCTCCCGGTACAGATCCCGGGACTTCGTCATGGCGTCGAGCGCTTCGGCGTACATGGCCACCAACTGGCGCTGACGGGCGAGGTCCTCTTCGAGCGTCAGCAGCCGCCAGTCCTCCCGGAACGCGCTGACGGCCGCTTCGGCGCCGTCCGGCAGCGGCCGGGCGGAGACGGCGTACCGCGTCAGGATGTCGATCAGTTCCGTCGGCTCCGACCCGTCCAGGAAGACGCTGCGTACGGCCAGGTCCTGGGCGTCGTCCCCGTCGCGGGCCGGCGCCTTGGACAGCACCAGGGCGCCGCCGCGCGGCACCTCCACGCCGAACTCGCGCAGCGCCCAGTTCACCGCGCGCAGCTGATGCGGCGCGGCACGGTGCTCGACCACGCAGTGCCGCAGGCTCGGCGGCAGCAGCCGGGCCAGCGGCAGCTGTCCGCGCTCGTCGGGGGTCATGGCCTCGTGGACGACGATGTGGATGCCCCAGCTGCCGCGCACGGAGTCCCGCAGGAGGCGCCGCAGGGCCTTGTCGTCCGCGGGCAGGCGGTTGGCGTCCCGGAAGCGCAGTCCCGTGACCGGCTCGTGGTCCCAGGCGGAATCCGGTGCCTCGGGCCAGAACATGGTGACGGGGGAGGGCCAGTCGGGGTCCCACGGCCGGTCCGCCTCCGCGACCAGAACCCACTCCCGTCCGTCCTCGGAAGCGGGGGCGAACGTCAGCCGGGCCCGTACGGTCACGGTGTCGGCGACCTGCCATCGGGCCTCGAAGATTCCCTCGAGGGCGTCCTCGGTGACCTCGAGGTGGTCGTCCAGGACCCCGTTCTGCTTGCGACGCCGGAGCGTGAGCCGGACGACGGCGTCCGCGTCGGGTCCGGCGTAGCGGCCACGGGCGAGCCACACGGTGGACGGAATCGTGGAGTGGACGGCGGTGGAGGTCGTCATGAGTCCATCTGTATGCGAGGTGACCGTACAACTGCCAGTATCGTCGCCGCAGGTCGAGCCGGAACACGCGGGGTCCCGCCCGCGTGGGCACACGGGAGGCGCGGCGCGCACACGGGGTGTGATCGTCGCACTTCGGCGAGCGGCCCTTCACTCGTGGCCCGGACCCGGCCCGGCCATGACAATGACTCCCGGCGAACAGGGCTTGCCCACCATCCGCATTGGGGCGGGTCCTGTTCGCCGCCACCGACGTAAGACTTCCGTCACCACCTGCGACATGTGCGAGGACGCCCCGGTCCGCTGGAATGGGGGCGACAGACAGTTCTCAGGAAGTGGGGCGGGATGGGGCGCGTGCGCAAGGTGCTGACCAAGCCATGGGTCATCGGGGCGCTGGTGGTGGCATTCGCCGGAGTCGGTGCGGGGCTGTACTGGTTCCAGCCCTGGAAGCTCTGGCAGGACGAGACGGTGGTGGAGGCGCTCCCCGAGGTCGCCCCGTCCCCGTCCCCGTCCTCTTCCGCATCGGCCGAGGCAAGTCGGTCACCGGCAGCGCAGGAGCCGCAGACGCTGGCCAGTGGCGAGTTGATCAGCCACGAGCACGCCACCTCGGGCACGGTGAAGCTCGTACGTCTGGCCGACGGCTCCCATGTCGTACGGCTGGAGGGCCTGGAGACCAGTAACGGCCCGGACCTCCGTGTGTGGCTGACCGACGCGCCGGTGAAGGAGGGCGTCGCCGGGTGGCGGGTCTTCGACGACGGGGAGTACGTCAGCCTCGGCAAGCTGAAGGGCAACAAGGGCAGCCAGAACTACGCCCTGCCCAAGGAGGTCGATCCCGCCAAGTACAGCAGCGTCAGCATCTGGTGCGACAGGTTCGACGTCTCGTTCGGTGCCGCCGAACTCACGGATCGGTGAATGGGCGGTTCACGTGCGGTAGTTGCACCAAGGGGTCCGGGAACACAGCCCCCGGACCCCTTGATCGCGCTCTCTCAGGCGCCGCTGGCCTTGAGCATGTCCTCGCGCTCGACGAGCTTCACCCGCTCGCGACCCTGCGGCTCGCCCAGCGCCTTCTCCGCGGCGTCCAGCTTGTACCAGCCGTCCCAGGTGGTGAACCGGACGTTCCGCTCGGCGAGGAACGCGTCCACGGCGTCCGGCTCGGGCGAAGCCGGCGTGTGCAGACGGCCGCCCGCGTGGTCGGCCAGCAGGTTGGACACCGTCTCGTTGGCGTCGCCCTTGGTGTGGCCGATCAGCCCCACGGGACCGCGCCGGATCCAGCCGGTGACATACGTCGACTGCAGGTGCTCGCCGCTCTCCTGGATGACCCGGCCGCCCTCGTCCGGGACCGTGCCCGAGTCGAGGTCCCAGGGCAGCTTGGGGAGCTTGTCGGAGAGATAGCCGACGGCGCGGTAGACCGCCGTGACGTCCCAGTCCTTGAACTCGCCGGTGCCCTTGACGTTGCCGGTGCCGTCGAGGGCGGTGCGCTCGGTGCGCAGGCCGACGACCTTGCCGTCCGCGCCGAGGATCTCGGTGGGCGACTCGAAGAAGTGCAGGAACAGTTTGTGCGGCCGGTCGCCGACGTCGCGAATGGCCCAGTTCTCCAGGGTCTTGGCGACCATGTCGGCCTGCTTGTTGCCGCGCCGGGTCTCGATCGAGCCCTCGTCGTAGTCGATGTCCTCGGGGTCGACGATGACCTCGATGGTGGGGGAGTGGTCCAGCTCGCGCAGTTCCATCGGGGAGAACTTCGCCTGCGCCGGGCCGCGGCGGCCGAACACATGGATCTCCACGGCCTCGTTGGCCTTCAGGCCGTCGTAGACGTTCGGCGGTATCTCGGTGGGCAGCAGCTCGTCCGCGGTCTTGGCGAGGATGCGCGCCACGTCGAGCGCCACATTGCCGACGCCGAGGACGGCGACCTTCCTGGCCGTGAGCGGCCAGGTGCGCGGTACGTCCGGGTGGCCGTCGTACCAGGAGACGAAGTCCGCGGCGCCGTACGAGCCGTCGAGGTCGACGCCGGGGATCGACAGGTCGCGGTCGGCCGTGGCCCCGGTGGAGAAGATCACCGCGTCGTAGAACGCGCGCAGGTCGTCCAGGCTGATGTCGGTGGGGTAGTCCACGTTGCCGAACAGACGGATCTGCGGCTTGTCCAGCACCTGGTGCAGAGCGGTGATGATGCCCTTGATCCTCGGGTGGTCGGGGGCGACGCCGTACCGGATCAGCCCGAAGGGGGCCGGCATGCGCTCGAAGAGGTCGATGGACACACCGGGTTCGGCGGCCACGTCGGACTTGAGCAACGCGTCGGCGGCGTAGATCCCGGCGGGGCCGGCTCCGACGATGGCTACCCGCAGGGGGCGGGGCATGATCAGGTTCCCTTCGAGCGGTGACAGACGATCTCGAACGGGAAGCCTAAACTAAGGTAACCCTAAGTCGGTACGCGGGTCCGGTCTATGAGCTCATAAGGCTACGTTATGGGGGATGGGGGCCTCGCGGCGCCCCCTGGGGGCTGCCGCACCGGGTGCGGTGCGGCAGCCGTGACGGCGGGGTCAGTCGATGTGGTAACTGTCCCCGTAGACCTTCCAGTCCAGCGGCGGGTCGAGGTTGAGGTTGCCCTCGCGCAGGAAGACCCGCTGGGCCGTGTCGACCCGGCTGGTGTCGCTGTGTGCCTCCTCCTGCTTCATCGCCCACACGCGGGCGTCGAGGAAGGCGTCGAGGTACGTCACCTCGTCGCCGCCCTGCGCCGGCGGCCGTGCGCTCTGCAGGGCCCGCCTGCGGATGCTCCCGAAGCTGGCGCTGTCGGAGCCGTTGCCGTGCATGACGAGGGCGTCGTAGTACGCGAACTGGCCGAGTACGCGCAGCCCGTCGGCCTTCCCCTGCCGCACGGCCGGGTTGAAGTACACCCGGTCGCGTTCGTCGTTCTGTGCCTGCTGGAAGGCGCTGTCCTGCGCTGCCCGCCGCCAGTCCCGGGGGTAGTGCGGGTCGAGGCCCTCATGTGAGTCGGAGCCGTTGACCTCGCGCAGGGCGGGCAGGTAGTCGGCCAGCACGTTGCCGGGCTCGCGGTCGGCGTAGAGCTCCACCAGGTCGAGCATGTCGCCGGTGCCGGAGCAGAAGCCGACGATCCCGGCGGTGTAGCCGCGGCCGTCGCCGATGTCCTCGATGTACTGGTACTGCGCCTTCCAGTCGAGCGAGGAGTTCTCCGCGCTCGACACGAGCTTCATGGCGATCTCCTTCTTCGCCGGGTCGTCGAGTCCGGGCGCGCGGACGGCGCCGGCGTGCGGGGCGTTGAGCAGGGGGATCGCGGTGGCCGACGCGCCGATCACGGCGAGCAGGGTACGGCGAGTGGGGTGCCTCACGGGTGCTCCAAGTGATGGTGGGGGGTGGGGGGTTGGAGGTACGTGGCACTGATAGGAAGGTTTCCTATCAGACGCTGAAGGCGTTGGACACCCGTCGCGTCACAACTTCGTAGGGATGAACAAACGGGCGGGCGTCAGCGCCGCCCGCCAGGGGTCACGGCAGCGGCTGTTCCGCCCAGATGACCTTGCCGTCGGGCGTGTAGCGCGTGCCCCAGCGCTCGGCGAGCTGGGCGACGAGGAACAGGCCACGCCCGCCCTCGTCCGTCATCGCGGCGTACCTCAGGTGCGGAGAGGTGCTGCTGCTGTCGAAGACCTCGCAGATCAGGGTGCGGTCGCGCAGCATCCTGACGTGGATGGGGTCGCCGCCGTACCGGATCGCGTTGGTCACGAGCTCGCTCAGGATCAGCTCCGTGGCGAAGGTCAGCTCGTCCAGCCCCCAGCGCGCCAACCGGCGCGTGACCTCGGCCCGTACGTCCGCGACGGCCGCCGGGTCGGACGGCACCTGCCACTCGGCGACCCGGTCGGCGTCCAGCGCCCGGGTGCGCGCCACGATCAGGGCGATGTCGTCGCTGGAGCGGGCCGTGAGCCGGGAGTCGAGGACCACCCGGCAGGTGTCCTCGGGCGAGTCGTCGGCCTGCTCCAGCGCGGCACGCAGCAGCTCCAGACCGACGTCGATGTCCCGCTCGCGGTCCTCGACGAGCCCGTCCGTGTACAGGACGAGCCGGCTGCCCTCGGCCAGTTCGAGGTCGACCGTCTCGAACGGCAGACCGCCGAGGCCGAGCGGGGGACCGGCGGGGACGTCGGCGAACTCGACGCTGCGGTCCGGGTGGATGAGAGCCGGTGGCGGGTGCCCGGCGCGGGCGACGGTGCAGGTGCGGGAGACCGGGTCGTAGATCGCGTACAGGCAGGTCGCGCCGGTGACCGGAGCGCTGCCGCCCTCCACCGTCTCGTCCTGGTCGATACGGCCGACCAACTCGTCCAGCAGGGACAGGAGTTCGTCGGGCGGCAGGTCGAGCGCGGAGAAGTTGTGCACGGCCGTGCGCAGCCGTCCCATGGTGGCCGCGGCATGCAGTCCATGGCCGACGACATCGCCCACGACGAGGGCGACCCGGGCGCCGGACAGCGGCAGTACGTCGAACCAGTCCCCGCCCACGCCCGCCTGGGCGGGCAGATACCGGTAGGCGATCTCCAGGGCGTTCTGCTCGGGCAGGTTGCGGGGCAGCAGACTGCGCTGCAGCGTCACCGCCATGCTGTGCTCGCGCGTATAGCGGCGGGCGTTGTCGATGGACACGGCCGCCCGCGCCACCAACTCCTCGGCGAGGGCGAGTTCGTCCGCGTCGAAGGGCTCCGGCTTCTCGGCACGCCAGAAGCTGACCACGCCCAGCACCAGGGAGCCGGCGCGCAGCGGCACCGCGATCAGCGAGTGGATGCCGTACTCCACGACCTGCGCGGACCGCTCCAGGTCCTGGGCCCGCCAGCCCGGCGCCTCGCTCAGCCGCGGTTCCAGGACCGCCTGGCCGGAGCGCACGGCACGGGCCTGGGGCGACGAGGCCACGAGCCGGATCTGCTGGCCCAGCGGGTAGAGCGGCGCGTCCTTGCGGATCCCGCCGACCGCCGTACGACGCACATCGGCGCCCAGGTCCGGCTGCCCGCCGCTCAGCACCGCCTCGAACAGGTCCACGGTGGCGAAGTCCGCGAACCGCGGTACGGCCAGCTCCGCCAGTTCCTCGGCGGTACGGGCCACGTCCAGGCTGGTGCCGATCTCCACCCCGGCGTCGTACAGCATGTTGAGCCGTTCGCGTGCCGTCTCGGCCCGGCCGGACAGGGCCCGCAGCTCGGTCGAGTCCCGGAGTGTGGCGACGCTCCCGGCCGGCGCCCCCTGGAGGTCGGTCGGGCGCTGGTTGACCGCGAGCAGCCGGTCCCCGACCCGGTGCACCTCGTCGGTGGCGATCCGGCCTGAGGCCAGCAGGTCGGCGGTGTCGGGGGCGAGGCCGAGGTCGCGCACCTGGCGTCCGGTGGCGTCCGCGGGCAGGTCGAGGAGCCGATGCGCCTCGTCGTTGGCGAGCAGCAGCCGCCCCTCGTCGCCGACGATCATCACGCCCTCGCGGACGGCGTGCAGCACCGCGTCGTGATGCTCGTACATACGGGTCATCTCGTTCGGGCCCAGACCGTGAGTCTGCCGCAGCAGCCGTCTGCTGACCAGCGCCGTA
The DNA here is from genome assembly GCF_052245395.1 of Streptomyces sp. 4N124. Classification (NCBI taxonomy): domain Bacteria; kingdom Bacillati; phylum Actinomycetota; class Actinomycetes; order Kitasatosporales; family Streptomycetaceae; genus Streptomyces; species Streptomyces sp. 4N124. The sequence continues at coordinate 21,230 of NZ_JBQQBS010000033.1, forward strand.
CCCGCCGTGGCGAGGGCGAGGCCCGCGGCCCCGGCGGCCAGCAGGACCGGCAGTTGCTCGTTCGCGGTGCCGCCCACGTTCTCCGTCGTGATGCCCGCCGACACCAGCCCGACGACCTTCCCGTCGTCGTCCTTGATCGGCACCACGGCCTGCACCAGGGGGCCGATCGTGCCGTGGATCTCCTCGGTCACGACGCCCCCGGCCAGCGCGGGCTGAAGGGTGCCGACGAACTTCTTGCCGATGCGGTCGGGGAAGGGATGGGTGTAGCGGGTCCCGTCGGTGTTCATGACGACGATGAAGTCGACCCCGGTCGCCTCGCGGGCCGCCTCGGCCCGCGGCTGCAGCACAGCCGTGGGATCGGGTTCGTCGAGCGCCTCGCGGGTGCCCGGCGCGTTCGCGAATGCCTCGGCGACGGCGACCGAGCGGTTGCGGGCCTCGATCGTGCTGTCGTGCCGTACCTGCAGCACCAGCGCCACCACGGCGGCCACGACCAGCAGCAGCACGATGACCACCTGGAGGACGAACACCTGCCCGGCGACGCTGCGCCCGCTCAGCGCCGAACGCAGCGCCGCGGCCGGCCCGCGGTGCTGCTGCGCCCCACGGGCATGGCCGGGCGCGCGCAGGGCGCGCGGACCACTGGGGCGACGGGTCGTCCCCACCTCGGATCGACCCCCATGCCGGACCATGTGCCGAGTCTATAGACCGACCATTCGGGAAAGGCCCCGGCCAGCACCCAAATAAAGGGCCAGGTCAGCTGAGCATCGGCCGCCGTCTCACGCGCAGGCTGTGAGAGATGTGTGAGAGATCGTGAGACGGCGGCCACCCCGGCAGACACGAAAAGGCCCCGCTCATCCGCCACGGGGGGAGCGGACGAGCGGGACCGGTCAGGGGGCAATGCGAAGCCGTTCAGGGCGTGCGGATTGTGGACCCAGCCTCACGGCACGCTGCCCAGTCGCGGGCGGCAGCAGTGAGCACTGCACGGTGAGGCAGCGGGCGCGTACGCTCCCAGTGCTCCCACGCGGCGTACACGATGCGCGCAAAGAGGGTCACGGTCGGCGGGTCAGCGGTGTGGTAGGCGGGCACTTGCCGCGCGATCGCCTCGGCTTGCTCAGGAGTGTGGCCGGCCGAGATGAGTCGGGGAATGGTCAGCGCGGCGTCCGCCCACGCAGGGGCGGGGCAGGCGAGTGCCCAGTCCAGTAGCAGCAGCTCGCCGGTGCCGGTCACCAGCATGTTGTGCGGAGACATGTCCGTGTGGGCGAGTGCTCGGCCCTGTAGCGCGGTCGGCACGTCACTGGACAGAAAGTCGGCCCACCGTGTGTGAAGCGGCTTCTTGCTGATGATCTCGGGCCAGGGCGCCTTCGACAGATCGGTGAGGGTACGCACAAGCAAGCCGAGATCGTCGGACCCCGGGGCCAGGTCCGGATGCCGGCCGTCGACGTACTCGTACCCGTAGAGCAGCCATCCGCCTGTGTCGACCTCCCACAGCACGCGGGGTGCGTGCGGTGCGCGGCACGTGACGCGTGCCTCGTGGCGGTACACCCACGCCTGCGGGTCGTCTTGTCGCGTGCCCTTGATGAACGCTCGGCCCTCTCGCGTGTGGACCGTACAGGCGAGCCGGGACATCACGCCGTGCGGCGCGGTCTCGGCTTCTTCAACCGGGCCCGTGCGACGCTCGACGGCGGCCCGGCTCGCTGCTGGTAGGTCGTGCCATTCGATGCGGTCCACCCGCGGTCTCCTGGGTTGGTCGAGCAAAAAAAAGGGGGCGACCCCCGGCCTGGCCACAGCGTGGCACAGGCCGGGGGCGGCCGGGGGAACCGTCAGGGGTGGTTGGGGCTGTCCGAGCAGTTCGCGTGACACTGCGAGCATTCCGCGAGGTCCAGCTCGGGCCAGAACTCCATGTCGATCTCGTACCCGGCGAGGGTGATCGCGTCGACCGTCCGGGCCCGGAGCGCCTTGCCGCCACCGTGCTCCTCCGGGTCGAGGTAGCCGGGCTGGTGGTCCAGGAACCGGCCGAAAGTCTCCTCGCAGAACTCCCGGTACGCCTTGGTGTGGAGCAGGAAGGCGTGCCAGAAGTCGTCGACGAGTGGCGAGGGGCTGAGCGGCCGGTCGGCATAGTCGCACGCCGTGAGGAAGGCGAGCATCTGGCCGACGCCGCGGTCTGCCTTATCCGGCGTCAATTGGGGGAACTTGTCGCGCATGTTGGCGGCGAGGGTTGCCCGCATCTCGGCGCTGATCAGGTTTCGCGCGTCGATCAACTGGCGCTTGTGTGCAGTGGTCACGTTCGTGCCTCCTTGTGTGGATAGCGCTTCGGACGTGCGTCGTGGACCCGCCCCGGGCTCTTTCAGGGTGGGGACCCAGGGCGGGAGTGTGTGCGTGTCATGCGATGGTTGGCTGCCGGTCCATGAAGTAGGCGACGGCCTGCGCCTTGAGGCGGTCGAGGCACGGCTCGCACGCGTAGAACGGGGCGTGCTGCCCGTCCCACTGCACCGGGCCGAGCCAGATCACCGGCACTCCTGTGCGCTCGCACCCGAGCCAGCAGTCACCAGTGATCCATTGCCGCTTCATCGGACGCTTCCTCTTCGTGGGGGCAGTGCGCTCCGGCCGCCCGCTACAGGGGGCGAGCGGACGGCCGGAGCTTGACCCGCCCCGCCGGTGGTTTCCGGACCACCAGCGGGACGGGCGCTGAATCATCGAACGACGTCGCGAGCTGGGCATCCGCATCCGGGACTTGCGTCTGGGCGCGGACCACACCCAGGAATCCTTCGCTGAGATCACCGGCATCGACCGCCGTACCCTCCAGCGCATCGAAGCCGGAGTGTCCGACCCGAGGTTCGGGCACCTGCTGAGGATCGCCGTCGCACTCGACATGCGCGTCTCCGTCCTCACCGACTGATCTCCTCAAGAGGTTGAGTGGAAGCCCCTCCCTCCACCCGAGGGTGAGGTGGCCGCTGTTCAGCGGCGGCGTACGGCGTTGACACAGCGGTTGTGAATGCGGCCGCCAGCTCGCGCCGCGCCGCCGGAGGGACTGACCTGGTCGTACGGCGCCGACGTCTCCCCTTCTCGATCGGCTGGTCGCAGGCCAGGCACATCACCACGCCGGTGAGCGTGTCGTAGTGGTCGCACAGGGCAATGACGGAGCGGGCAAGCCGCTTCACCCGCTCGACTTCGCCGTGCAGGCCCGGCCGCTCGATGAGGTCCAGGCGCCTGCGGGCCTCGCCGATACCGGCCAGGGCCACACGCGCCGGCGCGTCTTCGCGGCCTTCCGTGAGCTGCTCGATCTGTGAGATGAGCTGCCACAGGTCACGCTGGAAGTCCCGGGCGCTGCGTTGCAGGTCCTCGTAGCGGGGCAGCATCGACTCCCCCAGGAACTCGACAGCTACGGCGCGCAGGGCCGCCGTGACCAGCGGTGGCGCGTCGGTGTGAGGGTGTGTGGAGTTCACCGCGTCACCGGCTTCCCGGCCCGGTGACGGGGCACATGCACGGCGGATCCAAGGAGATCTGCGGCAGCGGCTCCTGGCCGTGCAGGATGCTGACAGTGCCGCGGTCCTCGGTGACGCTGCCGTGGCGGTCCACCGTGTACACGCGGATGGTCATCTTGACCCCGGGCTCGGCCGGGGCCTTAGTGTTCGTCATGTCGACCTGCTCTCTCAGGTTGGCCGCGCCCCGGGGCCGTCGCGAGCGGTCGCCGGGGTCTGTTCATGCATCGAGGGTCGCCGGATGCGTGCAACTCCGCGATAACCGGCAGGGGTTACCGAGGCGGCAATACACTCGTTCTTGGTTCGGTACGGCGCGACGCAGCGCATACGATCAGCCCGGAAGTTGGCCCCATGGACGCCACCACCCCCGGCCCGCTCGCCCCCGAGATCCTCGAACGAGACGACTTACAGCGAGCCCTGGCAGAGCACGACTTCGCCGCGGCCTTCTCGCTCATCAAGAAGTGGGGCGGCCTGTCGCAGAACCGCATCGCGTCGGCCTGCCAGCTCACCCCAGGCAAGGTCTCCATGATCATCAGCGGGCAGCAGCAGGTCACTAGCTTCGACGTGATCTGCCGCATCGCTGACGGGCTGCGGATTCCCGGGCGCATGGTGGGTCTCGCCGACCGGCCATGGGAGGCCAGACCGGTCAGCACACCCGACGACCCACCCGCCCCAGCAGCACGGGCCCAACCTGACGAGGCCACCTGGCAGCCGTCCGCGACCGTGCACCTGGCCGCTGACCTCTCCCGGAGCGACCTCGTGATGGACCGCCGCGCCGCCACGCGCGCACTCGCAGCCGCCACCACCGGCGCCGCCTTCCTCGACAGCCTCGAAGCATGGCTCGCCCCTGCCCCACCCGTCGAGCAACGCCGAAGCCACGGACGCCTCGGCCAGCACGACATCGAAGAACTGGAGGCGTGCGCGCGTGCCTTCCGCACCTACAAAATCGGCGGAGGCCTGCGCCGCAAGGCAGTCATCGGCCAGCTCAACGAAGTGGCCGCCCACCTCGACGAACACCAGGCCAAACACATCCAGCAGAGGCTCCTCCGCGTTCTGGCCCAACTGTCCGCCACTGCCGCAAGCATGGCGTGGGACGCCGGCAGCCAGCGCAGAGCCCAGGACTACTACCGGCTCGCACTCCGCGCCGCACACGCAGGCAACGACACCGTGTTCGGCGCGAACACCCTCGCCGCAATGGCCCGGCAGATGCTCTACCTCGACCGGCCCGGAGACGCCCTCGAACTCGTCCACCTCGCCCAGCACGGCATCCGCCGACAGGCCACGCCCCGTGTGCGCGCCATGCTGGCCACCAGGGAGGCATGGGCGTACGCCGCGATGGGCCGCACGAGCGCCTTCCGCCGGACCACCGAAGAAGCCGCCGGCCACCTTGCCGACGCAGGGCCGGACGAACCGTACTGGATCAGCTACTTCGGCGAAGCCGAACTGAACGGCGTCACCGGCGGCCGTCTCCTGGATCTGGCCCGGCACGAGCCACGCCAGTACGCGGACCAGGCCGCCGACTCCATCCAACAGGCCCTGGCCGTCCGCGGGCCGGAAGCCGGACGCAGCTACACCCTCGACATCATCGGCCTCGCCGAATGCCACTTCCTCACCGGCGACCTGATCAGCGCCGTCGCCCACACCAGGCAGGCCGTCCAGGCCGCATCCACGAGCCGCTCCCGGCGGGTCCGCGAGCAACTCGCCAAGGTGTACCCGCATACCGTAGGCCTTACAGCCAAGCCCGTCGTCGAAGCACGCACAATGATCCGCAACCTGCTATCCGAAGGAGTCCCTTCTTGACCACTCTCGCCGTCACCGGGCACATGGACCTGACCGAAGACAGCGTGCCGCTGGTGCGCGACGCACTACGCGAAGCGCTCAAGCCCTACGCGGCCGAGGGAAGTCTGGTGGGCGTCTCGTGCATCGCCAAGGGGGCCGACTCGCTGTTCGCCGAGGTCGTCCTGGAGCTGGGAGGCCGCCTGGTCGCCGTCATCCCCTCGAAGGACTACCGGCAGAACAAGGTCAAGCCCGACCACGCCGCCGCCTTCGACCGGCTCATCGAGGCCGCCGACGAGGTCCTCGTGCTCCCCAACGAGACGGCGAACCGGTCGGCGTACGAGGACGCCAACCGCACGCTGCTCCAGCGCGCCAACCGCCTGGTCGCGGTTTGGAACGGCGAGCCCCCCACCGGCAAGGGTGGCGGAACTGCCGACACCGTCATCGAGGCACGAGAGGCCGGTGTCCCCGTCGACGTCGTCTGGCCCGAGGGTGCCGCGCGCCGAGCCTGATACGGAGACGCCTGCGGGCATGCCAAAGAGCCCCCGCCGCCCGAAGGCGGCGGGGGCTTGGGGTTCCGCGAGTCAGCGGACGAACAGCGTCGCGACGGCCACGACCACGGCGGCGACGGTGGCCACGGCGGCGATGACCCCCAGCGGCCACCGGCGGCCCTTGAGCGCCTCGACCTCGGCGCGCAGGGCCGTGGTCTCCTTCTCGGTGTCCTGCCTGAGCCGCGCCAGGTCGGCGTCGGTGCGGTTCGAGCGGTCGACGAGCAGGGCCAGACTGCCCTTGATCTCGGCCATGCCCGTACCGAGCTCGCCCCGCAGCTGCGCCAGCTCGACAGCGACGACCGCGTTTTCAGACGGGGGTCCGCTCACGCCTGATCCTTCGGCTCCCGGTTCGGTACGGCCCACGTGATGCCGAGCACGGCCAAGGCGGCGGTGACGCCCTCCGGGCCGGTCACGGTGCTGTCGTTCATCGCGGTCGACAGCGAGGCGGCACCGGCCGCCAGCGCGGCGGCGACGGCCTTCCACATCTTCGAGATCTGCACGGTGTCTTCCGGTCAGGAGCTGAGGCGCGCGGCGAGCTTGTCCGCGAGCGTCTCAGCGAGGGCTTCGGTCAGTGCCGGGTTGACGGCGAGCTTGTCGGCGATGGCCGCCACCTGCTCGTCGGTCAGGGCGACGGCCTGGAGCGTGCCGACCTTCCCTTCGGTCCGGCGGCTGACGATCTCGATGTTCCGCAGGGCCGTCTCCACCGAGATGTGCGCGTTGTCGCCAGCCGTGTCCGGGTTCGGGTTGTCGATGATGCCGTCCTTGGTGATCACCTCGACGGCGACCAACTCCCTGATGGCCTCCCGGATCTCGGCAGCCACCCAGGTCTTGTCCTCCGTGGTCAGCGCCACGTCATCCTCCTGTCCGGCGAGCCGCGCACCGACGCGGTCCCGCATGGTCTTCATGTCGATCCCGCGCGGGTCGACCTTCTGGTTCGTCCACTCCTTATGGCCGATGACCGAACGCTTGCCCCAGCCGTGCGCCCGGCACAGTGCGGCGGATGCCTTCTCGATGCCTTCAAGCTGGACGGCGGGCCAGGGGTCCTCGCCATCGCCCCAGTTGATGCACTCGAAGCCGTAGAACCGGCTGTTGCCGTCGGTGTTGTTCTCGTTCGGTGCGGGCGGGTAGTCGCCGTACGACTCATTGACGACGGCCGTCAGTACGTCGTCGTCGCCCGAACCGGCGTGATTGGCCCGGCCGTTCCCGACCAGCCAGACCTCACCGGCCTTGTCGATGACACCCAGGCACAGCGGGCCCGGCAGGTCCGACCGGCCGTCGTAGCACAGGTCGACCGTGCCGGAGACGCTGGACGTCACCGTGTGGTGGATCATGACGCCGTTGACCGGGCCCCACGCGCCGACGTGGTTCCGGTTGTGGGTGCGCCACTCCCGGACCTCGTGGACTACCAGGCCCTCGGCGCGCAGTGCGGCCACGATCTGGGTGGCGGTGAGCGGGGTGGCCATCACGCCCGCTCCGGACATGCCCAGGTGCCGGCCTCGTTGCCCTTGTGGCGCGAGGTCGCCCAGTGGGTGTCTTCGCCGTCCAGGAGCACCTTGAGGTTGCAGGCGTCGGCAGGGTTGTCGGGGAAGGTCCGTACGACGACGACCGGGTACCGGTCGCCCTCACGGACGAAGTCGCCGTTCAAGCCGTTGTGCACGCGGTGGTGGGTGATGTGCCGGGCTGCGTCCTCGGACAGCCGGTACAGGACGATGCGGCCCGGGGTGGGGACCATGTCAGCCTCCGATCAGGTGATGGGCGAGCCACGCGCAGAACGCGGTGATGACTGCGATACCAAGGGGTCGCCAGGGGCGTACAGGGCTGATTCCCGCCGCTCGCCGGAGCAACTCGCTCGCGGTGTCGCCGCGGCGCCGGTTACGGATGGCGAGGGCTTCGAGGGCGGCGAAGGAACCGGCAGGGATGGCCCACAGCCACAGGGGGGAAGTCCACGTCAGCCTCCGGTGGAGTCAGCGGTCAGCTGGTGCGGATGAGCCGCATCCAGGAGTCGGTGAGCAGGGTGGTGGCTGCGGCGTCCGTTACGGCCTGTGCCCACTTGAGAGTGAAGGGCCCGGCCGTTGCGCCCGCCACGACGTTGCCGATGGCCGATGCCGCCACAGGTGTCGCGCTGTCCGATGCGCCCCCGGACCGGGTGCCGGTGATGGTGCCGCTGTTGTAGCGCACGCTGCCGGTGATGCCCGATGTGGCCAGCGACAGGTCCGGCCCGTACAGCGACTAGTTGCCAGCCGTCCCGGACGGCACGGTGAAGGTGGCCGCGAAGTCAACGGTCGACGCGCCCCTGTAGATCAGGTGTCAGTGCGTCAAGCAGCGTTGTGCTTGATGTCAAGGGCATTGGTGATGTCGGTGAGGTCCCAGAGCGCTACGCGCTGGCCGCGGCTGGGATTGGGTCGGTAGTCGGCGGGCGTCACCTTGTGGCGGTGTGCCCATGTGCGGAAGTGGCCTGGCTGCATGCCGAGGGAGTAGGCGGCCATGGCGGTCGTCACGAGGGGCCGCCCCTCTCTGCCGTGTGAGGTGGTCACACGCTCAGTGCGCACTCAGCGATGCGGGCCTTGACCCTCTCGTCTGCTTGAAGGTCCGCAGGCAGTTTGGTTTCTGTGTTCAGACGCGCCTTGCAAAGCTCTTCGACGTCGAGGCCACGTGCCTGGCTCAGGTCTGCTCCCCTCAGATCGGCATCTTCGAGGATGGCGTGGGTCAATGTGGTCTTATCGAGACGCGCCGCTGTCAGCTTCGCGTTGTAAAGGCTTGCGTCTGTCATTGCAGCGGCACTCAGATCTGCTTTGTGAAGGCTCACATTCGACAAGTTGGCTGCTTCCAGGTTTGCGGCAGCGAGGTTTGCGAAATCCATGCACGTGTCCGTTAGATCGGCGTGTTGAAGGTCGACAAGTCTCAGTTGCACGCCAGCCAGATTCAGGGGGTCTATCCCGCGCGACCACCTGCGGCCGATGACGGTCATCGCGGCCTGTACTTCTTCCTTCGGCCGGTACTGTGACTCGTCATCTGCTCCCTTCGCTGCCTCTTTGCGCACGAAGGCAGCGAGGACTTGGACGATCGTGTCGCCATCCTTCTTCGAGTCGCGCATGATGCGTTCCAGCGCATAGATTCCGCCGATTCGCGAGGTCGCCTCTTTGTCCGACAGCAGTTTGATGGCCTCCACGTAACGATCGGTGACCTGCCCATCGCGGGTCAGTTCCGCCTGCTCCCGGTCCTTCGTCCGAGTGTGCTCCAGGGTCCGGTGCGTGTAGACGAGACCGGCGAGACCCAAGACACCGAGGCCGAGAGCACCAAGGGCGGTGCGGAAACCGGTGATGACGACGCCGTCGGCAGGCTGAAGATCCTTCTCACGGAGATGGGCGCCGTCGAGCCACCATGGCCCCTGCCAGAGCAGCAGCGCGTACCCCACAACTAGACCCACCAGGGCGACAGCGAGTGTGATCCATTTCGTCTTCGGCTTCATGCTGATCAGCATGGCCTGGCCGAACCTGCTCTAATCGGTGAACAGCGGAGTCCGAAGCAGAAGTTGAGGTTTGCCTCGCTCCCTACTTGATCGTGCCGGTCCAGTTCGGGTCCTCTCCGAGGAAGCTGCCGTCTTCCAGCCAGGCCTCGTCCATGCGGGACATGGTGAACACGACGTCCTTGCCGTCGGCCTTGGCGATCGTGTACTCGGAGGTGAAGGTGCCGCTGCGCCCTGGTGCGAGGCGGCCGGTCATCTGCTTGGAGTCGGCCTCGACGTACAGGGATTGGGTCTGGCCACCGGTGGTGGCGCCCTGGGCGTCGTAGCCGAGGTTGTCGAGGTCGTACGGCTTGGCCGTGCCGTTGGTGACGGTCCACGTCATACGGAAGGCCGTCTTGTCGGCGTCTGGCCGGTCGTCGAACTCACCGAAGCGGGTGATGGTGCGGATGCTGTCGACCTTCACCTTGATGCCGTCCTTGTAGGCGAACGTGTCACCCGCCGCGAGTTCGGTGTCCGGCTGCTCGGTCTCCATGCCAGTGGCGAGGCCGCACTGGTCGATCCAGTCGGCTTGTGACAGCTGCGAGTCGGGTCCGCAGTCGGGCGTCTCGGAGGCCGGCGTGCTGCTGGCGGCGGCGCGTTCGGCCTTGCCCTGCGCGGGCTCGTTGCCGCTACAGGCCGTGAGTGCGGCGGCGAGCAGGGCGGCCACGGCGAGTGCGGTTCGTCTGGTGTGCATGGTCCCCCCAAGGACGGTGCTGGTGGCTCGTCAGTGTGGGGAGCTACCGCAGGTACACCCAGGGTATGTGCACGGTTCGTGGCCGATTCGTGACGGTGGCAAGTGCCTGCCTCCGCGGGGGTGTTGACCTCGCAACCATCGGCCGTCACCCGTGACACGCCAGTCGTACGGGGCGCTGGAGGAAGTGACCCCACCGACGGGGGTCGAGGCGCCTGCTCTCGTGGGGAGGTACGCGGGCGCCGACGTGCAGGGACAGGCTGGTTCCCCCCCGTGACGGGTCTGCCCCTGCTCGCAAGAGGTGAGGCGGCCCGGACGCCCATCGGCGGGGCGCCCGGGCCTTTCCTGTGGGCGGGGCGACAGGGCCCGCTCTTCAGGCTTGCAGGAGCCTGCCGGTCGCTGCGGCCGCGGGCCGGGGACCGGTCTACCCATCCCTGTGCGTCGCCCCTATGTGGGAGTCCTGGCAGTCAGCGGACGCCGCGCCCCCAGCGTCGGCGGTCCCGTCCCACACCCACAGCGTGCGGCAGCCAGTGCAGCGCGTAAAGCGCCAGCCATGCGAGTCGAGCCGCCACGGCCGCCCGATGGGCTGGCACGACGGGGAGCAGCGGATCATGTCCTAGACGGTGTACGCGTCGACGAACGAGGCGCTCACAGCCGCCACTCCGGCCGGTAGTCGGGGTGGTCGTCCCAGATGGCGGTGACAGCGCGGAGGCAGGCGTGCGCATGGGTGCTGACCATCTTGGACCACAGGTCCACCCTGTCGCGGAGGACGGCGGTCTGCCTCAGGACGGGGCCGGGTCGTGGCGGACGATGTGGGTGCGGTCGACGTCCTGCACGACGAGGGCAACGCGAGGCCAGGGTCCCGCCTCGCCGGATGGAGGAGTGCTCACCCAGTTCCGGCTGCCGGAAGGGCAGTCGTCAGGCGCACCCGCGGCGTCAAACCCGCCACCGCAAGGTAGGCGGGAATCTCCTTCCCGAGCTTGCGAAGGGAGGAGAGCACTTCAAACTGCGGGACCCCAGGAGGAGGCGGCGACGGAGGCGTAGGAGGCGCCGAGGCGCCGCCGCGGGCGAGGCGAGGCGGTGGCGACCGGCGCGGCGCGGAGGCGAGGGGCGTCACGCAGGGTGACAGCCCTGCCGCGCGGTCACGGGCGTGGGTGCGCGGAGCGGCGCGTGGCCAGCAGCAGCGCGATGTCGTCCGGGCGGTCGCGGGCGTGCCGGGCCCGCGCGGTGAGCCGGTCGGCGATGCCCGTCAGCGGCCGGCCGCCCGGCGCGCCCGACTTGGCGAGGGCCACGCGCAGTTCCGTGATGCCGACGTCGATGTCGGCGCCGGGCCGCTCGACCAGGCCGTCCGTGTAGAGCGCGAGGACGGCGCCGGGCTCCAGCCGCAGTTCCGTCACCGGGTAGTCGGCGTGCGGGTCGACGCCGAGCACGACACCGCCGGGCAGATGCAGGACGTGCGTGCTGCCGTCCGGGTCACGCAGCAGCGGTGGCGGATGTCCCGCGCGGGCCGCTTGGCTGGCGCCGGTCGCCGGGTCCAGGCGGATGTAACAGCAGCTCGCGAACTGTCCCGGATCGAGGTCGATCAGCAGCCGGTTGACGCCGCTCATGACCTCGTCCGGTGGACGCCCGCCGAGCGCGAACGCCCGTACGGCGCTGCGCAGTTGCCCCATCGTGGCCGCCGCCTGCACCCCGTGCCCCTGGACGTCCCCGATGACCAGGGCGAGCCCGTCCCCGGCCTCCACGACGTCGTACCAGTCCCCGCCCACCTCCATGCCCTGCGTCCCCGGCAGATAGCGCCCCGCTGTCTCCACCCGCGGATGCGACGACAGGCGCCGGGGGAGGAGGGCCTGCTGCAGTCCGCGGGCGAGGGCCGCCTCGCTCTCGTAGCGCTGGGCCTTCTCCATGGCGTGCGCGATCAGCCCGGCGAGCGCGGTGAGCACCGTCCGCTCCTCGGAGCTGAAGCTGCGGGGGCGGTCGAAGCCGAGGATGCAGGAGCCGACGGGGCGGCCGGAGGCGATCAACGGCAGGAAGGCACGGGCTCCTTCCGTGGCGTCGAGCGGGATGCCCGGGTACGTGGCGGCCAGATCCTCCATGGAGTCGAAGAACAGCGGCCGGCCCGAGGTCAGCGTCTCCACACCGGGCAGGTGCGCGTCCAGGCCCACCCCCTCGAAGGGGGCGAGGAACCCCGGTGGGAAGCCGGTCTCCCACGCCAGGTTCAGATGCCGCTCCTGGAGCAGGTAGATGGCGAGGCGACGGCCGCCGAACGCGGGCAGCAGCTCCCGCATCACCACCGCGGACACCTGGCGGGCGGTGACCGCCTCCGTCAGCGCGATGGCGAGGACGATGGGCCGGTACAGCGGAGCCATGGACGGAGCACCGGACGCCGACGCCCGCTCGGCCGGCGAGTCCGTGATCCGCCCGGCCGGCTGGAGGGTGCAGGTCAGGTGGTCCGGGCCCGGGTACACGGACAGGGCGAGCCAGTCGCCCTCGAACTCCCCGCCGTCGTCCGCGGGGCGCCGGACGTGACAGTGCACCGGATCCGGTGCCAGCAGGGCGCTGCGCAGATGGTCCTCGCAGGCCGGCTGGTTCAGCCAGGGCACGGCCTCCCACAGGGAGCGGCCCAGCAGTTCCTCCCGCGACCGGCGCAGCAACTGAGTGGCCCGCAGATTGACGTACACCACCAGCCCCAGCCGGTCCAGGCAGAACACGCCGTCCGGCAGGAGGTCGGCGGCCGTGTCCGCCGCGGCGCCGGGGCCCGGATCCAGTACGACGCCTCGCACCCGGTACGGGTCCGGGTGCTCGGCCGGTGTGTCGTACGCCGTCCAGAGCTCCATCAGCCGCAGCGCCCCGTCCTCGGCCCGAACGTACAGCGGCAGTGACGGAGGTCTGCCGGAGGCCGTCTCCCGCAGCGCGGCCAGCACGCGGGGCGCGTCGGCCGGTGTGGCCACCGCGTCGGCGAGCTCCTGCACGGACGGAGCGTCGTCCGACCCGCCCAGCAGGGTGTGCAGACGCTCGTCCGCTTCCACGGCCCCGGTCGCCGGATCCCAGGCGAACCGGGCGGTGCGCCCCGTGGCCGGGGGCACGCTCGGCGGTCGTAGGCACAGCGGCTCACCGTCCCAGACGACCGGCGGGACGGCCCCGGCCTCCAGGCCGCGCAGGTCCGCCCCCAGTTCCTCGGCGATCCGGGTGAGGCGGTCGCGGACGGGCAGCAGTTCGGTGGCGTCCGGGGCGGTGGGGCGCAGGACGGTCAGGACGCCGTACACCCCTGACGAGCCGGCCGAGCCGGCCGCCGCCACGACGGGCACGTACAGGGAGCCGAACGGGAAGGGCAGTCCGGCCGCGAACTGGGGGTAGCGGCGCATCGTCTCCGTGGCGTTCGGCAGGATCACCTGCACGCCGAGCCGATAGGCGTCGGCGACGGGGAACGGGCGGTCGACGTGCATCCGCCACCACGGGCGGAACAGCTGCCCGGGCAGGCCGGAGAGCACCGCCAGGCGCAGCAGTCCGGGCGTGCTGGAGCGCAGATAGACCCCGCCGGCGCGACCGCCTGCCGCGTCGACCGCCTCCGTCGAGGCGTCGGCCAGCAGCGCGGCGAGCCTTCCGGGCATCCGGTACGTGTCCTCGGCGCTCCGAGTCATCGGCCCTACCTCGTCCGTGCGCCGCCACTCGGGCGACACAGCAAGAATGCGCCACGACGCGCCCGGTTCGCACCTGGGCGACGGGAACCGGTCGCTCCGGACCGGGAGCCGTTCACGGCCCGGTCGGCGAGCGCTGCGCCGTCACCACTGGAACATATCCGCCGATACTTGAATGAATACGTCGGAAAGGGATGTGGTGGAAGACGACCGGGCTGTCCGACCCGCAGCGGCCTCGGCCGACCGGTTCGCCCTCGCGGAACGGGCCGTGGTCGCCATCGGCACGACTCTCGACGAACGCAGGACGGGCGCCGAACTGGCCGCCTTCCTCGCCGAGGTGCTCTGTGACGCCGTGGCCGTCGACCTGTTCCCGCAGGACCGGGAGCTGGACGCCCCGCCGGGTTCGCTGCGGCCCGTGGCGGTGGCAGGGCGGCGCGAACTGCTGGACGACCTGCGCCGGACTCCGCGCGGCGAGGTCCTGGTCCGGGCCCTGGACGAGGGCCGCCCCCTCACCGCGTCGTTCACCCGGGCGGGCGGCAACCGGCTGGCCGCGCTGTCCGTGCCGCTCCTGGCCTGGGACCGGGCCTTCGGGGTGGTCCTCGCCGTGCGCACCGACCGTGTCTTCACCGACGACGAAGCGGCCGTGGCCCACTACGCCGCCCGCCTGGCCGCCGCTCACCTCCACCATGCCGCCGAGCACTACGCGGCCCGCAAGACGGTCCTGAACTTGCAGGAGGTCCTGCTCCTCGCACCCAGCCAGCCGCACCCGAACCTGGACATGGCCACCCGCTACCTCCCCCTCGGCAGCGGCGCCCTCGTGGGCGGCGACTGGTACGAGACCGTACGGCTGCACTACGGCCGCACCCTCCTCGTCATCGGCGACGTCATGGGCCACGGCCTGGACGCCGCCGTCGACATGAACGCCTACCGGTCGATGCTGCGCTACGTCGCCTCCACCGATCTGCCCCCGCACCGGATCCTGCGGCGGATGGACACCTCGATGTCCGAGGACAGCAACCGCAGGCCGGCGACCTGTCTGCTCGCCCTCCTGGACCCCGCGCGCGGAACCGTCGCCTTCTCCAGCGCGGGCCATCTGCCGCCCGCCGTTTTCCACCGGGACGGCGCCGGCGAGCTGATCGAGCTGCCCGTCGGCCCGCCTCTCGGTACCGGCTTCTCCGACTACGAGTCGGCCACCGTGCCGCTCACCCCCGAGGACACCCTGCTGATGTTCACGGACGGTCTCGTCGAACGCCGCGACGAGGACATCGACAACTCCCTCGCCCGCCTGGCCCGCCTTCATGTGAAGCCCGACCTCGACGTCTCCCACCTGCTCGACGAGGTGCTCGACCGCCTGGGCGCCGACGCGGCGGACGACGACGTCGCCGCGCTGGCGGCACGCCTGCGACACCGGGTCAGGTGACGCCGGGCCCGTCTCCAGGCTCCCTCCCTGAAAATACCCCCGGGGGTACCCGTGCTAGTCTCCGACACATACCCCCCGGGGTAATTTTCGTTACTCGGGGAATCGCGACCGGGAAGTTCGACTGGGAAGGGGGTGCTCGGCGTGTTCTTCGTCGACACCATCGAGGTGACAGGACTCGGCAACCGCGGCTATCTGGCGGGCGGCGAACGGACGGCGGTGGCCGTGGACCCGCCGCGCGACGTGGACCGGGTGATCGCGGCGGCGGCCCGGCGCGGCGTGCGGATATCCCACGTCGTCGAGACGCACGTCCACAACGACTACGTCACCGGCGGCCCGGAACTGGCCCGCCTCACAGGCGCCACGTATCTCGTCCCGGCCGCCGCCCTGATCTCCGTCGACCACACCCCCGTCCACGACGGAGACGTCATGGTCGTCGCCGCCGAAGACGCCCTGACCCTGCGGGCACTGGCCACGCCCGGACACACCCCGCACCACACCTCGTACGTCCTCGAAGAACACGGCGCCGCCGTCGCGGTGTTCACCGGCGGATCGCTGCTCATCGGCACCGTCGGCCGCCCCGACCTGGTCGAACCGCGTCTCACCGCAGACCTGGCCCGCGCCCAGCACGCGTCCGTCCACCGCCTCGCGGCCGAACTCCCGGACGAGACGGAGGTGTTGCCCACCCACGGCTTCGGCAGCTTCTGCGCCTCCGGCACGGCCGACGGCACCGCCACGACGATCGGGAAGGAGAAGGCGGCCAACACGGCGTTCACCCGCGACGCCGACACCTTCGTCGCCGATCTGCTGGCCGGTCTCGACGACGTCCCCGCCTACTACGCGCACATGGGCCCCGCCAACGCCGCGGGCCCCGCGCCCGTCGACCTCACCCCGCCCGCCGTGGCCGGCGCCGACGAGATCGCCGAGCGCCTGGCCGCGGGGGAGTGGGTCGTCGACCTGCGCAACCGGGTCGCGTTCGCCGACGGACATGTCGCGGGCTCCCTCAACTTCGAGGCCGAAGGACAGCTCGCCACCTATCTGGCCTGGCTGATCCCCTGGGGCAAGCCGGTGACGCTCCTCGCCGAATCCCCGTCCCAACTGGCAGCCGCCCAGCGCGAGTTGGTCCGCGTCGGCGTGGACCGCCCGGCCGCCGCGGCGACCGGCGATCCGTCGGCCTGGGTGCGCCGGGGGGAGACCCCGGCCTCGTTCCCGCGCGCCGCCTTCACCGACCTCGCCGCACAGCACCGGACGCGGGACATGGTCGTACTGGACGTCCGCCGGTCCTCCGAACGCGCCGCGGGCTATGTCGACGGCTCGCTCCACATCCCCCTGCACACCCTCCACCGGCGGCTCGCGGAGGTTCCGGCGGGCGAGGTGTGGGTGCACTGCGCGGGCGGCATGCGCGCCGCCATCGCGGCCTCCCTGCTGGACGCGGCGGGCCGTGACGTCGTCGCGGTGGACGACACGTTCGCCGCCGCCGAGCAGGCCGGACTCACCGTCCGCGGGTGTCCGGGGAACGAGCAGCGCCGATGAGCCGACTCCGGTACGGCCCCGGCCGGATCACCGCCTCCGAGGCCGCCCACCGCACCCGCCCCGCCGCCACCGCAACGTCCGTACTGCTCGACGTACGGGAAACAGACGAATGGCAGGCGGGCCACGCCCCCTGGGCGGTCCACCTGCCCCTTTCCACGCTGAGTTCATCAGAGGTACGACTGCCTCCCGAGGCCCGGGACAGACAGCTGGTCGTCATCTGCCGCTCGGGCAACCCCTCCCGGCAGGCCGCCGAACTGCTCACCGCACAAGGCGCCGACGCCGTCGACGTGATCGGCGGCATGCGGGACTGGGCGACGGCCGGCCTGCCCGTGGTGGACCAGCACGGCGGGGAAGGCGCCGTCACGTGAGTGCGCTGATCCTCGCCCTGTGCGCCGGGGCCGTGACCGGCCTTGCGCTCGGGGCGCTCGGAGGCGGCGGCAGCGTACTGACCGTCCCCGCCCTGATCTACCTGCTCCACTTCACCCCGGCCGCGGCCACCACCGCGAGCCTGACCATCGTCGCCGTCACCTCCGCCACCGCTCTCACCGCGTACGCCCGCGACGGCCACGTCCACTGGCGTACGGGGCTGCTGTTCGCGGCGGCGGGCAGCGGACCGGCGATGGTGGGCGGTGCGGTGGCGGGGCGACTGCCGGATGCCGCGCTGACGGCCGCTTTCGGCGTGGTCGCGTCCGTGGCAGCGGTACGGATGCTGCGTGGGCCCGGGCCGACGGATGCCGGGTCGGCTGTCCTCCTGGAGCGGACACATGCCGGACCGTCGTTCCGAGCCGTCGGGCGGACGGACACCCGGCAGCCCGTCGGTCCCGGTCGTGCGACAGCCGCGGGTGCCGGGCTCGGTGCGGTCACCGGGGTTCTCGGAGTCGGCGGTGGCTTCCTTGCCGTGCCCGCGTTGACCGGTCTCCTCGGCCTGCGGATGCGTGCGGCGGTGGGTACCAGTCTCCTGGTGATCACGGTCAACTCGTTGGCCGCGCTGGCCTGGCGGGCCGGTTCGGTGGACTCCCTGGACTGGACCGCCGTAGGGCCCTTCGCCGGGGCCGCCGTCCTCGGTGCCTGGGACGGCAGGCGGCTGGCCTCGAAGGCCTCCGCCCGCGCCCTTCACCGGACCTTCGCCCTGGCACTGCTGGCCGTGGCTGCCTTCATGCTGATCGATTCCGTACTCTGAGACACGCTTCCGTGTCGTGAGACCCCGCTCATCAGATCGACCCACCGAAAGGTTCCCGCATGACCGCCCCCTCCGCGCCCGTCACCCTCGACACCGACGAGGCCCACGCCAGGTTGCACGAGCTGACCGTCATCGACGTACGGACCCCCGGTGAATACGCCGCTGGCCATCTGCCCGGCGCGCTCAACATCCCCCTGGACCGCATCCGGGGCACGCTGCCCGACCTCCGGCACGCCGCAGAACGGTTCGACCTCCTGCTCGCCTGCGCCTCAGGCGCCCGCTCCGAGAACGCCCGCGCGGTCCTGGCCGAACACGGCATCTCCGCCGCCTCCCTGGCGGGCGGCACCGACGCCTGGGCCGCCGCGGGCCACGACGTGGACCGGCCCGCGACCCGCGCCACCCGTGCGACCTGGAGCATGGAACGCCAGGTCCGCCTGACGGCAGGCGCCATCGTCCTGCTCGGCCTGCTGCTCGCCCTGCTGGTGCATCCGGCCTTCCAGCTCCTGTCGGCAGGCATCGCCGGAGGCCTGGTCTTCTCCGCGCTCACCAACACCTGCGGAATGGCCGTGATCCTGTCCAAGCTGCCCCACAACCGCCCCCGTGAGACGGACCTCGCCGCCACGATCGCGGCACTGCGCGACCGGTGATCGAGTGGTAGATCGAGTGGTAGTCCGCCGCGCGGCGGCGTACGGTCGAATGGTGGCAAAAACCGGCCACTGATCCGCCGCACGGCGCACTGTCATGACCAGCCCGCAGCCCGCACCCCAAGCACGGACCACCACTCAGCAGGAGAAAGAGGGTGGTGGCCGGGGCAGCGCGATGGCGCTTCTGGTCATCGCCTCCTGCCAGTTGATGGTGGTCCTCGACATCACCATCGTGAACATCGCCCTGCCGGAGATCCAGCGGGACCTCGACTTCTCCACGACGAGCCTGTCCTGGGTGGTCAACGCCTACACACTGACCTTCGGCGGACTGCTGCTGCTCGGCGGACGGGCCGGTGACATCCTCGGCCGACGGCGCGTGTTCATGTTCGGCGTGCTGCTCTTCGTCCTCGCCTCGCTGCTGGGCGGACTGTCGCAGAACTCCGGCCAACTCCTCGCCGCCCGCGCCCTCCAGGGCGTCGGTGGCGCCATCGCGTCCCCGACCTCGCTCGCCCTGATCAGCACGACGTTCCGCGAAGGCCCCGCCCGCAACCGGGCGTTCGGTGTCTTCGCCGCGGTCTCCGCGGGCGGCGGCGCGATCGGGCTGCTGGCCGGCGGGATGCTGGTGGAGTGGCTCAACTGGCGCTGGGTGCTGTTCGTCAACGTGCCGATCGGACTGCTGATCGTGCTCGCCACCCCGCGCTGGATCCGGGAATCCGAGCGTCACCCCGGCCACTTCGACCTGACCGGTGCGCTCACCTCGACCGTCGGCATGGTGCTGCTGGTGTACGGGTTCATCCGGGCCGCCCAGGACGGCTGGCGGGACGCACTCACCCTGGCCTCGTTCGGCGCGGCCGTCGTGATCCTGCTGCTGTTCATCCTCGTAGAACGCCGCTCCAAGCAGCCCATCACACCCCTGCACATGTTCGCCGACCGCAACCGGGCCGGCACCTACGGCATGATGCTGAGCCTCGCCGCCGCGATCTTCGGCATGTTCTTCTTCCTGACGCTCTTCGTGCAGAACGTGCTGGACTTCAGCCCGCTCATGACCGGCCTGGCCTTCCTGCCGGTGAGCGCGGTCATCGCCGTCGGCGCGGGCCTCGCCTCCCAACTCCTGCCGAAATACGGGCCCAAGCCGTTCATGGTGACGGGCGCGATCCTGGCCGCCGCGGGCCTGGGCTGGCTGACGCTCACCGACGTCCACTCCACCTACGCGGGCAGCATCCTGGGCCCGATCCTCGTCTTCAGCCTCGGCATGGGCATGGAGTTCGTGTCCCTGACCCTGATGGCCCTGTCCAACGTGCCCACCCACGAGACCGGCGCCGCCTCCGGCCTCCTCAACGCCACCCAGCAGGTCGGCGGTTCCCTCGGACTGTCCATCCTGGTCACGATGTTCGGCACGGCCAGCAACAACGAGGCCGACAAACAGATCCCGGCCTTCCTGTCCCAGGCGACCCCCGCCGAGCGGCTGCGCTTCGAACGCACCGGCCAGCTGCCCTCCCCATGGGCCGACGAGATCCTCGCCTCCGGTGTCTCCGCCGCCTTCATCGTGGCCGCGATCTTCACCGGTATCGCCGCGGTGATCGCCCTGCTGGT
Source organism: Streptomyces sp. 4N124 (assembly GCF_052245395.1). NCBI lineage: Bacteria > Bacillati > Actinomycetota > Actinomycetes > Kitasatosporales > Streptomycetaceae > Streptomyces > Streptomyces sp. 4N124. The sequence goes on from NZ_JBQQBS010000033.1 coordinate 41,231, forward strand.
CATCCAGGTCCGCCCCTCCGACCTGGAGCGCCTCAAGGGCGGGGTGGGCCCGGTCCCCTGAGCCACGCCGCCGCGCCCCGAAGGGGCGCGGGGAACTGCGCGACCAGCCACGACGGTGCCGCAGACGGCCGACGACCCCTCACGGCCCCACGGCGGAGCCGCTCGGCGCGACTCTCGCCGCCGGACTGATGAGCTGAAGTGGCGTGGCGCGCCGACCGTCCGGTCCACGCACCACGCCGGACCGTCAGACGACGCCGTGGACGCGCTGGGTGGTCAGCTCGTAGCGGGCGCCCACGATGGCCAGTTGACCGCCGGTGACCTTCGCGGCGAGGTCGGGTTCCGCGGCGAGCCGCGCACGGACGAGCCGTACGTTGGCGTCGATCGTCGCGTCGATGCGGGCGTCACCCTCCACGGTGTGATCGATGGCCGGGTCTATCTGGTCGGCCAGGTACTGGATGTGAGCGGGCAGCCGCTTCCCGGACTCGTCGGCCTCGACGGCGGCCTTCACGGCACCGCACGACTGGTGCCCGAGCACCATCACGAGCGGGATGCCGAGTTCGAGCACTCCGTACGCGATGCTGCCGAGCACCGCCTCGTCCAGCACCTCACCGGCCGTCCGTACGGTCATCAGGTCGCCCAGACCCTGGTCGAAGACCAGCTCCGGCGGCACGCGGGAGTCGATGCAGCCGAGCACGACCGCGAAGGGATGCTGCCCCGACGTCAGCGCCTGCCGCACGGCGGGCGTCTCGTCCGGGTGCCGTTCACGGTAGGTGCGCCAGCGCAGATTTCCCGCGGCGAGTTCACGCCGGGCCTGTCCGGGGGTACTGGGCCGGGGGCGCGTGCCCGGCCCGGGAGGGGCCGCGGACGCGGTGGAGACGCCGGCGGACACGGCACCGAGGACCGCGGCTCCGGTCAGTCCGGCGCGCAGGAGCGTGCGTCGGGCGGGCGTCGTGGGGGTCGGCAGGAAGCCGACGGATCTGTGGGGAGTGTTCACGTCGCAGAACGTATGTGCGGATCGGAGGCTGATCCTCCGCGTTGCCGAATCATGGCCGGACGTGACGCAATCATGGGCAAGTTCGCACCGGTGTTTGGTGATAGCGAGGGCTGCTCTTGGCAGACCGCGGGGCGAGCCGGTCGCCCGGCTCGCCCCGCATGCCTCAAGGGCCCGATCGGCCGGCGTCAGCAGTCCGGGACGCCCTCGATCTTCTCGCCGCCCTGGAGGTACAGGTTGTTGACCCAGGCGATGTCGCTGCCGGCGAACTCCTGGACCGCGGTCCACCAGCTGTTCGTGCCGACGGCGGGGTCGGTCACGGTCTGGCCCTGCTTCTGGCACACGGCGTCCAGCCAGTGCTGCGAGCGGACCGCGAGCACGTTGGACGAGGTGTTCGTGTCCTCGCGGAGCTGGACGTCGGTCGCCCAGATGTAGACGTCGGTGAGGGCCGGATCGCCGTCGTTCGGCGCGGCCGGGGCGGCCTGGGCCGTGGCGGCGAAGGCGCCGGTGGCGAGCGTGGCCACGGCGAGCGCGGTGGCGGTGCGGCGGATGAGCTTGTTCATGTGAATCTCCCCCGGAAGTGGTGGGTGTGGTGACGGGTGTGGGGCAGCGGTCAGCCGCCGGCCCAGACGCATTCCGTGGGCACCCCGTCGATCCAGTTGGTCGCGTTGTCGATGTAGTAGCTGGGCATCACCCCGTACTTGGTCCAGCCGGGCACCTCGACGACCACCCAGTACGGGTTCCCGCCGATCGACTGGCCCGGGAACTGGCAGCGCACGAAGACCTCGGTCGGTGCGCTCACCTGCCCCAGAACGGACGGGCAGTTGGTCGTGGACGGGTGGTCCCAGCAGGCGTCGGGGTAGACCTCGCGAATGTTGACGTCGGTCGCCCAGACGCCGTACATGCCCTGTCCGTGTCCGTCTGCGGTGGCCGTCGGGGCCGTGGCACCGACCAGGGCGAGGGCCCCGGCGGTGGCGAGCAGTCCGATTCTCCTGCGCATGGCGTACGCCTCCTTCTCGGGCGGGTCAGCAGGTCGCGGAGGCGGGCAGGTCGCCGTACTCGTTGCCCTTGAGGTAGACGGCGCTCACATAGCCCTCCACGAGCTTCACCCAGATGTCGTTGGTGACGCCGTGGTCGCTGACGGTCTCGCCGCGCGTCCAGCAGTAGGCGCCGCGCGGCTGGTCTGCCGCGACGCTGCCGACCTTGGCGGTCGAACTGGCCGGACCCTGGCGAACGTTGACGTTCTCGTACGGGACGACGGCGTAGGGCGCCGCCAGGACGCGAGCGTCACCTCGGCCCGCGTCGGACGCGGAGGCGGCGGTCGGGGCGGTCGCGGCGGTGGCCGTCGTGGCGGTGAGCGGGCCGAGCAGGGCGAGTGCTCCGGCGCCGACGAGTGCGGCCCTGGTGAAGGTGCGCGTGGTCATGGTGCTTGTTCCCCCTGTGCTGAGGTGGTGCTCTTCGGCGAGGTGGTGCTCTTCAGCGCGGTGCGTACGCGCGCGTGCCGTACGGATGGCTCAGTGCCAGCCCGTCTCGGCCAGGACATGGCCGTCGCAGGTGAGCAGCGCGTGCGAGACCCGGCCGTCGAGGTTGTTGCCGATCTTCGTGAAGGCGTAGTCGATGCCCGCGTCGACGGTCTCGGAGACCCATCCGTCGGGGCGCGCGGCCCCGGAGTTCGAGCGCTCCAGCACGGCGGCGCAGTTGTCCCGGGAGTTCTCGATCCGGGCGAAGGAGCCGCAGCTGTCGGAGTAGAAGTACTTCAGGGCCATGCCCTCGGCGTACTGGGTGGCGCCCACCTGCCGGAACGTGCCCGAGCAGCCGGAGACGGTGGGGTACTGGCCCTCGTGGGCGAAGGCCCCGTAGTTGCCGCCCGAGTGCGGTGCGGCCTGAGCGGTGAACGGCGTGGTCAGTGCCAGCACGGCGGCGGCACCTCCGGACATGAGCAGGGTCCTGAGCGAACGGCGGCGCATGAGCCCTCTTTCGTGGGTCGCGTTGTTCATGGCGTTACGGCGGACGGTGACCGGCTGCATGCCTGGTCATCGCCCTTGTTCGCGACCTTAGGGTCCGTCAGCGCCGCTGCGGCACCTGACAATTGTCAGGACGCGGAAGGCTCCGCCGGGCAGCCCGGCGGAGCCTTGTGTCGTCGTGTGAATCAGGCGGAACAGGCGGATCAGGCGGATCAGGCGGTGTGCAGGGTCAGCCCGTAGCGGCCCAGGATCTCGTTCACGGGCTGGAACCAGGTCTCCCCGCCGCCGGAGCAGTTGCCCCAGCCGCCGGAGGTGACGCCCTGCGCCTGGTCACCGCTGATGAAGGAGCCGCCGGAGTCGCCCCCTTCGGCGCAGACGCTGGTCTTGGTCATCTGGTGCACCGCGCCCTGGCTGTAGTTGACGGTCTCGTTCATGGCCAGCACCCGGCCGCAGTGCCAGTGCGTGGTCGAGCCGGAGCGGCAGATGGAGCTGCCGACGGGCGCCACGGCCGAGCCGCGCACCAGCTGGTCCGAGACGGTGCCCCAGCCGAGGACCACCGGCACAGTCCACCAGCCGCTGCCGACGTTGACCCAGGCGTAGTCGTTGTCCGGGAACGAGGAGCCCTGGAAATTGCCGATGTACGAGCCGTCCCAGCCGCGCACCCCGGCTCCGGCCCCACCGCAGTGCCCGGCGGTGACGAAGCCGCCGTGGACGGAGAAGCCGATGGAGCAGCGGACGTTGCCGGTGTAGTAGGGGTCGCCGCCGACAGTGCCGGCCGCGAAGGTCTCGGGCGCGTCCGGCACGGTCCGCACGGTGACCGGTCCGGTCTTGCGGGCCTGGGAGACGAACCGCTGGACATCGTTGTCAGCGCGCTCGTCGTCGACCACGTTCACCACGACGGTGTTGGCGGCCGGATCGACGTGCCAACTGCTCACGCCCGAAGGCGCGGACAGCCGGTCTATACGTGCCTTCGCCGCGTCGAGCTGTCGCGCACTGTGCTCGACGGTTTGGACGGTGGCACCGGCCGTCTTGATGGCCCGTACGGTCGTGGGGGAGGCGTCCGAGGTGACGGCCACGGTCAGCCGCCCGCTCTCGGCGTCGAACCATGAACCGCCGTACGCGGCTCCGGCGGTCCGGCGTGCTGTGGGTGCCAGCTCCGTGGCGGTCCGCTCGGCCTTCAGTCGCGCTTCGGCCTGGTCCTTCGACAGCCCGAAGTCCCGCTGCATCGCCTGCAGCAGGCCGGCGGAGACGGACGGTGTGTCGGCGGAGTCGCTCGCGGAGGCCGGCAGAGTTCCGGCCGCGGCCCAGCTGCCCAGCATCAGGAGGGCGGCCAGGCCGGCGTGCATGAGTCTGGTGCGTCTCATGGATGTTGCCCTTCGTCGTTCCAACTAGGTGGGGGTGGAACAACCGCAAACTGAGAGCGCTCTCACCGGGGTTGAGCCGAGCTTAGCCACGCGGCCCTATCAGGTCCATGCCAATGCCGGTGTTTGTTCCGCGGGGATGCGCCCGACGCCGCACCTGATTTGCGGAACCGGCAAAGAAGCTTTGCGGCCGATGTCGTAACGACGCAGGCTGCACTTCTGGATCGTTCAGCACCTCAGGGAGGCACCATGCCCGACATCCCCGTCACGGAGCCCGCCGCATTCTGGGAGGCCCGCTACCGCGACAGCACCCGAGTATGGAGCGGGCGCCCGAACGACCTGCTCGTCCGCGAGGCGGCGGACCTCCGCCCGGGCACCGCCCTCGACCTGGGGTGCGGTGAGGGCGCCGACGCGGTGTGGCTGGCGTCGCGCGGCTGGCGCGTCACCGGCGTCGACATCTCCGCCACCGCCCTCGAACGCGCCGCCGAGCATGCCGTCGAGGCCGGCGTGGGCGACCGGGTCGCCTGGGAACGCCACGAACTGGGCGAGACCTTTCCGCAGGGACGCTTCGACCTGGTGAGCGCGCACTATCTGCAGTCCCCGGTCGGAATCGACCAGGAGGGGGTGTTGCGGCGGGCCGTCGAAGCGGTCGCCGCCGACGGCACCCTGCTGCTCGTGCTGCACGCCGGCTGGCCGTCGTGGCAGACCGAAGCGCCCTTCGACGTGGAGTTCCCAACGCTCGACGCCGTGTTCGCCCAACTCGCCCTGCCCGATGGGAGTTGGACGGTCGAGACCATGGAGACGGTCCGCAGGCCCAGCGTCTCGCCCGACGGCATCGAGGGCCACCGGGACGACAACGTGTGGCGCATCCGGCGCACCGGCCCCTGACCGGATCAGCCTGCCCAGGGCTCCCGCTCGCAGTGCACGAACAGATGCGGCTCGGGCAGGGCATCGGGGAGCGCGGGCGCGAACATCACGCTCTCCTCGGACAGCACCGCGAGGCCCGCGGCGGTGAGCATGGTGGTGAAGTCCTCGGGGGAGAAGCTGGTCGCGCGCACGGACTGCCCCATGAAGACGGTCTCGAAGTCCTCGACGTCGACCGGCACCGTGGCAAGCGCCATCTGCCCGGCGGGCTTGAGCGCACGCGCCAGGCGCCGTACGAGGTCGGACTGCTCCCCGCGGGACATCTGCAACAGCGAGAAGTACACGCAGACCGCGTCGAACGCGCCCTCGTCGAGGGGGACTTCGCGGATGTCGGCGCAGCGGAAGGTGGCGTCGGGCACCTGCCGGGCGGCGAGATCCACCATGACAGGGGAGACGTCGACACCGAGGACGTCATGTCCCGCCGCGGCGAGCGTGTCGGCGGTGGGCCGCCCCGTGCCGCTGCCCACGTCCAGCACCCGGCTGCCGGGGGCGAGACGGCCGAGCAGCCGTTCCAGCGAGGCCCGATGCGCCTCGGACCGCGCGAAGGCCTTCTCGTACGTGGCCCCCAACGCGTCGAACACTACCGCGGCCGGCGGACGCTGGTCCTCTGTGGTCACCTTGCCCCCTTCGCTACGCGCGTGCCCGGGCATCGTCGCAACAGGGCCGGACGGCGCACAACCCGCAGTCGCCGCGCACGGTTTCAGAAGGGCTCGATGGAGTAGCGGACGCCGGTGAGGAGTTCGGACCGCTCCCACAAGCGGGTGGCGAGCGTGCCGTCGCGTGAGGTGCGGCTCGAACCGACCGTCGTCGGGTGGCCGTGGCGCTGCAGGAACCCGTCCGGCCCGATGCAGGTGCCGCCCACGATCCCGGGAGCCGTCGCCGCGTACAGGATCGGCAGCGCGCCCATCGCGGGGCTCTGCGCGGGCCCGCCGGCGAGGATCTTGCCCTGGAACGAGGTGTCGCGGCGCTGCCCCTCGGTGGCGGAGATGCCGGGGTGGGCCGCCACCGAGACGGTGCGCCGACCCGCCGCGGCGAGTCGGCGCTGGAGTTCGTGGGCGAACAGCACGTTGGCGAGCTTGGACTGTGCATAGGCCAGCCACCGCTGGTAGCGGCGGCGTTCCCAGTTGAGGTCGTCGCTGATCCGGCCGAGTACGTGCAGGCCGCTGTACACGGTGACTACACGGTCGCGTACGCGGTTGATCAGCAGGCCGGTGAGGGCGTACGGCCCGAGGTGGTTGGTGCCGATGTGCCGCTCGAAACCGTCCGCCGTGCTGCCCTGCGGCACCGCCATCACGCCCGCGTTGTTGATCAGCGCGTCGACCTCGCCGTCGAGACCGTCGGCGAACGCCCGCACCGACGACAGATCGGCCAGATCAAGGCGGCGCACCTCGGTGTCCCTGCCGATCGGCTCCGCCACCGCCCGCGCCCGGTCCGGGTCCCGGCACGCCAGGATCACGTGAGCGCCGGCCTCGGCCAGTGCCCGGGTGACCTCCGCGCCGAGCCCGCTGTTCGCGCCGGTGACGACCACCGTGCGCCCGTGCTGGTCGGGTACGTCCGCCGCCGTCCACTTGGTCATGTGGCATCACTCCCGCCGTGCCCCGGCAGGACGATTCTCGCGGCTCGCGGCATCTGGAGCCAGCCGTCGTCACCGGCGGCAGATGGCGGCTACCCGGCTGGTCGGTGCGGTCCCTCGCCGCGGTCAGTGTGGTGACGTTCGTGGCGACATGGAGCGGCAGATCCGCACGCAGGGCGCCTTCCTCGTCGTGCGCAGCACACCCGCACCGGTTCAGCGGAGCTTCCCGAGTCTGGCGTCCTGCCACAGGTCGACGCCGCCGTCACCGGCGTACTTGTCGATCTCGGCCAGCTCCTCGCCGCTGAAGTCGAGGTTCTCCAGCGCGGCGACGTTCTGCTCCAGCTGTTCGGTCCGCGAGGCGCCGATGACGAGGGAGGTGACCCGTTCGTCGCGCAGCGCCCACGCGAGGGCCATCTGGGCCAGGGTCTGCCCACGGTGGGCGGCGATGTCGTTCAGCGCCCGCAGCCTGTGCAGCATCTCCTCGGACAGCCACGTGGTGTCGAACGACGTGCCCTGCGCGGCTCGCGAGTCGTCGGGAACGCCGTCCAAGTAGCGCCCGGTCAGCAGCCCCTGGGCGAGCGCCGTGAATCCGATGACCCCGAAGCCCTCCTCCTGTGCGGCGTCGAGCAGCCCGTCGGTCTCGATCCAGCGGTTGAGCATGCTGTACGACGGCTGGTGGATGAGCAGCGGGGTGCCCAGTTCCCGGAGGATGGCGGCCGCCTGCCGGGTGCGCTCGGCGTCGTACGAGGAGATGCCGACGTAGAGCGCCTTGCCCTGGCGCACGGCGGTGTCCAGGGCGCCCATCGTCTCCTCGAGCGGGGTGGTGGCGTCGAGGCGGTGGGAGTAGAAGATGTCCACGTACTCCAGCCCCATCCGGTGCAGCGACTGGTCGAGTGAGGCGAGGACGTACTTGCGGGAGCCGCCTCCCTGGCCGTAGGGCCCCGGCCACATGTCCCAGCCGGCCTTGGTGGAAACCACCAGCTCGTCCCGGTACGGGGCGAGGTCCCGCCGCATCAGCCGCCCGAAGTTGATCTCCGCGGCCCCGTACGGCGGACCGTAGTTGTTCGCGAGGTCGTGGTGCGTGATGCCGAGGTCGAAGGCCCGCAGTGCGATCTCGCGCTGGGTTTCGAAGGGGCGGTCGTCGCCGAAGTTGTGCCAGTAGCCCAGGGACAGCAGCGGCAGGTCGAGTCCCGAGCGTCCGGTGCGCCGGTAGCGCATGGTGCCGTTGTAGCGCTCGGGATTCGCGATGTGGTTCATCGGGTGGTCTCCGGGTGGTGCGATGCGGGGTGGCCCGCCGGATCCGCGGGACATGCCCACCCTGCTCCTGCGTGATCGTGAAGTCCAACGGCTCGCCGTCATGCCATTCAGCGGACGCGTTTCTGAATCGGTTCGGGGCGCGGGTGTCGCGTGCCGGCCGAGGTGCGCCTCGAACAACCTGAGAAATTTCCATGAATCTGTGAGGGGTTTGAACACGCGGGGGCCGAGCTCCGTATGGGGCGTGGGGATTCCATGCCGAAGCAGATCCACACGCGTAGGAGTACTTCCTTGACTCGCACCTCGCGCAGACGTCCAACGGGCAAGCGGCGCGCGACCTTTGCAGCGGTCGCGCTGATGTTGGGCGGAGGTGGACTGATAGCTGCGAACGTCTACGCGTCGGCGACCGAGGACGGCGCCACGCAGAGCGGGACCGATCAGGTCCTCGCCTCCGGAGCCGCCACGATCGACTGCCCGGACGTGGGCAGCCGGCTGACGACGATGCCGGACACGGCCCGGCCGGACGTCGACCGTGAACTCGCCCTCCTCGATCAGCAGATCACCGACGCCTACCAGCGTCTGAGGGAGGCCCAGGCCGCGCAGCAGGACGTCGGCTCCGTCGACGGCGGGATCATGAACCCGCTGAAGGAGGACCGGGCCGCCACGATCGAGCGCATCGCCCAGGCCATGGACGGCGCTGGCGACCGCCCCGAAGGACTCGACGCACTCGCGGCCTGCGAACTGCGCGCCCCCGAGGCCCCGGTCGAGAACGCGGACCAGGACGGCCAGGACCAGGCAGAAGGCGGCGACGGCCAGGACGCGGGCGAGGGCCAGGACCAGGAGCAGCAGGACGGCCAGGGCGGGGGCGGCCAGCCGGCCGGCAACGGCCCCGTGGCCGACGACTACGCGGACATCACCGCCGTCCAGCCCAACGCCCCGGGCCCGGCGAACGCCTCCCGCGGCACCTTCACCACCAGCTGCGGCGTCAACGAGAACGGCCTGTTCAACTCGGACAACGTGATCGTGGCCCCCGGCGTCACCAACGGCGCCCACCACTTCCACGACTACATCGGCAACCAGGCCAACGACGCCTTCGCGAGCGACGACGACCTGGCCGCCGCCGACACCAGCTGCGAGGACGCGGGCGACAAGTCCACGTACTACTGGCCCGTGGTGCGGCTGCAGAACGGCGTCCAGGAGCAGGACGCCAACTCTCCCGGCGGTGGCATCGAGGGCAACGCCGGTGAGATCGTCACGCCCAAGCAGGTCACGCTGACGTTCGTGGGCAGCCCGCAGGGCGAGGTCACGGCCATGCCGCGGTTCCTGCGCATCATCACCGGCGACGCCAAGGCGTTCGTCAACGGCACCGCCAACGCCAACGCCTCGTGGAGCTGCACCGGCTTCGAGGACCGGCAGCTGAAGGACAAGTACCCGCTCTGCCCGCAGGGCAGCGACGTCGTGCGCACTTTCAAGTTCCAGAGCTGCTGGGACGGCTCGAACATCGACAGCGCCAACCACCGCACGCACGTGGCGTTCGCCGCGGCCGACGGCAGCTGCCCGTCCGGCTTCAAGGCCATCCCGCAACTGGTGCAGCGCATCGTCTACGACGTCGACGCACCGAGCCTCGACGACGGTGGCCGTACGACGCCGCTGTTCGCGGTGGACTCCTTCCCCGAGCAGCTGCACAAGCCGGTCACGGACCACGGCGACTTCATCAACGTCTTCGACGAGAACCTGATGACGGAGATGGTGGACTGCATCAACAGCGGCCGGCAGTGCGGTGCGGGGGCCGGTGACGGTGGGGGCGAGGAGCCCGAGCAGCCGTCTCCTCCGGCGGATGAGCCCGAGCAGTCGGCGCCGCCCGCCGACGAGCCCGAGCAGTCGGCGCCCCCCGCGGACGAGCCGGAGAAGCCGTCGCCGAGCGCCGACGACCCGGCCGGCGGCGACAACGGCGAGGCCACTCCCGACGACCCGGGCAACGGGCAGCAGACCGAGGAGCCCCCGGCCGACACGCCGGCCACCGAACCGGAGAACGGCGCCGCGAACCCTCCGGCCGACGCCGACGAGCCCAAGGTCTACGCCACGCCGTCCCCGAAGCAGTCCGACGCCGCCGCCCCCGTACAGGGCGGCGGAGGACAGGACGAGGAGGAGATCGGGGAGGCCGCGACCCAGCAGCCGGTCGCCAACGACGACGGGTCCGACCAGCAGGCGGCGGGACAGACCGAACCGCAGACCGTCGGGGGCTCACTCGCCGACACCGGCGCGAAGTTGTGGCCGGCCGCGGCCGGGGCGGTCCTCCTGATCGCCGGTCTGCTGCTGTTGCGGCGACGCGGCTCGGCATGACACTGACCGCACCTGCGGGCACCTGAACGGCGGCCGGACCTGCGAAGCGGGTCCGGCCGCCGTCGTTCCCGCACCGGGAGGGGGCCTCGCGGCCCCGGCCGGTCACGTCAGGACCGTCTCCCACGTGTCGACGGCGTAGTGGACGGTCATGCCGTGGCGGGCGTACAGCCCGGGAGCCCCGGTCGCGTTGTCGGTGTCCACGCCGAGGCCCACGGTGTCCCGTCCCCGTGCGGCGAACGCGGCGAAGGCGTGCCGCAGCAACAGGCCGCCCAGGCCCCGGGCGCGGGCTTCGCCCAGGACGCCGATGCTCCGGATCCACCCCATGGCCGCGCGGTCGTCACGGGCGATCAGGAACCCGACGTCGCCCAGATCCTCGGTGCTCACGATCCACACCAGGGACCAGTCGAGGCTCTCGGCGTCGATGTCGTGCAGCCACTGCCGGTAGGTGCGCGGCTGGAAGTCGAAGTGCTCGGCGAACGTGTCCTGGTACAGGGAGTGCGCCCGCACCCGGTCCGCCTCGTCGGTGCACGCCCGCAGACGCACCCCCGGCGGCAATTGCGGCGCACCGTCCCGGGCGGGATCCAGGGGGCGGTGCAGCACGTGATAGCGCCGTACGACGGACCAGCCCCGTGCCCGGATCAGCGCCGTGTCCAGCGTGGGCCCGGTGTTGAGGTGCAGATGCGCGACGGCCCTCGCCGCGCCGTTCTCGCGGGCCTTGCGCAGGGCTCTGGCCTCCATCGCCTCCAGAATGCGCAGCCCGGCCTTCTGGTGATCGGGGAGCACGTAGTGGTCGACGTCGATGCGCTCACCACCTGACTCGTCCCACAACAGGCCGTAGGCCACCGGCCGGTCCCCGTCGAGGGCCAGCCAGGAGTCCTGCTCCAGGTCGGTTTCCGGGTGCTTCAGGTCGGCCTGCACGGTGTGCAGGTCGGTCTCGGGCCGACCGATCTCGATCCGGTCGATCTCATTGAGCAGGTCGGTGATGACGGCCGCGTCGGTCAGTGCGGCGGGGCGCAGGGCGTAGGCCATGGAGTCAGGGTCCGGGGGACGGGGAACCGACCGCAACGTATTAATGGCGCCCGGCCGGCGGGAGTTCCTGGGCCGGCAGCAGACAGGGATCTCGGCAGCGCCTCGGCCGATCGGCCGAGGTACCGGAGTGGTGCGCGGGACGAGAGTGGCACAGCGGCCGTAACGACACCGGCTGTGACCTGCCTCTTCACGCCACTCCGCCGCCCCGAGGGACAGCGCCATGCCCGTGCAGCTCCCCGTGCTCGCTCCGCCGCAGCCGCCACCGACGGTCCGTCGGCCGGGCCGGACCCCTCGGCCGGCGACGACCGGCTCCGACCCCGACATGGCAAGGCCGCCGCCACGAACCGGATTGACGCCGCGCCGACCGATATCGCCGCTTGATCTCACCCATGACGGGGGAGGCCGTCGCCGTCCGGCACGGCGAAGTTGTGGGATACGGAGGCGCGACACGTGCCGGGACGCCGACGTCCGGGCGCCTCGGCCGGAAGGGAGCACTGGTCATGCGACGCTATCCGCCGATCGCGGACCACGGGCTGATCGGAGACCTGCAGACCGCCGCGCTGGTCGCTTCCGACGGCACGGTCGACTGGCTGTGCGCGCCCAGGTTCGACTCGCCCAGCGTGTTCGCCTCCCTCCTCGACCACGACCGCGGCGGGCACTTCGCCGTCTCCGCAGACAGCGAACGGCCCCCCGTTCAGCTGTACTTGCAGGACACCGCGCTGCTGGTGACCCGGTTCCTCACGGAGCAGGGCGTCGGTGAGGTGATCGACTTCATGCCCATGGAGCACCCCGAGCAGCCGGCACGCCGGCATCGGCTGGTCAGGGTCCTGCGGGTGACCCGTGGCCGGGTCCGCTTCTCCTTGGAGTGCCGCCCACGCTTCGATTACGGCCGTGCCGCGCACCGCCTCGACCTGGGTGAGGACGTGATCCGCTTCGACTCGGCCGCGGCCCGGGCCGTACTGCAGACCGCGGGCCCGGTGACCTGGAGCCGGGAGGGCGATGACGTCCACGGTGAAGTGTCCCTGGGACAGGAGGAGTTGGCAGCGGTCGTACTGACCGTCGGGGACGTTGACGACGCGCTCCCGCCGCCACTGACGCCGCTGGACGTCAGCGCGCTGTTCACGGGCACCCGGGACTTCTGGCACTCCTGGATCCGCCACAGCACCTACCGCGGACGCTGGCAGGACATGGTGAACCGATCGGCCATCACCCTCAAACTGCTCACCTACGCGCCCACCGGTGCACCCGTCGCGGCCCCGACCATGGGGCTGCCGGAGCAGATCGGCGGCGGGCGCAACTGGGACTACCGGTACACCTGGGTGCGTGACGGGTCCATGTCGGTCGGCGCACTGCTCGGACTCGGCTACCTCGAAGAGGCGCACGCGTTCCGCACGTGGCTCGGCGACCGCCTCAGGGCGGGCCACACCATCAACGGCGAGCCCCTCCAGATCATGTACCGCGTCGACGGCGACCCGGACCTGCCGGAGGAGGTCCTCGACCACTTCGAGGGCTACCAGGGGTCGGCGCCCGTCCGCGTCGGCAACGGCGCCGCGGGCCAGCTTCAGCTCGACATCTACGGAGAGGCGTCGATCGCGCTGGCGCAAGCCGTCGAAGCGATCGGCGAGGTGCCGGCGTACGACGGCTGGCAAGCCCTGTCCGGCGTGATCGACTGGCTGGTCAAGGCGTGGGACCGCCCCGACGAGGGGATCTGGGAGACGAGGGGCGGGCAGAAGGACTTCACCTACAGCCGCCTCATGTGCTGGGCCGCCTTCGACCGGGGCATCCGTATGGCCCGGGACTTCGCCCGCCCCGCCGACATCGCCGCATGGAGCGCGGCCCGCGACGGCATCCTGCGGCAGGTGATGGAACGCGGATGGAGCACACGGCGCCGGGCCTTCGTCCAGCAGTACGAGGACACCACCCTGGATGCCTCCTTGCTGCTCATGCCGTCCGTCGGATTCATCTCGCCCAGGGACCCGCGCTGGCTGTCCACCCTGGAGGCGATGGAGCGGGAACTCGTGTCCGACAGCCTGGTCTACCGCTACGACCCGGAGGCGTCACCGGACGGCCTGCGGGACAGCGAGGGCACCTTCTCCCTCTGCAGCTTCCTGTACGTCGACGCCCTCGCGCAGTCCGGACAGCTCGGGCCGGCCAGGTACGCCTTCGACAAGATGCTGACCTACGCCAATCACGCGGGCCTGTTCGCCGAGGAGATCGGCCCGACGGGGGAGCAGCTCGGAAACTTCCCGCAGGCCTTCACCCACCTGGCACTGATCACGGCCGCCCTTTCGCTCGACCACCAGATGGACGCCGTCCACCGAGTCGGCGCGGGGCCTGTGGCGCAAGGGGCCTGAGGGACAGCGCGCACATGCGGAGAAACACTGGGATCCTGAGGAGAAGAGCGCTGCCCATGACCTGACGGACCGTGGGGGTGACCGACGTGTCCGGCACCGAGGACAAGGGGGCGGGACCGACCAGTCCCTGCGCCGATCCCCTGGGAGATCCCTTCCTGCCCGCGAGTTTCGCCGTGCCCGCGCGGCCTGCCACCTTTCTACGGCGGGACAGGCTGGTCCGGCACCTCGACCAGGCTCTCCTGACGCCGTTGACGGTGGTCAACGGAGCCGCCGGCGCGGGCAAGACGCTGTTGGTCGCCGACTGGGCCGCGGGGCTGGACCGGCCCGTCGCCTGGCTCACCACGGACGCGGTGGACCAGGGTCCCGGGATGTTCTGGGCGTATCTGATGCAGGCCCTGCGTGCCTCCGGCACACCGGTGCCCGCGTCGGTCGGCAGGCCCTCGGACGCGAACCGCGTGGACCACACGTTGCTCGCCCGACTCGCCGCCGATCTGAGCACCCGCGACCTTCCCGTGATCGTCGTGCTCGACGAGTACGACCGTGTGTCCGCACCGGAAATCGCCGATCAACTGGAATTCGTCCTGCACCAAGCGGGTGCGGGCCTGCGTCTGATCCTTGTCACCCGCACCGAACCGCTGCTCCCCCTGCACCGCTACCGGGCCGTCGGCGCCATGACGGAGATCAGGGGAGCGGAGCTGGCCTTCACTCCCGACGAAGCGGCGACGCTGATGGCCCGGCACGGGTTGCGCCTCGGCGTCACCGCGGCACGCGCGCTCGTCGAGCGCACCCGGGGATGGGCCGCCGGCCTGCGCCTGTGCGTCCTGGCCGCGCTCGACAGCCCGAACCCCGAGCTCTACCTGAAGGAGTTCGAAGCGGACCACAGCACGGTGGCCGACTTCCTGCTGGCGGAGGTGCTCAAGCGGCAGAGCGCACAGACGCAGGATCTGCTGTTGCGGGTCAGCGTCCTGGAGCGCTTCTGCCCCGATCTGGCGAACGCGCTGACGGGGCGCGCCGATGCCGAGCCGCTGCTGGCCGGGCTGCACCGCGAGAACGCGTTCGTCGAGCACCTCGGGCACTCCTGGTACCGCCTCCACCCGCTGTTCGGGGAGATCCTCCGCGCACACCTGCGGGTGCGTGCTCCCGGACTGGAGCCCGAACTCCACCGGCGGGCGGCACGGTGGCTGCGACACTCCGGGTTCCTCTCGGAGATGCTCGCGCACGGTACGGCCGCCGGCGACTGGGAGTTCACCGCCGGTGCCCTGGTCGAGGATCTCGCGATCGGCCAGCTCTTCACGGGCCTGCGCTCCACCGACCTGGCCGAGCTGATCTCCCGGATGGGCCCCGAGGCCGAGAGCCCCGCCACGAGCCTGGTCCGCGCGGCCCGTGAGCTGTCCCGGAGCGACCTCGACCGTGGCCTGCCCCATCTGCACCACGCTGAGGAGAGCCTGGCCGCGGACTCGCCCGGAGCTGCGGCGGCCCAGCTGAGCTGCGCCCTGCTGGAAGTCCTGGCGGCCCGGCTGACCGGATCGCCGGGACGTGCGGAGCAGGCCGCGGAGTCGGCCCGGCACCTGTGCAAGGAGGTTCCCGCGCACCTTCTGGACAAGCATCCCGAGCTCAACGCGCTCATGCAGACCCATCTGGGCTCGGCACGGCTGTGGGCCGGGCACTTCGAGGACGCACGAGCCGCCCTGTCCACGGTGGCCGGCGCCACCGGTGGAGCGGCCACGGCCCTCCCGCGCGAGGAGTCCCTGGGGCACCTGGCGTTGATCGACTACCTGAACGGCTGGCCCGGCAGGGCAGAGCGCAAGGCCCTGGCGGCGATGCGCGAGACGGAGCGTCTCAGCCGGGACCCGCCGTCCGGCTCCGGCATCGATCGGATGGTCCTTGCCGCGGTGGCCGTGGACCGCAACGAGCTCGCGCAGGCCCAGTCCCTCCTCGACGCCGCGGCCGACTCGCCCCCGGCGCTGCGGGACCCGGTGACCGAGGCGGGCCGGGCGATCGCCACAGCGCGGCTGCTGCTGGCCCGTGGCCACACACAGGCCGCCCTGGAAGCAGCGGAACCGGCAGTCCCGGCGGATGTCGTCTCACCCTGGGCGGAGGGGCAGACGGCTCTCGTGGCCTCAGCCGTGCACCTGGCCGAAGGCCGGCCGGAAGTCGCCGCCAGGATCTTGCGGGCGGTGCCCGACAGCCAGCCGGCGTGCGCCGTCGAGGCCGCGCGGGCCGAGTTCGCCGCGGGCCGACCGGACGTGGCGATGGATCTGCTCGACGGCGCGCACCCCGAGGGCCGCGTCGGCCCCGCGGTGACCGTCCGGGCCGCGCTGTTGAGGGCGCAGGCCGCCGATGTGGCAGGGGACTCCGCCACCGCGCGCAGACTCGTCGGCCAGGCCCTCATCGAGGCCCGGCGCGAGCAGTTGCGGCGTCCCTTCCTCGAAGCCGGACCCTGGCTGCGGCCCCTGCTGAGCACGGAACCCCTGCGCGGGCTGGGTGCCGGCTGGCTCACCCCGGGCCCGTCACCCGCCCAGGCGCAGCCGTGGGCGCCGGTCGTGGAGGAGCTGAGCGGACGCGAGCGCGATGTACTGCGACGGCTGGCCCAGATGATGTCGACCGAGGACATCGCCGCTGATCTGTACGTCTCGGTGAACACGGTGAAAACGCACCTCAAGAGCGTCTACCGCAAACTCGCGGTGAACCGGCGCAACGACGCGGTCCGCCGGGCCCGCGAGTTGCGGCTGCTGTGACCGCACCTCGGTGAGGAGCGGCTCGCCCGTGACGGGTGAGGCGCCCGGCGGTCGGTTCGGATGACATGGAAGCGTGAACCACTGGCGGCCTCTGATCGTCCTGGGCACTGCCCAGTTCCTGATGGTCCTGGACACCTCCGTCATGAACGTCTCGATCAGCCAACTGGTCGAGGACTTCGACACCGAGGTCACCGCCATCCAGGCCGTCATCACGCTGTACGCACTGGTCATGGCGGCGTTCATGATCACCGGCGGCAGGCTCGGAGACATCCTCGGACGGCGTCGCCTGTTCCTCCTGGGCCTCGTCGTCTACGGCACCGGATCGGCCCTGACCGCCGTCGCGCCCACCCTGTGGGTGCTCACGCTGGGCTGGTCGGTCATCGAAGGACTGGGCGCCGCGATGGTGCTGCCCGCCATGGCGGCCCTCGTCGCCGAGTCCTACCGCGGCCGGGACCGGGCCGTCGCCTTCGGCGTCATCGGCGGACTGGCCGGCGCGGGAATCGCGGTCGGCCCGCTGCTCGGCGGCTGGGTGACGACGTATCTCACCTGGCGGCTGGTCTTCGCCGGCGAGGTCGTGGTCGTCGCGGCCATGCTGTGCTTCCACCGGGTGATCACGGAAGCACCCCGCACCGGTCCGCGTACCAGGCTCGACGGGGTCGGCGCCGCACTGTCGGCGGCCGGTCTGGCACTGGGCGTGCTCGGGGTGCTGCAGAGCGGCTCCTGGGGATGGGTGCAGCCCCGCAACCCGCCCTTCACCGTGCTGGGATTCGCGCCGACGCTGTTCGTCATCGGCGCCGGAGCGGCCGTACTCGCCGTCTTCGCCCACTGGGAGCGGCGACGCGAGGCTCGGGGCACCGAACCCCTCGTGCATCTGGCTCTGCTGCGCAAGCCCGCCCTGCGGGCCGGCCTGATGTCGTTGCTGAGCCAGAACCTCATCCTGCTGGGACTGTTCTTCGCCATCCCGCTGTATCTGCAGGTGGTTCAGGGATTCAACGCCTTCGAGACGGGTCTGCGGCTGCTGCCGGTGTCCGCCACCATGCTCGCGACCTCCCTGATCGGCGCCCGGCTGGGGCGGCTGGCGGGACCGCGCCGGGTGGTCCGGCTGGCCCTGGTGACCCTCGCCGCGGCCATCGTGTGGCTGCTGGCCACCATCGATCCGGTCATCGACGACGCGCAGTTCGCCGGGGCGATGGCCCTGCTCGGCGTGGGCATGGGTCTGCTCGCCTCGCAGCTGGGCAACGTCGTTCAGTCCAGCGTCGGCGAGGAGGAACGCAGCGAGGCCGGTGGACTGCAGTTCACGGCCCAGCAGTTGGGCTCCGCGCTGGGGACCGCGCTCATCGGGTCGCTGCTCGTCGGCGCTCTGACCCAGGCCTTCACCACGCAGGTGGAGGCCGACCAGCGGCTGTCGGAGGAGGCGCGACAACAGACGGGCGTCGCCCTCCAAGCCGGTATCACCTTCGTCCCCACCGAGCAGGTGCGCTCGGCGGCCGAAGCCGCCGGGCTGCCGCCGTCCGAGGTCGATGCCCTCGCGGACTCCTATGCCTCGGCGCAACTGGACGGCCTGAAGGCGGCGATCCTCGCCGCCGGGGGCATCACCCTCGCGAGTTTCCTCGTCACGCCGCATCTCCCGACCCGGCCCAGGCGGCCGGAGAAGGCGACACCGGCCGACGCGACGGGCCCGCCCCGCTGACCCGAGGAGGCCGCGATGGCCAGGACCGGGCATGTCGCGCAGGGGAGTGCCGAGCGCCGGGCCCGCGCCGACTACACCGGCGGCGTCTACGGCTCGATGCTCGCCGCCTCCGTGGTCGTCGGGGCCGGCACCCTGGAGCGCTTTCCCCGCGTGGAACTGGTGCTGCTGCTGTTGCTCACCGGGGTGGCCTTCTGGATCGCGCACGTGCACGCCCAGCTCTTCGGCGCGCGTCTGGCGCGGCAGCGGCTGGACCGCCGTACCGTGCTGGACGTGTGCCGTGAGGAGTGGCCGATCGTCAAGGCGGCCGTCCCGCCCGCCACCGCCGTGGCCGTCAGCCCTCTGCTCGGCCTCGATGTTCCGGGCGCGCTCTGGCTGGCGCTCTCCGTGGCCGTGGCCGGGCAGGTGGGCTGGTCGGTGGCCGCTGCCCGACGGGCCGGTGCCTCCCGGCGGCTGATGGTCACCACCGCCTCGGTGAACCTGCTGCTCGGTCTGCTGATCATCTCGTTCAAGATCTACCTGACCCACTGATCGAACTCGGCCGCGACGAAGCCGACACTTCACCTGCACCGGGTGAGGGCGGGCGGCGCGGCGGCGCGGAGGATCGCAGGTGAAGACGGACTCCGCCCACTCCAGTCCTCCGCGGGAGGGCAGCTCATGCGCTACGAGATCCGTGTCGAAGGACATGTGTCGGAGACGCTGGCCAAGGCCTTTCCGGAGCTGGACCATGTGGTGATGTCCGGTCAGACCGTCCTGTTCGGCCCCGTCGTCGACGAGGCGCAGCTGTACGGTCTGCTGGCCCGCTGCCAGTCGCTGGGGCTGCGGGTCGTGGAGATGCGCCAGCTGCCGGAGTGACCTTCACAGGCTCTCCGTACGCACCCGCCCGGAACGGGCCGCAGCGGCCAGCGCGTCGAAGTCGCGCTCGTTCTGGTCGGCATAGGCCTGGGCGAAGCCGGTGAGTGCGCGGTCGAAGCGGTCGCTCCCGCCCAGGTAGGCGGCGATGGCGACGGGGTCGCCGGAGCGGGCGTGGGCACGCGCCAGGCTGGCCCCGCACAACTGCCCGAACAGGCGCAGCAGATAGGGGTCCATGGTCTCCGGCCGCGCGATGCCCTTCCAGTCCCGCAGCTGCCGCACGTAGAAGTCCCGGCCGCGTCCGTCGAGGCCCAGGACGTGTGTCCAGCCCAGGAAGATGTCGCTGGTCGTCTGGATCAGCCGCTGCCCGGTCACCACGCGGCGGCCCTGGTTGTCGTACGAGGCACCACCCGTGTGGGCCGCGAGCACCGACTCCTGCGCCTCCTTGGCCTGCAACAGCAAGGGATCGTCGTCGTCCCGGCCGAGCAGGAGCAGGACCCAGCACCGCGTGCCGACACTGCCGACACCCACCACTTTCCGGGCCATGTCGACCAGGCGGTAGTGGCGCAGCAGGTGTCGGCGCTCGGACGACAGGGTGTGCGCGTAGTCCTCCAGGAGGCCCTGGAGTTCCTTCTCCTGTGCGTCGTCCGACGGATCGGTCAACAGGTCCTGGAGCGGGGTGATCAGCGGCGGGTCCGGTGTGATCCGGCGGCCCTCATCGGTGATCCGGGTGAGTTTGTCGACGGCTTGGAGGTAGGTGCGGGTACGGGCTCGTGCGGTCGCCTCGGCGGTGCGGCGCCGGGCCTGCTTGCTCATCGACTGCGCCATCAGCTCCCCCAGCCGGTCGGCGTCGTCCTGCGCGTACCAGATGTCCAGGGTGCGCATGCCGGCGAACTCCCGGATGCGCTGACGGTAGGCGCGCACGCAGGTCAGGACCGCTTCGTCCTGCTCCCCGACCGAGAATCCGTTGGCCCGGCCGGCGATCGCGAAGCTGGCCGCCAGCCGTTTGACGTCCCACTCGAAGGGCCCGGGCAGGGTCTCGTCGAAGTCGTTGATGTCGAACACGAGATGCCGCTCCGGCGAGGCCAGCAGCCGGAAGTTCAGCAGGTGCGCGTCGCCGCAGAGCTGGACCGTCAGCCCGCTGTTCGGGAGAGGACCGAGGTCCGCCGCCATGATCGCTGCCGCGCCCCGATAGAAGCGGAACGGGGATTCGAGCATCCGGCCGTACCGGATCGGGACCAACTCGGGCACGCGCGGGGCCGATTGGCGCTCGATCACCTCGATCGGGTCGCGGCGCTCCGGTCCCGTCTCGAACCACGCCTGACGCGAACGGGGGGCGCGCTTGCGCGCGTTCCTGCCGTACGCCGCTCTGTCGGCGGGGGACAGCAACGCCGTGAAGTCCATCGGTGTGGTCATGGCTCTACCTCCGGGAGGAGCGGCCCGCCCGCCGGCCGTCCGGGCATCGTCGCGCGCATGTCCGTGCCCACCCACCTCATCGCCCCCGTGGTGTGCCCGGATCACCCGCCGCGGGTGACCCGGCGGCCGACGCGGGGCGGCACGCTGGCCCGGTGAGGTCTCCGTACGCCGCCCCGCCGGCGGTCCGGGAGTGATCCGCCCGATCACGCGAGGAGGAGCCATGACCGTGCCGCGTGGTCCGGCACCGCACACCGGACCGGAGCACATGCCGGGCGGGGCGGCCCCCGGACCGGCGGGTGACCCCGCGGAAGCGCTCGCCGTGCTCGGACGCTCCTGGACCTGGCCCCTCGGCTCGGCGATCGCCACGCTCGTGCCGGGCATCCTGATCCTGGTCTGGCCGGACGAGACCCTGCACGTCCTGGCGGTCCTGATCGGCCTGTATCTGCTCGTGATGGCGGCCTTCCGGTTCGTCGAGGCATTCGCCCGCGAAGAGCCGGGCGAAAGAGTGACCCGGCTGCTCCTCGCCCTGCTGTATGTCCTGGCGGGGGTGCTCTGCCTGAGGAACCCGCTGCAGACCATCGCCGCGCTCTCGCTGATCGTCGGGGGCGTCTGGCTGGTGTCCGGCATTCTCACCCTCCACACGGCCATCGCCGCCAGAGACCTGCCCCACCGGGGCTTCGTCGTCGGCGTCGCGGTGATCGGCATTGTCGCGGGGATCGTGGTGCTGGCCCTGCCGTCCGAGTCGGCGCGTGCGCTGACCCGGCTGCTCGGTCTCTGGCTCGTCCTGCTCGGCCTGGCCGAGGCGGCGGTCGCCTTCGCCTGGCGGGCCGCCCTGCGCAGGGCGGGCGTCCCAGGGGCCGCCGGCTCCGTCGGAACTCCGTAGCCCTCGGGGGGAGACAGGACCCGGGAGGATCCATGGCCTCGGACAAGACCCCCGACGCGTCCCACTCCGGCGGAACCGGCCACACCTTGACCCCGGAGGAGCGCGCCGAGTACGAGCGGCTGCGCCGGGCCGCGACGGTACGGCACCGGCGAGCGCGCAAGGCGGGCGCCACGGTCCTGTTCCTGCTGACCCTCCTGCTCGCGCCGCTGGCCGTCGTCGCGGCCTGGGTCGACGACGAGGTCTCCGACACCGGCCGGTACGTGAAGACCGTCGCCCCGCTGGCATCCGACCCGGCCGTCCAGAAGGTCGTGACCGACCGGCTGACCAAGCGCGTGGTCGCTCAGGTGGACGTCGAGGCGGTGGCCGCTGCGCTGTCGAAGACGCTGGCCGACGCCGGGGCGCCACCCCGGGTGGTGGAGGCGTCGCAGTACCTCGCCGGTCCACTGCGCGCCGCGGTGACGACCGTCGTGCACAACAACGTCGAGCGCGTGATCACCAGCGACGTATTCCGGCAGGCCTGGGAGGCCTCCAACCGACAGGCGCACGC
The DNA here is from genome assembly GCF_052245395.1 of Streptomyces sp. 4N124. Classification (NCBI taxonomy): domain Bacteria; kingdom Bacillati; phylum Actinomycetota; class Actinomycetes; order Kitasatosporales; family Streptomycetaceae; genus Streptomyces; species Streptomyces sp. 4N124. Next base: position 63,147 of record NZ_JBQQBS010000033.1, read on the forward strand.
CGCCGTGGTGAACGTACTCACCGGAGAGCGCGAGGGCGCGCTGCGGGCCACGGGCGACACCGTCCAGCTGGACATCGGCACCGTCGTCGACCAAGTACGGCAGCTCCTTGTCGACCAGGGCTTCGACAAAGCCGCCGCCATCCCGAATGTCGACCGCACCGTCACGCTGTTCCACACCGAGGAGCTGAGCCAGGCACAGGACGCGATGCGCCTGCTGGACATCATGGGCACCTGGCTGCCCGTGCTGACCGTCGCCCTGGCCGCCCTCGCCGTGTGGACCGCTCCCGCTCACCGCGTGATGCTGATGATCACAGCCGTCGGCATCGGCGTGATGATGGTGGTGCTGCTCGTCGCGCTGGCCGTCGTACGGCGGGTCTACCTGGACTCGGTCCCCTCGGCGACGCTGCCTCCCGACGCGGCCGCGGCGATCTTCGACACCTTCCTCCGCTTCCTGCGCGACAGCGCCCGCACGCTCCTCGTCGTCGCCGTGATCACGGCGCTGGCCGCCTACATGTACGGTCCGGGGCTGGTCGCCCGCGGTGTGCGGAGCCTGGCCCGGCGGGGTGCGACAGCGGCCGGCCGGGCGCTGAGTGGCACCCCCGTGGTGCGCACCGGTTCGACGGGGCGCTGGCTGGACGCGCACCGGTCGTGGACCGGTGGCGCCGTCATCGGGGCGGGCGCCCTGGCGCTCCTGCTCTGGAATCACCCCACGGTCGGTGTGGTGGTGCTCGTTCTCGTCCTGGTCCTGGTGGTGCTGGCCGTCATCGAGGTGCTCGCCGCGACCGGCGTGGCCGACGGCGAACCGGGGCGAGCGGAAGCAGGACCATGACGACCCACGCTCACCCGCCTTGGGTGAGGCCACCGGGTCCTTGCCGTGGGCACGCTGAAAACCGAACGGCTTCCGGGCGAGCGCCCTGGACGGAGGAGAGACATGAGCGCGCAGACGTACCTCGCGTACGACTATCCGCTGTTGAGCGCCTTCTGGACCATCTTCGTGGTCTTCCTGTGGATCCTGTGGTTCGTCCTGCTCTTCCGGGTCATCGTCGACATCTTCCGTGACGACGACCTGAGCGGCGGGGTCAAAGCCGGCTGGCTGGTGTTCTGCATCGTCCTGCCCTTCCTCGGTGTCTTCGTCTACGTGGTCGCCCGCGGCAAGAACATGGGTCACCGCGAGGTGGCGCAGGCCCGTGCGCAGCAGGAGGCCTTCGACAAGTACGTCCGGGAGACCGCAGGCGCCGGCGAGCACCGGCCCACCAGCGCGGACGAACTCGCCAAGCTGTCCGAGATCCGAGCCCGCGGTGACATCACGGACGAGGAGTTCAGCAGGGCGAAGGAACTGGTCCTGAGCGACTACGGACCCCCGTCACCCACCTCCGGCCGCTGAGCGCCGCCGGACCACACCGAATCGAGGCAGCAGGATGACCGTCACACACCCCGCACACCCGCGCACAGCCGGCCAGGCATGGGCCGGCGGCCTGACCGTCTTCGCGGCCATCATGCTCATGATTGGCGGCGTCCTCGACATCCTGCGAGGCATCGCGGCGATCGCCGAGGACGACGTCTTCGTCACGACCCAGGACTACGTCTTCAAGTTCGACCTCACCAGCTGGGGCTGGATCCACCTGGCCCTGGGCGTGGTCGCCGTGCTCGTCGGCTTCGGGCTGTTCCAGGCCGCGATGTGGGCGCGCGTCGCGGGCGTGGCCATCGCCGGGCTGGTCATCATCGCCAACTTCCTTTCCCTGCCGTACTACCCCGTCTGGTCGGTCGTGATGATCGCGATCTCCGGCTTCATCATCTGGGCCCTGTGCGTGTCTCGTGACGACCAGTCCGCCGCATCGGCCGAGGGGTCGCGCCGGCAGGTCTGACGACCTGGTCAGGAACGCCCAACACCCCGAATTCCGGCGAAGATTCGCCCTCGAAGTGACCGACACCGACGCCGCCACTCCCTGGGTCGTCAGGACGCCGCCGTGTTCCGCAACTGGTGTCGGACACCAAGAACACCGTGACCCTGAGCCCTCGATGAACCAACCGGAGCTGCGCTACCCCGAGAGCATCGCGGTGGTTCTCACTCGTGTCGAGTGAGGCCCGCATCGGGAGGAGTCCCGGAGGGAAGCCTCAAGGGGCGCGGGGCTGTGTCGATGTGCGGCTCCGCCGCGTGGGCGCGACCAGCCACGACGGCGCGGCACACGATCGACGGCATATCGCGGCACCTGCAGCGGAGCGCTCAGCGTGCGACACCCAGTACGAGCGCGGCGACGGCCAGCGCCAGGAAGCCGCCCGGAAACACGATCGTGGCAAACACGCGGGCCCGGACATGCGCGGCCACGGCGCCCACGAAGAACAACACGAGCCCCGTGGCGGCGGCGATCCCGATGCCCGGTACCCCGAGCAGACCGAGGAACAGACCGACGGCTCCCGCAGCCTTGAGTGCACCGAGCCACGGAAGCCACGACTCAGGGACCCCCACCGCGGCCGAGTTCGCCAGAACGAATCCGGCCCTCGCGAAGTCGGCGCCCGCGATCACGGCGTTCGCCAGGATCGTGACGACGGTGATGAACACGTAGGCGGTGACCATGTGCCTCGCCCTCCCTTCGATGCTTCCCTTTGACCGGGCGCGGTCTTCCCTTTGACCGGGCTCGCTGAGCAGCCTCGTCGCGCCGCACGGCGACGTCCCATACCTGCGTCTATAACCTGACGGCACCGGCATGACCCTCACCGCGTCGGGCCGTGCCCTGGCCGAGTCGTTACACCGTCGAGCAGATGGAGAAGGCGAAGGAAGAGGTGGCGACCCTGCCGAAGCCGACGCTGCCGGGAGCGGACCAGACGTTCCCGCACCAGGAGCGGGGGCGCCGACCGCACGTCTGAGACGGACCGGGGCCGTGCGCACTGCTCACGGCCCCGAGGCTCTACTTAAGCCTTGCCTTATATAAGTCGACGGTGGCATAGTCGGTCCCGTGCACGCCTTCGACGTCCTTGGGGATCCGGTCAGGCGCCGGATCTTGGAGCTACTCGCGTCCGGTGAGCAGGCGTCGGGCGAGATCAGTGCCGTGATCCGGGACGAGTTCGGGATCTCCCAGCCGGCCGTCTCTCAGCACCTGAGGGTGCTGCGGGAGAGCGGCTTCGCGTCCGTGCGCGCGGAAGGCACCCGGCGGCTGTACGCCGTCGACGCCGCGCCGCTGCGCGAGGTGGACGCCTGGCTGGAGCGGTTCCGGGGGTTCTGGGAGCAGCGGCTCGACGCCCTCGGGACGGAGCTCGCGCGGGGCAAGCGCGAGCGCAGGCTGAGAGAGGAAAAGGGAGTGAGCGGGGACGAGTGACATCGTCGACGAGATCAACCGCCGGCACCGTGAGGTCGGCGTCCGCCAGGTCGAGGCGGGCGAGGCGAAGACGGTGCTCCTGCGGCGGACCTTCGACGCCGACATTGCCGACGTGTGGGACGCGGTGACCTCGCCCGAGCGGATCAGCCGCTGGTTCCTGCCGGTCAGCGGTGAACTCAAGCTCGGCGGCCGCTACCAGCTGGAGGGCAACGCCGGCGGCGAGATCCTCGAGTGCACCGAGCCGACCCGGCTGCGCGTGAGCTGGCTCTACGGGCCCGACCCCGGCTTCAGCGAGGTCGAGGTGCGACTCACGCCGGACGGCGCGGACCGCACGGTGCTGGAGCTGGAGCACGTAGCTGTGGTGCCGGACGACTTCTGGGACCAGTACGGTCCCGGCGCGGTCGGAGTCGGCTGGGACCTGGGGCTCCTCGGACTCGACAGGCACCTGGCGGGCGGCGAGATCAGCCGGGAGGAGGCGGAGGCCTGGGACAAGTCGCCCGAGGGCAAGGAGTTCGCGACGCGCTCGGGGGAGGCGTGGGGCGCCGCGTATGCCGCATCCGGTGCCGAGGCGAAGGTCGTGGCAGCCACGACGGCGGCGACGATCGGGTTCTACACAGGCGAGTAGGAGTCGCGGCTCGGTTCCCGTACGGCGTCCTGACACTCGCACCTGGCGCGGCGGCCCCGGTCGCCGCGCCAGGCCTCCGGGCTCAGTGGCCGCGCAGGGTCCGCTTGGCGAGTTCGTATGCCGGGAGCATCTCCTCGTGTTCCTCGGTGTCCAGGCCTCCGAGATGCACGACGACCGGTCCGTCGGATGTGACGACGGCGAGGGCGCGTTCCTTCTTCGTCTCGTCCAGGAGTTCGCTGGTGTAGAGGTATTCCACCTCGACGCCGTCCAGGCCGCCCGTCTTGAATGTCCGGTACGTCTCCTTGCTCGCGCCAGGCTCGGCCTCGACGAATGCCTCCAGGGCAGCGCGCGCGTCGTTCTTGGCCGGTTCGCCGGTCCAGACGCGGAGGTAGCCGATGTTCCCCGCGGGCTTGGCGTCGATCTCGCAGGTGAGGGTGACCGGGCCCTGTTGGAGGAGCGTGTCCGCGAGGTCCCCGGCAGGACCGCCCTCCACGGTCTCGGCCTGCCACTCCTTGGCGATGTCGAAGGTGACCGGGAGTTCGCAGGGGGAGCCCTTGGCGCCGATGGTGCCCCCCTTGGCGGCAACCGTCCCGTCGGCGCTCGCCGATGCCGACGCTGACGCCGACGCTGACGCTGACGCCTGATTGTCCTCCGGCTCCTGCGGCGCGGCCTGCGAACACCCCGTCAGCACCCCCGCCAGCAACGCCACATGCACCGCACCGCGCCCCGCGATCCCCACCCTGACCTGCATCGAAGCCCCTCCCCAGTGATCCAGGCGGGACACTGTATCGGAGGCACGCGGGCGATGCTCGCCGACGTCACGCGGCCTGGTCCTGGACGACAGCGGGCCTTCCCCGGCGGAGAAGCTCGCGCGGTGACAGCCCGCCGGACAGGCACCACAGCGCGATGACGGGATCGCAGATGGCGCACCCCAGCGACGAATCATGCATGAAGGGGATCAGAGGGCTGCCCTTGATGTGGTGGATGACGTCCCACACCGTGTGCAGCAGCCAGCCGATGCCGATGAACGTCCACGAGTCCAGGCCGCGGAAGGCGACATAGGTGACGAGCGCGGTGAAGGCGAACTCCCACCCGCCCAGACCTCCGGTCCCGAGGTAGGCGGCACCGGCTCCGGCGACCATGACCGCGTTGAAGCGGCGCCGGTGGGGTTCGCGGATGAGGGACATGAGCAGGGCGTACAGGACGCCGATGGCGATCGGCGCGAGGACGAGCATGGATGTGCCTTTTCCTGGGATCTGACGGTACGTCGGCTGCGCGGCGGGACGGCTCACACGCTAGGTCGGTACCGGGTCGCGCCCCCAGGGGGATTACCGACACCTTCCGACGGGATGCCGCCACCACTCGGCGAAGGCGAATGGTCCCGGTGATTTGCCTAAATTATTTAGGCATGCGCATACTCTATTTCGGTGAATGGGAGGTCGGTTATGGCACGAGTAGGGCTGACTACAGAACGCCTGATCCGGGCAGGCGCGGAGCTCGCCGACGAGGTCGGCTTCGATCAGGTGACCGTCTCCGAGCTTGCCCGTCGGTTCGACGTCAAGGTCGCGAGCCTGTACTCGCACGTGAAGAACTCCCAGGACCTCAAGACCCGGATCGCCCTGTTCGCGCTGGAGGAACTGGCCGACCTGTCCGCCGACGCGGTCGCCGGGCGGGCCGGCAAGGACGCCCTGACCGCGTTCGCGAACGTCTACCGCGACTACGCCCACGAGCACCCCGGCCGGGCCGCGGCCGCCCGGATGAGACTCGACCCCGAGACGGCGGCCGCCAGTGCCGGGGTCCGGCACGCCCGGATGACGCGGGCGATCCTGCGCGGATACGACCTGACGGAACCCGACGAGACCCACGCGGTGCGGCTGCTGGGCAGCGTCTTCCACGGCTACGCGAGCCTCGAAGGCGCGGGCGGTTTCAGCCACAGCGCCCCCGACAGCGAGGAGTCCTGGGTGCGGGTCCTGGACGCCCTCGACACCCTGCTGCGCAACTGGCCCGCCCGCTCCACCCCTTGATCGACAGGCTGAGGACATGAACACCGAGCACGACTGGATCACCACTCCCGTCACCGCCGGGCTCCTGCGCGGCGCCCTCGACGTGGAGCGCACCGAACACGGGATGCTGCCGCACCGGCTGCCCGCGTGGGCCCGTGCCCAGAGCACCGACCCCCAGCTGGCCATGGCCGAGTCCCAGCCCTCCGGCGTACGGCTGGTCTTCCGTACCCGCGCCACCGCGGTCGAGCTGGACACACTGCCCACCAAGCGGGTCTACGTGGGCGCGCCGCCCCGCCCGGACGGTGTGTACGACCTCATCGTCGACGGCCGCCCGGCCGGACAGGCAAGCGTCACGGGCGGCAACACCGTGACCATCGACATGGTCGCGGGCACCGCCGAGATTCAGCCCGGCCCACCCGGAACCCTCCGTTTCAGCGGTCTGCCCGAGCGTGACAAGGACGTCGAGATCTGGTTGCCGCACAACGAGACCACCGAAGTCCTGGCCCTGCGCACTGACGCCCCCGTCGAACCCGCGCGGGATTCGGGCCGCAGGGTGTGGCTCCACCACGGCAGTTCCATCAGCCACGGTTCCGACGCGGCCAGTCCCACCACGACCTGGCCCGCCCTGGCCGCCGGCCTCGGCGGCGTGGAGCTGATCAACCTGGGCCTGGGCGGCGGCGCCCTGCTCGACCCGTTCACCGCCCGCACCATGCGCGACACCCCCGCCGACCTGATCAGCGTCAAGATCGGTATCAACCTGGTCAACGCCGACCTGATGCGCCTGCGCGCTTTCGGTCCCGCGGTCCACGGCTTCCTCGACACCCTCCGCGAGGGCCACCCGACCGTGCCCCTGCTGGTCGTCGCGCCCATCCTCTGCCCCATCCACGAGGACACGCCGGGCCCCGCCTTCCCCGACTTCAGTGAGATCAGCGAGGGCCGGCTGCGGTTCGCGGCCATGGGCGATCCGGCGGAACGCGCGAGCGGGAAGCTGACGCTGCGCGTGATCCGCGAGGAGCTGGCCCGCATCGTGGCACAACGTTCGGCGGACGACCCGAACCTGCACTACCTCGACGGCCGCGAACTCTACGGCGAGGCCGACTATGCCGAACTGCCGCTCCCCGACGAGCTCCACCCGGACGCCACCACCCACCGCCGTATGGGCGAACGCTTCGCCGCACGCGCCTTCACCGCCGACGGCCCCTTCGCGGACGACGGCTCCTGAGACCGGTACCTGGCCGGCGTGCGAGGCCGACCTGACCGGTGTGGCTCTGTTCCGCGGCGCTTCTGTCACAAGTCTTGACCCGCTGGGCGGGGAGGTGCAGTCTCGCGTTAATGCGCATTAGGTAATACGCATTAACAGCTGTGCCGTCGACGTCGACGGCACCGAACCATGCCCCGGGGAGAGAAGCCACCGTGGAACACAGGAAGCGGCCCGGACGAACGCCCGCTCCGGCCGGACGTACGTCACGGCCCCGGCAGGCCGAGGTGGCTCGGCTCGCGGGCGTGTCCCAGGCGACCGTGTCCCTGGTGCTCTCCACGAAGCCCGACAGCAAGGGACGCCTCATCTCCGAGGAGACCCGTCGACGGGTCCTGGAGGCAGCCCGCAGCCTCGGCTACGTGCCCGACCCGGCCGCCCGACGGCTGGCCGCCGCCCGCAACAATCTCCTCGGCGTCTTCAGCTTCACCGCCACGTTCCCCACCGATGTGCAGCACTCGTACTACCCCTTCCTGGTCGGCGTGGAGCGCGAGGCGGCGGCGCTCGGCTACGACCTGGTGCTGTTCACCGGGTCGAGCACCGGCGGCGCGGGGGCCGCAGGTCCCGAGGCCCTGAGCCGGGTCCGGCTCGCCGACGGGTGTCTGTTCATCGGTCGGCACACACCCCGGACGGAGCTCAAGCGGCTGGTCGAGGACGGCTTCCCGGTCGTACACCTGGGCCGCCGCGAGGAGTTGGAGGGCGTGGCATGGGTGGGCGCGGACTACGTCGAAGCCACACGGGACGTCGTGGGCCATCTGGCCGAGTTGGGGCATCGGCGGATCGTCCTCGTCCGCGAGGACGACGACGCACCCGCCTCGGCGGACCGCCAGCGCGGCTTCCTGGAAGGGTTGGAGGCGGCAGGTCTGCCCTCCGGGCCTGCGACCGTCTTCCGGTCCGCTGATCCGCAGCGGGACCTCACGTCCGAACGGCTGCGTGCCTGGGTCGATGACGGGGTGACGGCTTTCGTCGTGGAGGAGACCGACACCGGGGCGGCCTGGCGGGGCCTGCTCACCGCCGTGCGCGCGGCGGGCCTCGACTGCCCTGCAGAGGTGTCCCTGGCCCTGCTCGGCAGCCCGCCCTCCGATCTGGCGAGCGAGCCTGTACCGACCGGATTCGACATTCCCCGGCCGCAGTTGGGCGCCGCGGCCGTGCGGCTGCTGGCCGCGCTCGTCGCGGGGGAGGAGGCGCGCGAGCCACTCGTCAGCTGCGTCTTCCGCCCGGGCCCGACGACCGGACCGCCGCGTGCCCGTCCCTGAGCACGGTCCGTACCGGCCTCACCCCCTGTGAACCTGATCCAGCGGCAAGGAGAAGCGTGATACCCGAAGCAGACATCCTCGTTGTGGGCGGCGGCCTCGGTGGCGTGGCCGCGGCACTCGCCGCCTGCCGGTCAGGACGCAGCGTCGTGCTCACCGAGGAGACGGACTGGATCGGCGGCCAGCTCACCAGCCAGGCCGTACCGCCCGACGAACACCCGTGGGTCGAGCGGTTCGGTACGACCGCTTCGTACCGGCGGCTGCGCGAGGAGATCCGGAGGTACTACCGCCACTGGTACCCGCTGCGGGCCGAGGCCATGGCGCTCACCGACCTCAACCCGGGAGCGGGCCGCGTCAGCAAGCTCTGCCACGAGCCGAGGGTCGCCCTCGCCGTCCTGGAGGGCATGCTCGCGCCCCACCGGGCGGCGGGCCGGCTGACGGTACTCACCGAGCACCGGCCGGTCTCCGCCGAGTCCGACAACGATGTCGTGCGATCGGTGACCCTCCAGGACCTGCGTGACGGGACGCTGCGCACCCTCACCGCGCGTTACGTCCTGGATGCCACCGAGACGGGCGAGCTTCTCCACCTTGCGAGTGTCGAGCACGCGAACGGGGCCGAGGCGCGCGCCGAGTTCGACGAGCCGCACGCCCCGGACGAGGCTCAGCCCGACAACCAGCAGGGCATCACGGTCTGCTTCGCGCTCTCCCACCACGAGGGCGAGGACCACACGATCGACCGCCCGCAGGACTACGACTTCTGGCGCACCTACCGGCCCTCGTTCTGGCCCGGCCCACTGCTCGGCTTCGAGGCGCCCGACCCCCGGACGCTGGAGCCGGTGCGGCGGACCTTCGTACCGAATCCCGATCTCGACCCGCTCAGTGTCTCCGCCGACCAGAGCGCCGACGCCGGTGACAAGGAACTGTGGGGCTTTCGCCGTGTCCTCGCACGCAAGCTGCACTCACCGGGCGCCTTCGACTCCGACATCACACTCGTCAACTGGCCGCTCAACGACTACTGGCTCAAGCCGTACATCGGCCAGGAGGCCGAAGCTCTGCGCGAGGCACGGCAGTTGTCGCTGTCACTGCTGTACTGGCTGCAGACCGAGGCACCGCGCCCGGACGGCGGCACCGGCTTCCCGGGCCTACGGATCCGCCCGGACGTGACCGGCACGGCGGACGGCCTGGCCAAGGCGGCGTACGTCCGCGAGTCCCGCCGTATCAAGGCCGTCACCACGGTCACCGAGCACGACGTGGCGATCGACCTGGTCGGCCCGTACGGCGGCACCCGGCACCGGGACTCCGTCGGCGTGGGCGGGTACCGCATCGACCTGCATCCCTCGACCGGCGGTGACAACTACATCGACATCGGCTCGGTGCCCTTCGAGATCCCCCTCGGGGCGCTGGTGCCGCGGAGGGTCCGCAACCTGCTGCCCGCGGGCAAGAACATCGGCACGACCCACATCACCAACGGCTGCTACCGGCTCCACCCGGTGGAGTGGAACGTCGGCGAGGTCGCCGGTGCTCTGGCCGCCCACTGCGTGGCCGAGGACGTCGAGCCGCACCAGGTCCAGGCCGAGGACAAGCGGTTCGAGGAATTCGCGCGGCTGCTCGACCGCGACGGAGTGCAACGCCACTGGCCGGACGTACGCGGCTACTGAACGACCCCTGCACGGAGGGGAGTTGCGGGCGGGGCGGATCCACCCGCCCCGCCCGGCGACGGCCCACGCGAACCGATCCAGCGCAAGTCCAGCACAAGGAGGTGCCCGGACATGAACACACCCCGCATCCGCGTCGGCATCGACGTGGGCGGAACCTTCACCGACGCCGTGGCCGTGGACGCTGCGACCCTCGAACTCCTGGGGCAGGTCAAGGTCCCCACCAGCCACCATCACGAGGACGGCGTCGCACACGGCATCGTCGAGGCGCTCGACCGGCTCCTGGGGCAGACCGGCTGTGCCCCGAGCGACGTCGCCTTCCTGGCGCACGGGACGACCCAGGCCACCAACGCCCTTCTGGAGGGCGACGTGGCGACCGTCGGACTGATCGGCATCGGGACCGGCCCCTCAGCAGTGTTCACCCGCCGCCTCGCCTCGTTCGGCAAGCTCGAACTCGCCCCCGGCAAAAGGCTCCCGTTGGCCTACGCGCATGTCGCCGACCCTCAGAACACGGCAGCCGTCCGCCGCGCCGTCGAACAGCTGAAGGACGAAGGCGCATCGGTCCTCGTCGCCAGCCAGCCGTTCAGCGTCGACCGCCCCGAGGGCGAGCAGGCCGTCCTGGACGCGGCACGGCCGTACGGACTGCCGATGACCGCCGCGCACGAGATCACCTCGCTGTACGGGCTGCACAAGCGCACCCGCACCGCCGTGGTCAACGCGGCGATCCTGCCCCGCATGCTGGCCACCGCCGACCTCGTCGACGCCTCCATCACCAAGGCGGGCGTGACCGCGCCGCTGATGGTGATGCGCTGCGACGGCGGTGTGATGGCGCTCGACGAGATGCGCCGCCGACCGCTCCTGACGGTCCTGTCGGGTCCGGCTGCCGGAGTCGCGGGCGCTCTGATGCAGGAGCGGGTGAGCGAGGGCGCGTTCCTGGAGACCGGAGGCACTTCGACCGACATCAGTGTCGTACGCCGCGGCAAGGTCGCCGTCCAGCACGCCACCATCCTCGGCAAGACCTCGTATCTGAGCGCGCTCGACGTGCGCACGGTCGGCGTCGGCGGCGGCTCCATGGTGCGGATCGGTGAAGGCCGGGTGACGGGCGTGGGACCGCGCAGCGCCCATATCGCGGGACTGCCGTACGCCTGCTTCGCCTCCCCCGACCAGCTGCGCGACGCACGTGTGGACACTGTCCGGCCCATGGACGGCGACCCCGCCGACTACGCCGTGATCGACGCGGCGGGCGGACGGTTCGCCGTCACCATGACCTGTGCCGCCAACGCCCTCGGCCGCGTACCCGAGGACGACTTCGCCCGCTGCGACCCGGAGACCGCGCGCGCCGCGATCGCCCCGCTGGCCGCCGTGCTCGGCACCGACGTCGCGACCGCGGCCACGCGGATCCTCGACGCGGGCGTCGCCCAGGTGAAGACGGTGGTGGACGCCATGATCCGCGACTACCGCCTCGACAAGGACACGGCCGTCCTCGTCGGCGGAGGCGGCGGCGCCGCGTCCGTCACCCCGCACCTCGCCCGCATCAGCGGCATGGAGGGCCGGATCGCCCGCCACAACGAGGTCATCAGCCCCATCGGCGTCGCCCTCGCGCTCGTACGGGAACAGGTCGAGCGGATCGTGCCCGGTGCTTCGCAGGAGCAGATCCTCGCCGTCCGCGCCGAGGCGGAGCGCGCGGTCGTCGCCCAGGGCGCCGCCGCCGAAGGCGTCGAGGTCGAGGTCACCGTCGACCCGCAGACCAGCACCGTGCGTGCGGTCGCGACCGGCGCCACCGAACTGCGCACCCAGGACCGGTCCCACCGCGCCGACGACATCGAGCGGCTCCGTGCCGCGGCGGCCAGTCTCAAGGCCGACCCCGCGGCGGTCGATGTCCTGGCGGGCACCGCCGCCCACACCGTCTACGGCACGCGGACGCACCGCCGCCTGCGACCGCCCCGCCGGCCCGTGCGGATCGTCGACATGGACGGTGTCGTACGCCACCACGCCGCCGACGCCCGCGTGGAGACCACCACCGTGGCCGGCGCCCCCGAGGTGCTCGCCCGGCTGGTGGGCGAGTCCACCTCGTACGGCGACGGCGGGGTACGCGCTCCCGCCCTGCGGCTGCTGCTCGGCTCCCGCATCGCCGACCTGTCCGGCGTCCTCGATCCGCAGCCTCTGCTCGCGCTGGCCCGCAGTGAGTTGCGGGCCCGTGCGGCCGACGAACCGGTGGTCGCGGTCCTGGAGGTGCGGTCATGACGGCCACTGAACGCACCGCCCCAGACCAGGAGTTGATGGATCCCGCAGCCGTCGACGACATCGAATGGGCCGTCCGGCTGCTGGCGGCCACGCCCACCCACGAGGGCCGCGACCGCGAGCTGCTGCGCCAATGGGCCCGTAGAGCCGACGAGTTCGGGTCCCGGCTCGCCCCCGTCCCGTCCACCGCGCGTGTGGTCGAGCGGGACGACGGTCTGGAGCGGATGCTGCTCGCCCGCTACACGTCACGGCCCCCGACGGTCGAGCTCTACACCGACACGCTCACCCTTGCCGAGGAGCTGGTCGACGCCCGCGGCTGGCGTGCCTGGTACCCGCCGGGCTCGGTCCGCGCGGCCGCGCTCGCCCACGAGGCTGTGCACGCCCGCCTCCACCACGGCCCGGAAAAGGCCGCGCTCAAGCAGGCACTCGACCACACCGTGCTGCGTCTCGGACGCCACCGCGTGGCCGGGCATGTCGCCGGTGCCGAAGAGGTCGCCGCTCACGCCTACGCCAGAACCGTCTGCGGGCTCGGCCGCAGCCCCCTGCTCCTCACCGCTGCGCTGCGCGCGGCGCTCACCCGGCCCGGAAGAGAGAACTGACCCATGGGTGTCGTCATCCTCCTCGTCATGGCCGCCGGCGTCGGCCTGATGCTCACCCGCAGACTCCCCACCGCCTTCGCGCTGGTGCTGCTCGCCGTCGTCATCGCCTTCCTCGCCGGGGCACCGCTCACCGGCGAGAACAGCGTCCTGGACACCGTCCTCCAGGAAGGCGCGCCGGCCCTGGCCGCCACCATGATCGCGATCATTCTGGGCTCCTGGCTGGGCAAGCTCCTCGACGAGACCGGTATCGCGGGCACGCTCGTCCGCAAGATCGTCGAGTTCGGCGGTGACCGCCCGACCGTGGTGGCCCTCGGTGTCCTCGCCGTGTCCGCGCTCGTCGGAACAGTGACCGGCTCGGCACCCGCCGCCATGCTCGCCGGCATCATCGGCATCCCCGCGATGATCGCCGTCGGCGTGCCCAAGGTGACCGCCGCGGGCACGGTGCTGATGGGCATCGCCGTGGGCATCCCCTTCGAGCTGCCGGTGTGGCAGTTCTTCTCCACCGCGCTGGAACTGCCGATCCCGACCGTGCGCGGCTTCATGGTGAAGCTTTTCCCGTTCGCCCTGGTCGCCGCCCTCGCGTTCGTCCTCGTCGAGACACGACGGCGTGGCACCGAACACGCCTGGTCGCTCAAGTCCGTCGACCCGAAGCCTCGTTCACGCCGCGCGGACCTGGGCGACGCGCCCTGGTACGCGCTGCTCGCCCCCGCCGTCCCGCTCGTCCTCGCCCTGGGCTTCGAACTCGCCATCATCCCCTCGCTGCTGGCGGGCGTCCTGTACGCGCTGGCCACCACGACCCGGCCCGGCGAGATGAACAAGCGGCTGCTGCGCACCCTGTACGGCGGCTTCGAGGTGGCCGCACCGCCGATCGCCCTGTTCGTCGCCATCGGCATCCTGCTCGCGGCCGTGAAACTGCCCGGCGCCGTGGCCGCACTCGAACCGCTCGTCAAGGCCGTCAGTCCGCAGAACCCCGTGGTGTTCGTCCTCGTCTTCACGCTCCTCGTCCCGCTGTGCCTCTACCGCGGTCCCCTCAACGTGTTCGGGCTCGGCGCGGGCATCGCCGGCGTCCTCATCGCCACCGGCATCTACCCCGCGGCCGCCGTCCTCGGCATGACCACCTCGTACAACCAGGTCTTCGGCGTCGCCGACCCCACCAGCACACAGACCGTGTGGAGCGCCCAGTACGCAGGCGTCACTCCCCAACAAGTCATGGTGCGCACCCTGCCGTACGTCTGGGCGGTCGCCCTCGGCGGCCTGTGTGTCACCGCCGCCATCCACCTCTGAGCCCACGGCCCCGTCCGGGCCCGCTGAGCCGCAACCTTCTGGCATTGGAGCCGACCATGCACGAGCCTCACCTCGACCGGCGTCTCTTCCTCCGAGCCACCGCCGCCACCGGAGCCGCCGTCACCATCGGGACGACCCTGGGTGCCCAGCCCGCGGCCGCGGCACCCGGCGGATTCCCCGACTACACCTACGCCCGGACCCTTCTGACGGCGTCTCAGCTGAAGTACAACCCCACCGGCGAGATCATCTTCCCCTGCATCCGGGGCGTCTACGACAAGCTGAGCTCCCCCCTCGGCCGCTACTACCTGTACTACGCGCCGCACGACGCTCCCGGTGGGATCTGCCTGGCCTACGGCAACTCACTGGCGGGTCCGTTCACGGAGTACCCGTCGAACCCGATCGTCTCCAACAAGTGGTCCCCGCATTACTCCGTCAGCCATGTCTCGTCGCCCCACGTGCTGTGGAACCAGGACGCCAAGGAGTTCTGGCTGTACTTCCACGGAGAGAACACCACGACCCGCCTCGCCCGCTCGGCCGACGGGATCCACTTCACGTACGACAAGGTCGTCCTGTCGGCGTCCATGCTCCCGGCAGGCACCACAGAGACGTCGTACGCCCGGGTCTTCCGCCACGACCTGCCCTCACACGGCGCCCGCTACGTGATGGTCTTCATGCTCAACAACACCACCGACCACCGTGACATCCACTGGGGTTGGTCCGCCGACGGCCGCACCTGGAACTACGACCAGCAGCCGCTGATCCGGCACGGCGACGTCGGCGCCGTCAACGTCGGCGGTCCGCACCTTCTCCACCGCAACAACAGCACCTACGTCGTCTACAACAAGGACAAGGGAAGCGGCGGCGACATCATGATCACCGAAGTCGGCAACGACTTCCGCAAGCGCACCCACCTCGGCGTCTTCTACAACTCGCGCAGCGCGGCTCCCGAGAACGGGCGCGCAGCGGCGCCTTCCTTCGGCACCGACGACGGCGTCCCGTACATGATCTACGAGGCGGGGGAGAGGCTCGCGGGGGCCATCGCGGTGGCTCGGGGCTGACCCGGCAGGTCGACTCCCCGGTGACGACCGGAAACTCGTCACCGGGGAGAGTCCCTGCTCACGGGGGTGCGGCAGCTGATCGAGTCGGTCAACGACACCCTCAACCGGACCTCCCGCCCGCGCACTGCCGCTACTGCGACAACGCGGGGCATCGGCGCGGTGCATGGGCACTCGCGACGGACACTCCAGTCTCAGTCCGCGAGACATGCGGTCCGGTCAGTGCAAAGCGTCGCGCGGTTCACCGATACGTTCCCGTGCCCAGCAGGTCGGGCAGCGGGTTGACGAGGCCGCCGGTCGGCGACTGCCGCTGGGCGGAGGGTGCGGTCGGCCAGACTGCGGGGCAGTGCGTGCCCTTGCGGGGCGTCTTCAGGGTGGTGAGGTAGGTGTCGATGGCGTCACGCGTGCAGGGGCTCAGCCAGTAGTCGCCGTGGCCGACACCGTCGTACGTCAGGAACACGGCCTCGCGGCCGATCTGCCGGGCCGCGTTGGAGCCCCAGGAGTGCGGGGTGGCCGGGTCGAAGCGGCTGTTGGTCATCAGGATCGGTGGGGTCCCGTCGACGCGGAGCCTGCGCTGCGGGTTGGTCACCTCGGTCGGCCAGTCCTGGCAGCCGGTCTGGACCGTCCAGCCGAGAGTGCTGAAGCGGGTGACGGGGGCACGGCGGGCGAGTTCGCGTTCGAAGCGGGCGAGGGTGTCGTACGAGGGGACGCCGAAGTCGTAGTCCTGGCACATCACCGGGTAGAACGGGAATTCAGTCGGCTCGCCGTACTTCCGGAGGGACCGTGCCGCCGCGGGATCGGCGGCGTCCAGGTCGGTGAGGGTCTGAGCGAACTCGAACCAGTTGGCCGGGTCGTACATGTAGCTCAGGGCGAGGATCTGGAGGTCCTGGGGGGTGACCTTCTGGGGCGGGTCGCCCGGCAGGACCAATCCACCGGCGTCCGCGCGCTTGTAGAGCGAGTCGAACAGGGCGCGGGCGTCACGGTCGTGGAGCACGCAGGACGGCGTACGGGCGCACCAGTCGGCGAACTGGCCGTACGACTCCTCGACCGCCATGGCCTCGGTCTTCTGGAAGTCCCACGTGGCCAGGCTGTGGTCCATGTTCGAGTCGAGGGTCATCGCGCGGACGCGGTGCGGGTAGCGCTCGGCATACTGCTGGCCGATCGCGGTGCCGTAGGAGACGCCGTAGTAGCTGATCCGCTTCTCGCCGAGGCCGGCGCGGATCGCGTCCATGTCGCGGACGACACTCGCGGTGTCCATGTGCGCGGCCAGCGGCCCGGTGATGTCACGGCAGCTCTCGCCGAGCGCGCGGTTCGCCGCGCGGAGGGCGGCGAAGGAGGCGGCACTGTCGGGGTAGAGCAGCGCGTCCTGAGCGTTCACCCGATCCTCGTCGCACTTCACCGGGTTGCTGCGGCCGACGCCGCGCGGGTCGAAGCCCACGATGTCGAAACGAGCCAGCAGTTCGGGGGAGAAGGAGTCGGGGGCGCTGAACGCGAAGTCCACGCCGGAACCCCCCGGACCACCGGGGTTGATCAGCAGCGAACCGATCCGGCGCTCGGGGTCGGTGGCCAGGTGGCGGGCGAGGGCCAGGTCAATGGTGGCGCCGTACGGACGCTTCCAGTCAACGGGCACCTTGACGGTGGCGCACTCGAAAGTGCCCTGACCGGAGGGCGATTCACAGGGTTCCCAGGCTATTCGCCCGGGTGACGGGGCCTGGGCCGAGGGAGCCGCGGTCTCGGGGGCGGCGGGGGCGGCTACGGCCGTCCCGGCGAGTAACTGGCCGAACAGTGCGGTGACCAGGGCTCCGACAGCCAGTCTCCCGCGCGCCTTCGCACGCGGGATCAGTGGGGGGTTGGATGGCACGGGTGTTCCTCCATGAATCAGAAGTTCACAGACGGCATCACAGCATCGATCCAACGCCCTTGTGAATCAAGCGAAATGAGGCTCAGTCAGGCGGGGCACCCACTCGGTGGTGACTGGAGTCCACTCGGCCAGGTGGATGGGCACCCCGCGCGCTGCCCGCGTGATCACGCTGCTCACCATTCCTTCGTCCGGCCGGCGATTGCATGGTGTTTCTCAGGGAAAGCAGGCTTCGAGTGCAGGAAGTTCCTGTGCTGGGGAGTTGGGGTCGCCGATGTGGGGGCGTAGGCGCCGCGTGCGGGGCGAGGAGTCCGGTTCGGATGCGGGTGCACTGTGCGAGCGGGCACGTGTCGCTGCCGGCGAGGGGGCGCTGGACCTGGCGATCGAGTTGCTGGGGCGGGCGGCCCTGCTGCGCCCCGGGCAGGGGGCGATCCACAGGGAGCTCGGGTCGGTCTTCCAGCGTGCCGGGCGCATTGAGGCCGCGCGTTGTGCCTATGGCCGGGCCGTCGAGTTGGATGCGAGCGATGGTGCGGCCCGGCAGGCGCTCCGGGCGCTGCCGCCGCTGCCCCCACGGCGGGTCAATTTCGCCGTCGGTCAGCGACTGGAGGGCAGCCGGGCGTCGAACACCGGCGACATCAACCGCTACGTCGTGGAGGCCGTGCGCAGCGGGGGATTCGGAGTCGTCTACATCGTCCGGGACACCGACGAGGAGGTGTACGCCGTCAAGTCGTTCGACGCCCGCCTGCTGTGGAGCGACGACGACCGCGTGCGTTTCCTGCGAGAAGGCGCCACCTGGGTCAGCCTCGATGAGCATCCGCATATCGTCACCGCCTTGTGGGCGGAGACCATCGAGGGCTTTCCCTGCTTGGTGATGGAATACGTCGACGGCGGCGATCTCGGCGATCGCCTGGACACGGGACCGCTCAGCCCGCGCCAGGCCATCCGGTTCAGCCTGCACCTGTGCGACGGCATGGCCCATGCCTGGCACCAACTGGGCCTGGTCCACCGGGATCTCAAGCCGTCCAACTGCATGGTGACTGACGACGGCATCTTGAAGGTCACCGACTTCGGGCTCGCCCACACGCTGCGCACGGCGCGGGAGGCGACGCTGGGGCTGACCGCCGCCCCGGCCTCTGCCCGTGCCATCTACACCACCGTCGCCGGAACGCCGGCTTACATGGCGCCCGAGCAGTTCAGACCCGGCGCCGAACTCGGCGCGTGGACCGACGTCTACGCCTTCGGCGTGATGCTCTTCGAGATGCTGACCACCCAGCTTCCGCCACCGGGCGGGCAGGCACAGCGTCACATCGACCGCTCCCGGACAGCCCGGGCGATCCCGGCGCCGCTCACGAAGGTCATCCTCCGCTGTGTCGACCCGGACCCTGCTCGGCGTCCCGCATCCTTCGCCGAGGTACGCGAGTTGCTCGACCATGCGCACCAGCGGCTCATCGGCCGTCGTGCCTCCGCATCCCCGACCGCGCGTGGCACGGACGTCACCACGTGGCTCAACCGGAGCATCGCCTTTCGTGAACTGGAGCAGCCGGAGAAGGCCCTGGCAGCGGCGGAGTCCGGACTCGCCATGACGCCCAGCGGCGACGACGTCGAGGACAGCAAGCTCTGGCAGGTCCACGGGCTCGCGCTCGTCTCCCTCGGCCGGCGCGTGGACGCCCTCGCCTCCTACGACCGTGCCCTGGAACTGAACGCGAAAGAACCGAGCCTGTGGGCCAGCAAGGGCGGGGCACTGAGCGAACTCGGCCGCCACGAGGAGGCGCTGCCCTGTCTCGACCGCTGTCTGGAACTCGCACCGAACCTCGGCGCTGCCTGGCGGAACAAGGGGAACTCGCTGGGCAAAGTCGGCCACTACGAGGAGGCGGACGCGGCGTTCGAGCGGGCTGCCGAGCTACTTCCGAACAACGCCGAGCTCTTCTCCACCTGGTCCATGATCCTGACCCGGCAGCAGCGGTTCACCGAGGCCCTCGCACGTGCGGATCGGTCTTTGGAGATCGCGCCTCGCTGGTTCAACGGATGGCTCGCCCGCGGGCTCGCCCACAAGCAACTTGAGGAGTTCGGCGAAGCGCTCCACTGCTTCGATCGCGTGCTGGAAATCCGCCCCGACGACCGGGTTACGTGGTGGCACAAGTCCCGCACGTTGGCGGACCTGGGCCGCTACGAGGAGGCGGACGCAGCGTACCGGCACACTGCGACACTGTGGCCGGGCGACGCCAACCTGCTCAATAGCTGGGGCGTCATGCTTCGGGAGTGGGGCAGGTACCGCGAAGCACTGGAGCGTACGGACCAGGCCCTCGCAATCGAGCCGGAATCACCGTTGATCTGGGCGAACCGGGCGCGCGTACAGCACCACCTCGGACGCCACGAGGACGCCGTCACAGACTGCGAGCACGCACTTTCCCTCGCCCCGGAAGACCCGTACGCCCGCGAGATCCGCGACTGGCTGGCATCGCCCGAGAAATGAGAACGAGCAATCCGTTCGTGCGACCGGTCCGTGGGCAATGGGACGCATCGCCCTTCCTGATCGCCCGCGACTGACCGAGTGGCTGTGGTGCGGCACGTGGGGTGCGTGACTGCGCCGGGCCGGCCGCTGGCGGTCGGCGCCTCGGTCTGGGTCAGGAGCCCGCTCGGCGACGGCCGTCGGATCGGGCTCGGCCATGCCTCATGGCTGCGGCTGCCAGCGGCCCGGACGCGGTGCGCCTGCCGGGTTCGATCTGCTGGGCGAACGCCTGGAGCGCGGCCGAACTGTTGGGCGGGCGGTCCACTGGCGCGACGGCACCGTGGGATCCGCGTCTGGCAGGGTCACCCACATAGGGGCAGCGCCAACGGGCGAACGAATTTCCCGCAGTTGAGCGTGGCCGGGCGTACAGTGCTGGGCATGAGCCCTTGCCGCGGGAGCGGCAGATGTGGTTCCGGTTGACAAGCCCGAACCGGTAGTTCCCATAGTTCCAGCCTCGTCCTGACCTCCGGTGTTCGCAAGCGGGGGCGTCGCCCGGTGAAAGGATCGCGGCTCACGCGAAATGGCGGTTGAATTGGGAAACATTCCGGTTGAATTGCGGAAGAAATAGGCTGGCCTGCTGGGCCACGGCGGGCGATCCGGCGCTCGGCGCCGGCCCGTAGCGGAAGCCCGCACTGCTTGCTGGACCGGGTGCTGCCGCACATCGATGCCGAGGGCGAGAGCGAACGGATAGTGCCCTGAGGCAGCCACCAATGGGTGGATGCAGCGTTCCTCGGGGTGGGTAGTCCCGGTGGTGGCGGGGTCGGCAGGTCGTGACCAGACTGATGGCGGACATGAGGAGAAGCCCATGGACTACTACGATCTCGGCACCCACTCCCGCCCCGTGACGACCTCGTCCGCCGAGGCCCAGCTGTGGTTCGACCGCGGCCTGGTGTGGACGTACGCCTTCCACCACGAGGAAGCCGTTCGCTGCTTCGAGGCCGCGGCAGCGGCGGACCCCGGCTGCGCCATGGCCCAGTGGGGCATCGCCTACGCGCTCGGCCCCAACTACAACAAGCCGTGGGAGGCCTTCGACGGCGACGACCTGGAACACACCGTCGACCGGACCCATGCCGCCGTGGAACTCGCCCATGAGAGGGCGGCCGGCACCACGCCCGTCGAGCGGGCCCTGATCCAGGCCCTGCGCGCCCGCTATCCGCAGGCCGAGGCGGTGGAGGACTGCTCGGTGTGGAACGCGCCCTACGCCGAGAGCATGCGCGCCGTCTATGACCTCGCCCCCGACGACCTGGACGTGGCCACGCTGTACGCGGACGCCCTCATGAACCTCACGCCCTGGCAGCTGTGGGACCTGCCCACCGGCGAGCCCGCCGAAGGTGCCCGCACGGTGGAGGCCAAGGCCGTCCTGGAACGCGCGCTGGCCACCGAGGAGGGAGCGCGCCACCCGGGTCTGCTGCACCTCTACATCCACCTGATGGAGATGTCCCCGGCTCCGGAGACCGCCCTTCCGGTCGCCGACCGGCTGCGCGACCTGGTGCCGGACGCGGGGCACCTGCAGCACATGCCCTCGCACCTCGACGTGCTGTGCGGCGACTACCGGCGCGTCGTGTCGGACAACACCCGTGCGATCGCCGCCGACGAGAAGTTCCGAGCCCGCTCCGGCGCGATGAACTTCTACACCCTGTACCGATCGCACAACTACCACTTCAAGATCTACGGTGCGATGTTCCTCGGGCGGTCCCAAACCGCACTTCAGACGGCCGCCGAACTCGAGGCCTCCATCCCCGAAGAACTGCTGCGGGTGCAGAGCCCGCCCATGGCCGACTGGCTGGAGGGCTTTCTGGCCATGCGGGTCCACGTCCTGATCCGCTTCGGCCGCTGGGCGGACATCCTCGAACTGCCCCTGCCCGCCGACCCGGAGCTCTACAGCGTGACCACCGCGATGCTGCACTACGCCCGCGGCGTGGCCCTCTCGGCGACCGGCCGCATCCCGGAGGCCGAGACCGAACGCGAGCTCTTCCACCGCGCGCTCGCCCAAGTCCCGCCCACCCGCATGCTGTTCAACAACACCTGTGCCGACATCCTCGCCGTCGCCTCGGCGATGCTGGACGGGGAACTGGAGTACCGCAAGGGCAACCACGACACCGCCTTCGCCGCCCTGGAACGGGCCATCGACCTGGACGACAACCTCCCGTACGACGAGCCCTGGGGATGGATGCAGCCCACCCGGCACGCCTACGGCGCCCTCCTCCTGGAACAGGGCCGCGTCGCGGAGGCCGAAGCGGTCTACCGCGCCGACCTGGGCCTGGACGGCTCCCTCCCGCGCGCCCTGCAGCACCCCGGCAACGTCTGGTCCCTGCACGGCTTCCACGAGTGCCTGCTCCGCCTCGGCAAGCTGGGGGAGGCCCGCATCGTCGCCCAGCAGCTGAAGCTGGCCGCCGCCATGACGGACGTCCCCGTCGAGGCGTCCTGCTTCTGCCGCCTGGAGCGGGACGCCAAGGACGACTGCTGCGCCCCGGAGCACTGACGGAGCGGGGGACCGCCTCATCGTCGCGGCGATCCCACCGTGGCCAAAATTTAAGGCAGTTGATTGACGTAATCAATGGCGGCCCGATTGACTGCGTTCATGACCTCCCCCCACGCCTCACCCGCCCCCGACGTGCCCGGCCTCGACCTCGAGTCGCTGCGCGCCCGCTACCGAGCAGAGCGGAACCGCAGAATCCGCCCCGACGGCGGCGGCCAGTACCAGCGGCTCGCCGGAGAGTTCGGCTACTACGCCGACGACCCGTACGCCGACCCGCTGCCGGGCCGCGAGCCGTTGACCGGCCGGGTCGAAGTCGCCATCGTCGGCGGCGGGTTCGGCGGACTGCTCGCCGGTGCCCGGCTGCGGCAGGCGGGCGTCGCATCGATCCGCGTGATCGAGAAGGGCGGCGACTTCGGCGGCACCTGGTACTGGAACCGGTACCCAGGCATCCACTGCGACATCGAGTCGTACATCTACATGCCGCTGCTGGAGGAGGTCGGCTACGTCCCGCAGTGGAAGTACGCCCCCGGCGAGGAGATCCGCCGCCACGCCCAGGCGATCGGGCGGACCTTCGACCTGTACCGCGACGCCTGCTTCCAGACCCAGGTCACCGAACTGCGCTACGACGAGGCCGAGTCGGAGTGGATCGTCACCACCGACCGGGGCGACCGGATGCGGGCACGCTTCGTCGTCACCGCCAGCGGCACCCTCAGCGAGCCCAAGCTGCCCGGAATCCCCGGCATCACCGACTTCAAGGGTCACACCTTCCACACCAGCCGCTGGGACTACGCGTACACCGGAGGGGACGCCGACGGAAACCTCCACCGGCTCGCCGACAAACGCGTCGGTCTGATCGGCACGGGCGCGACCGCGATCCAGTGCGTCCCACATCTGGGCGCTGACGCCCGGCAGTTGTACGTGTTCCAGCGCACGCCGTCCTCGGTCGACGTGCGCGGCAACCGCCCCACGGATCCCGACTGGGCCGAGTCGTTGACGCCGGGCTGGCAGCGGCGTCGTATGGAGAACTTCCTCACCCTGGTCACCGGCGGCCCGGCGGACGAGGACCTCGTCGACGACGGCTGGACCCACACCGCCCGGCTGCAGCAGAAGCTGATCCCCAGCGACAGCCACCGCCGGCAGCTGCCGCCCGCGGAGCGGGAACGGGCGTACGAGATCGCCGACTTCCAGAAGATGGACGAGATCCGCGCCCGCGTGGACGCCCTCGTCGACGACGCGGAGACGGCCGAGCTGCTCAAGCCCTGGTACCGCTACATGTGCAAGCGGCCCACCTTCAGCGACTCCTATCTGCAGACCTTCAACCGGCCGAACGTCACCCTCGTCGACACGGCCGACAGCCATGGCGTGGAGCGGATCACCGAGGGCGGGGTCGTCGTCGGAGGCCGGGAATACGAGGTCGACTGCATCATCTTCGCCACCGGCTTCGACGTCGGTGTCTCCGGCGTCTTCTCCGGACGGCTCCCCGTCCACGGCAGGACCGGTGTCACCCTGACCGAGGCATGGCGGCAGGGCCCCAAAACCCTGCACGGCTTCTACAGCCACGGTTTCCCGAACCTCTTCCAGCTGGGCCCGCTGCAGAACGCCAGCTCCGTCAACTTCGTCCATGTCCTCGACGAACAGGCCACCCACGTGGCCGCCGTGATCCGTGCCGCACGCGACCGGCAGGCGCTGCGGGTGGAGCCGAGCGCCGAGGCCGAGGCCGCATGGGTGGCGACGATCCGTCAGAAGGCGGCCGACCTCTACCGTTTCCAGGCCGAGTGCACCCCCGGCTACTACAACAACGAAGGCCGGCCCAGGGAGCGCAGCGAGTCGTACGGCGATGGACCGGTCGCCTTCCACGCCCTGCTGGGCAAGTGGCGTACGAACGGCGGCCTGAGCGAGGTCCTCGTCGACGGCGACGGCGACACGGCGTGACGTCGACACCGGCCGACCGGTACGGCACCGGGCGGCGCGGCCCCGGCCGCAGCAACCGCTGGGACATCGCCCGACTCAACCCGCCCAGCAGGCTGTGGGGTTCCAACGGCGTGGCCTTCGGTCCCGACGGGCGACTGTACGTCGCCCAGTTCCTGGCCGGCCAGATCAGCGCCGTGGATCCGGCGACCGCCGACATCGAGGTGATCGTCCCGATGGACGGTCCCGTGCAGTCGCCGGACGACCTCGCGTTCGGTGCGGACGGCTCGATGTACATCGCCGACCTCGTTCCCGGGAGGGTGTGGCGCCGTAGCCCGCAGGGCGACTACACGCTCGTGTCCGACCAGGTGCGGGTGCCCAACGGCATCACCTGCGTGGGGGACCGGCTCTTCGTCAACGAGATGAAGATGAACGGCCGGCTCCTGGAGCTCTTCCCCGACGGCCGCGATCCGGTGGTGCTCACCGAGGGGCTCGCGCTCGGCAACGCCATGCAACTCGGCCCGGACGGCTGCCTGTACTACCCGCACATGCTGACCGGCGAGGTGTGGCGCATCCCGGCCGACGGCGGGGCGCCCGAGCGGGTCGCGCGGGACGTCCACGAACCGGTCGCGGTCCGCTTCGACCGGGGCGGTGTCCTCACCGTTCTCTCCCGGGGCGAGGCCGGCATCGTGACCCGGATCGACCTGCATGGCTCCGGCGCCCGGTCGGTCCTCACCAGTGGCGTCGTGGGCCTCGACAACGCCGCCTTCGACGACGAGAACCGCATGTACGTCTCCAGCTTCGCCAGCGGAGGCGTCACCGAGATGCACCCCGACGGCCGCACCCGCGAGATCGTGCCGACCGGACTCGACGGCCCCTTCGGCCTCACGGTCGACCTCGGCGGCACCGTGTACGCGGCGGACCACTACCGCGTGGCCGCCCTGCCGCCCACCGGCGTCCGCGACGTCGGCGAGGTGCGCACGCACGGCCACCTCGAACTGACCCACGCAGTCACCGCGGACGACAGCCTGCTCCACACGACCTCGCAGTACGGCGAGATCAGAACCCACGACCCGGCGCAGGGCACAACGCGCGTGCGGGCGAAGGGACTTGACCGGCCGACGGGCATCACCACGACGCCGGACGGCCGGACAGTGGTCGCCGAGACGGGCGCCGGGCGGATCATGGCCCTGGACGCGGACGACACCCTCACCGTCCTCGCCGAAGGACTCGGCCACCCGGTCGACGTCGCGTTCGACGCAGAAGGCCGCTGCTACGTCAGCGACGACCAGCTCGGTGCGGTGCTCGTCATCGACGACACCGATGACGAGGCCGCGCCGTTCACGCTGGCCGACGGGCTCCAGTCCCCACAGGGACTGGCGGTCCTGGGTGAAGAGCTGTTCGTCGTGGAGACCGGCCGCCGGACGCTCACGGCGATCTCCCTCACCACGGGGGAGTGCCGGGTCGAGGCCGAGGACCTGCCGGTGGGCCTGCCCCCGGGTACGACCCGCACCCAACCGGCCCTCCTCACCCACCACATGCCCGGCACCCCCCGCTCCTTCGCCGGCCTCACCACCGCCCCGGACGGCACGCTGCTGCTCTCGGCCAACGGCGAGGGCACCGTGCTACGCCTGCGACGAGGGAGGCCTGCCACGTAGTACTACGTCACGTCAGGCGCGCGGCCGCTCCAGCGTCAGCAGCAACCCCTCCACCGCGCCAGGTCCTACGCGGCCCTTGACGTCGGCGGACGTGATGGCCTTGAGCGCCCAACCGTCCTCGGCGTGCTTGTTGAGGACCTTCTCCAGCTTGTCCCCGTCCAGTGCGTCGCCGATCAGCGACTCACGGAAGGTGACGACCTTGTACTCGTACGTATGAGGGCTGCTCATGGCTACGGGGCTCTCCTGTGCGTCGACCGGCGTGTCCGGGCCACCCAATCACCAGGTCGTAAGAACCGTCCAGGGGAGGTCAGTTACGCAGAGTCGATGGCAAGCCTCGTCGGGTTGCTCACACCAGGTTCACTCCAGGGCCCGCCTTCCGCCAGTGTCAGCGCACGCGCCGCTCCTCCAGCGGCGCGGCGCGCAGCCGTGCGGTGGCGTCGCTGGGCAGGTGGGGGGTGTGGCCCACCAGCCGGGCGGAGTTGGCGACCACGGCGATGCTGCTGGTGTTGTGGAGCAGGGCGGCCAGCACGGGGTTGATGGAGCCGCCGGCGCCCGCGATGAGGCCGGCGAGGTTCACGCCGATGGACAGGGTGTAGTTCTGCCGTACGACACGCAGGGTGTGCCGGCTGAGTTCCACGACGGCGGCGACATTGCGCAGGTCGTTTCCGGCCAGGGCGATGTCGGCGGTCTCCAGCGCGACGTGGGAGGAGTGGGCGCCCATGACGATGCCGACGTCGGCGAGCGCCAGCGCGGGGGCGTCGTTGGTGCCGTCGCCGACCATCGCCACGCTGTGTCCCTCTGCCTGGAGGTCGCGGATCAACTGGAGTTTGGCCTCGGGCAGCGCGTGGGCGTGGACCTCCGTGATGCCGAGGGCGTCGGCCACGGCCTGGGCGGTCTCGGGTGCGTCGCCGGTCAGCAGCGCGATGCGGGTGACCCCGAGGTCGGTGAGCTGACGGACGACGGTGTCGGCTCCGCCGCGTACGGCGTCGGACAGGCCGAGCATGCCGATCAGCCTGTCGTCGTGGGCGAGGCAGATGACGGTCTCGCCGGCGGTGCGCAGTCGGCTCGTCCAGTCCTGGGCGACGTCGGAGAGCTCCAGGCCGTGGCGGCGCAGCAGGGCGGGGCTGCCCACGAGCAGGCGGGTGCCGTCGAGTTCGGCGCGTACGCCCATCCCGAGCACGACCTCGCAGGCCTGGTGGATCGGGATGTGCAGGTGCTGTTCCTCGGTGCGCCGGACGATGGCCTCGGCCAGCGGGTGCCGGGCGTGCAGTTCTCCGGAGGCCGCCAGGCTCAGCACCTCGTCGGCGGTGACCGCCTCGTCGAGTGTGACCACGCTGGTGACCAGGGGACGGCCCAGCGTGAGGGTGCCGGTCTTGTCGAAGACCACGGCGGTGACGCGGCCGATCCCCTCCAGGTGGGTGCCGCCCTTGATGAGGGTGCCCCTGCGGGCGCCGTTGCCGATGGCCGCGCTGATCGCGGTCGGGGTGGCCAGGCCCGCGGCACAGGGGCAGGCGATCAGCAGCATCGTCATGGCCCGCCGGGCGTCGCGGGTCAGTACGTACGTGATCCCCGCGAGGGCGAACGAGACGGGCACGAAGCGGCGGGTGAAGGCGGCGGCGACGGTCTGGATCGGGGCCCGGTCGGCCTGTGCCTCCTCGACGCGGGTGATGATCCGCCCGACTACCGTGTCCTGCCCGACCGAGGTGGCCCGTACGGTGATCGAACCGGTGGAGACGAGGGTGCCCGCGTAGACCTCGCTGCCCGGCTGGACGTACACCGGAAGCGCCTCGCCGGTGATCGCCGCCTGGTCCACCAGCGCCTCGCCGGACTCGGCGGTGCCGTCGACGGGGATGCGGTGGTGTTCGTAGACCGCGACGACGTCCCCGGTCCTGACCTCCGTGAGGTCGACCTCCAGCTCCACGCCGTCGCGGACCAGCCAGACCCGCTCCTCGCCGATGGAGAGCAGTTCCTCGATGGCGCGCCGGGTCCGCCGCAGGGTGATGGCCTGCAGGAACTCACCGATGTTGAGCAGCCACAGCACCATGAGCGCGACCACGTTCTCGCGCAGGACCAGCGAGATCACGGTCGCTGTCGTCACCAGCAGGTCGGTACCCACGTGGCGTCTGCCGCCGAGGGTGCGTGCGGCGCCGCGGAAGAACGGCAGCCCGGTGAAGACAGTGACCGTACTGAGGAAGCCGGCCGAGCCCGCCGGCGTCCACGGGGGCCGGCCGAGCAGTCGCCGCAGTCCCAGCAGGGCGAGCACCGCACCACCGACGACCAGCCGCGCGACCTCCCCCGTGGAGGAGTCGGCCACGGACCGGCTGTCCCTGGCCGGCACCCCCGGCGGCGGCGCCTCGGCGAGGGCGGCGACGAGCCGGTCCACATCGACCAGCTCGGGCTGCACCCAGACGATCACGGCGCCGGTGCGCGGGAAGATGCGCAGCGCCCGGAAACCCGGCAGATCCGTGAACCGCTCATCGACGATCCCGGCACAGCCCGGCCGCGCGCGCAGCCAGGGAACCAGCAGCCGTACGCGGCCGGCGGCGGCGGACCGCACCACCACCCCGGAGCCGGAGACCGGACCGGGCACGGACACATCACCGGGTGCGGACGTGGCGGACATGACGACCGCCTCTCAGTGCTCGTGGTCGTGGGCGTGCCCCTCGACACCGACCGCCGAGGGCGGCGGCGCCTCCTCACCCAACTGCTCCCTGGCCTCCGCCAGCAGGTCTCCCGCCTTCAGACGAGCCTCCTCGGCGGCTTCCCCGAGCCGGCGTCCCGTCGTGATGCCACCGGCGATGCCGCTGACCAGTAGCCGGCGGGCCACGGGTTTCGCCTTGGGCGCGGCCTTGGCGGCTCCCCGCAGCACCAGTACGCCGGCGGTTCCGGACAGGGCGTAGTGCGTGATGCGGCCCACGACCACACCCGCGAAAGCGGCGGGATGCATCATGGCCTCCTTCCGCGGAGCCCGCGAAGCGGATTCATCCGTCTTCGTCGCGGTACGTCCATTCTCGTCCCGCAGTGGACATCGCGCATCAGCCGTACAGCGCCAGGCCGAGGCGACAGAGGGTCATTTCCCGGTAATGATTGTCATATGGAATGGCTGGAAGGCCTTCTTGACATCCGTTTCCATCTAGCGTGGCGCTGACGCCGGGACAGGTCGAGCTCGGCGGACGTCCCCCTGGTTGCGGAGGAATCATTCATGCCTGCGTCCTCATCCCGGCGCCTGGCGCCGCTCATCACCGGTGCCTCCCTGGTCCTCCTGGCTGGTTGCGGCAGCTCGTCCGATTCCGGCAGTGACACCGGGCAGAGTCCCGTTTCCGCGTCCGCCGTCGCCGTGGTGGCCTCGACGAATGTCTACGGCGACATCGTCAAGCAGATAGGCGGCGCGAAGGTCGACATCACCTCGATCATCAGCGACCCCGACCAGGACCCGCACTCCTACGAGGCCAACACGCAGAACCAGTTGGCGCTGTCCAAGGCGAAGGTCGTCGTCGAGAACGGCGGCGGTTACGACGACTTCATCGACCGCATGCTGAAGAGCAGCGACAACTCGTCCGCCGAAGTGATCAACGCCGTGAAGGTCTCCGGGAAGACCGCCCCGGCGGGCGGGGAACTCAACGAGCACGTCTGGTACGACTTCCCCACGACCGCCAAGCTCGCCGACCGCATCGCCGCGGCCCTGGCCAAGGCCGACCCCGACGACGCCGCCACCTTCACCAAGAACGCCGGCGCCTTCAAGGCCAAGCTGAAGCCGCTGGAGGCGAAGGAAGCGCAGATCAAGGCCGACCACGGCGGCGAGCCGATCGCCATCACCGAGCCGGTGCCGCTGTACCTGACCGAGGCGAGCGGCCTGGTGAACAAGACGCCCGAGGAGTTCAGCGAAGCCATCGAGGAAGGCGACGACGTCTCTCCGAGGACCCTGCAGGAGACGCTGGCACTGTTCACCGACAAGAAGGTCGAAGGGCTGGTCTACAACGATCAGACCTCCGGTCCGCAGACCGAGAAGGTCGAGCAGGCGGCCAAGACCGCCGGGATTCCCGTCGTCCCCGTCACCGAGACCCTGCCCGAAGGCAAGGACTACGTCGGCTGGATGACCGCCAACGTCGACGCGCTCGCGAGCGCGCTGGCCAAGTGAGGCGGCTCGCGGTGGCCTCCTTGCCCCGCGCCCGCGAGGGCACGACCGAGGACCGTGGCACGGACGCCGCGGTGATCAGCCTGCGCGGTGCGGCCCTGTCCTACGGCGAGCGGGTGCTGTGGCAGGACCTCGAACTCGACATACGGGCAGGGGAGTTCCTGGCCGTGCTCGGTCCCAACGGATCGGGCAAGACCAGCTTCGTACGCGCCTTGCTGGGCCAACGACAGCTGTCCGCCGGGACGCTGACGGTTCTGGGCCGTCCGCCACACAAGGGCAGCAGGCACATCGGCTACGTCCCGCAGCAGGCCACGCTGTCCGAGCAGGCGATGTTGCGCGCCCGGGACCTGGTCCGCTTCGGCATCGACGGACACGGCTTCGGGCCCCGGCTGCGCTCGGGCGCCGTACGCCGCCGCGTGGACGAAGTCCTCGCCTCGGTCGGGGCCGCCGCGTACGCGGACGTCCCCGTCGGCCTGCTCTCGGGCGGCGAACGCCAGCGCGTCCGCATCGGGCAGGCGCTGGCGACCGACCCGCGCATCCTGCTGTGCGACGAGCCGCTGCTCTCCCTCGACCTGCACCATCAGCGGGCCGTGACGGAACTGGTGGACGCCCGGCGCCGCTCGCACGGCACGGCTGTGGTGTTCGTGACCCACGAGATCAACCCGGTGCTGGGACTGGTGGACCGCGTGCTGTACCTCGCCCGCGGGGGCTTCCGGGTCGGCACACCCGACGAGGTGCTGACCTCGGAGGCGCTGACGCAGCTGTACGGCACACAGGTCGACGTCATCCGGGTCCGGGACCGGATCACGGTCGTCGGCGTGCCCGACGAGGTGGCGGAGCCGCCGCACCACGCCGAACTGCCAAACGGAGTACGGCCATGACGATCGCCGAGGGGATCTGGCAGCAGATCTTCAACTTCGACAACTACGGCGAACTGCTCGCCCTGGTCCGCAACTCCCTCATCGCAGGCGTCGCACTCGGCCTGGTCGGTGGCCTGGTCGGGGTCTTCGTGATCATGCGGGACCTGCCGTTCGCTGTGCACGGCATCAGCGAGCTGTCGTTCGCCGGCGCCTCGGCCGCGCTGCTGCTGGGTGTGAACATCGTGGGCGGCTCGATCGTCGGCTCGCTCATTGCCGCAGGGGCCATCGGGCTGCTCGGTTCGCGCGCGCGGGACCGCAACTCGGTGATCGGGACCCTCATGCCGTTCGGCCTCGGTCTCGGCGTGCTCTTCCTCGCCCTGTACAAGGGCCGGGCGGCCAACAAGTTCGGCATCCTCACCGGGCAGATCGTCGCTGTCGACACCCCGCAGATGTCCTGGCTGCTCGCCACGTCGGCCGTGGTGCTCGTAGCGCTGATGGTCATGTGGCGCCCGCTCGCCTTCGCCAGCGCCGACCCGGAGGTGGCCGAGGCGCGGGGGGTGCCGGTTCGGGCACTGTCGTTCGCCTTCATGCTCGTACTGGGGCTCGCGGTCGCGCTGTCCGTGCAGATCGTCGGCGCGCTGCTGGTCCTCACCCTCGTCGTCACACCCGCGGCAGCCGCGGCCCGGATCACAGCGTCTCCTGTTCTGCTGCCCGTGCTGAGCGTGCTCTTCGCGGTGGCCTCCATCGAGGGCGGGATCCTGCTGGCCCTGGGTAGCAGCATCCCCATCAGCCCCTACGTGACCACCATCTCGTTCGCGATCTACCTTGTCTGCCGACTGATCGGCACGTACCGGACCCGGCAGTGGGGAGCGCGGGAAACCGTTCCCGAGTCTGTCTGACGAACCGTCGTCGGGCTGCCCCAAGAGCCCACCCTTCGGGGGGATTCGGGGACGCCTCCGCGATGCATGCAGGAATTGCTATATGTTAATGTCGCAATGGATCGGCCGGTACGAGTCCGCGGCCGGTCAGAGGAATGCGCAAGGAGCCCCCATGAGTACTGCCACCGACCACCGCACGCACGAGGACCACGTACACACCCACGGCGAGGGCTGCGGACACGTGGCCATCCCGCACGGCGACCACACCGACTACGCCCATGACGGCCACATTCACCGGGTTCACGGCGACCACGTCGACGAGTGCGCCGCCGCCGGTCATGCCGCCCATGAAGGCCACGACCATCAGCACGGTGAGGGGTGCGGACATGTCGCCGTGCCGCACGAGGGTCACACCGACTACGTGCACGACGGTCACCGTCACGCCGTTCACGACGGGCACTGGGACGACCACTGAGAATCCCTGGCGCTGGGAATCATTGTCATATGCTAATTTGTGCATGTGGCGATGACTTCCCCTTCCCCTGCCCGTGAGCCGCTGGAGACTCTCCAGGCAGCCAGTGACCTGCTGCGCGCCCTGGCGTCGCCCGTGCGCGTCGGCATCGTGCGCGAACTGGCCGAGGGCGGGAAGTACGTCCATGAACTCGTCGCCGCACTGGGCGTGAGCCAGCCCCTGGTCTCCCAGCATCTGAGGGTGCTGCGCACCTCGCGCATCGTCACGGCCCGGCGCCAGGCCCGTGAGACGCGGTACAGCCTCACCGACGACCATGTGGCGCACATCGTGCTGGACGCCATCCGGCACGCACAGGAGTAGGCACACCCCCCCGCGAAACGAGACACGTCGACGGCCGCCCGGCTTCCCGCCGGGCGGCCGTTGCCGTCTTCATTGCGGTCGGCGCAAGCCTGCGATGAGGAGTTCGACCAGTTGGCGGGCGTCGTAGCGGGGATCGCTGTCCGCACCGATGCAGAGGTTGCCGACGCCGCGCATGAGTGCGTAGGCGTCCACGTCGGTGCGGATCTCTCCGGCGGCGGCCGCGGCTTCGAGCAGCTGGGTGCAGACGGGTACGAGGCGGTCGAGGAAGTAGGCGTGCAGCGTGTCGAAGCCGGAGTTGTCGGACCGCAGCACGGCGGCGAGTCCGTGCTTGGTGACCAGGAAGTCGACGAAGAGGTCGATCCACTGTCCCAGTGCGGCATGCGGGGTCGCGGCAGCCGAGAGGAGGGCCGGTCCCGCCTCGGCGCAGGCGTCGACCTGGTGCCGGTAGACGGCGATGATGAGATCCGCTCGGGTGGGGAAGTGGCGGTAGATCGTGCCCATCCCGACGCCGGCCCGGGCCGCGATGTCGCGTACCGGCGCGTCCACGCCCGCGGTGACGAAGACCGCGGCGGCCGCGTCGAGCAGGGTCTCCTTGTTGCGCCGGGCGTCCGCCCGCTTCGGCCGGGCCGGGCGTGCCACGCCCTCCTCGCTGTCGTTCCCCACGCCAATTCCTCCACTGACTCGCCGACTGCGCTTGCTAAGTGGAACATCGCTCCGTATCGTTAGCGGAGCAGGGTTCCGTTTATTCATCATATCCGCCATGGAGGACTACGGTCATGCAGTACCGCACCTTGGGCCGCACCGGCGTTCAGGTCAGCTCCCTCGCGCTGGGCGCGATGAACTTCGGCAGGATCGGACGCACCACCCAGGACGAGGCCACGGCCATCGTCGATGCCGCACTCGAAGGCGGGATCAACGTCATCGACACCGCGGACATGTACAGCGCGGGCGAGTCGGAGGAGATGGTCGGCAAAGCCATCGCCGGCCGCCGCGACGACATCGTGCTGGCCACGAAGGCGAACATGCCGATGAGCGACGAACCCAACCACCAAGGCAGTTCGCGCCGTTGGCTGGTCACCGCCCTGGACGACAGCCTGCGCCGCCTCGGTGTGGACCACGTCGACCTCTACCAGATCCACCGGTGGGACCCGAACACCAGCGACGAGGAGACGCTGTCGGCGCTGACCGACCTGCAACGCGCGGGAAAGATCCGCTACTTCGGCTCCTCGACGTTCCCCGCCTACCGCATCGTGCAGGCCCAATGGGCCGCCCGCGAGCACCACTTGAGCCGCTACGTCACCGAACAGCCCAGCTACTCGATCCTCCAGCGCGGCGTCGAGACCCATGTGCTGCCCGTGACCGAGCAGTACGGGCTCGGTGTGCTGGTGTGGAGCCCGCTGGCCTCGGGCTGGCTGTCGGGTGCGATCCGCGAAGGCCAGGACGTCACCACCAACCGCTCCACCTTCATGCCGGACCGCTTCGACCTCGCCGTCCCCGCCAACCGGGCCAGGCTGGAGGCCGTCGAGCAGTTGGCCAAGGTCGCCGACGAGGCCGGGCTGACCATGATCCAGCTCGCGCTCGGATTCGTGACCGCGCATCCCGGCGTGACGAGCGCCCTCATCGGGCCCCGCACACCGGACCATCTGCACGCGCAACTCGCCGCCGCGGACACCGTGCTCTCCGCCGACGTGCTCGACGCTGTCGATGCCATCGTCGCCCCCGGCACCGACCTCGCCCCGCACGAGAAGCACGACACCCCGCCCGCGCTGCTCGACCCGTCACTGCGGCGCCGCTGATCGCCCGAAGCCGCTCTGCCCTGCTCTCGACACCCGCTCCGAGGCGCCGGTGGGCGCGACGTGGTCTTCCAGTCCACGGCCGACGACATCGCGCCCGGCGACACCAACGGCAAGACGGACATCTTCGTCCGCCACTTCTCCTGATCGCCGCGGCACACGTGTTGCCCCACGAACGTCACAACACGACCGGCCCGCTTCGCCCAGCCCGACGAGGTCGAGTGGGTCGGTGACTCCCCTCGTGGTCACCGACCGCTGCCCCCACAGTGTGGCGTGAATATGGACGGGAACCTTGCGAGAACCTTGCTTCACTGGTGAGCGTGGGTTGCTCGACGGGGCGGCCACAGCCGGTGAGCGTCTCGTGCACGGTGACCCCGGGGGAGCGCATGACGGACTTTCTGCTGCTGGGCACGGTGGAGTTACGGGGCGCGGACGGCACCGTGGTCGACGCCGGTCCGGCCAAGCAGCGCACGGTACTTGCGGCACTGCTGGTGGATACGGGCCGCTGGGTGGCACCGGAAACGCTGATCGACCGGGTCTGGGGAGAGGACCCGCCGGCCCAGGTGCGTCCCTCGCTCTACGCTCACATCGCCCGGATCCGACGGATATTGGCGAGCACAGGCGAACCTGCCGACTCGGGCGAGGACAGCGCAGGGCCGCAGCTGCGGCGCGGCCCCGGTGGCTACCTGCTCGACGTACCGCCCGGCCGGGTCGACGTGCACCGGTTCCGGCGCCTGATCGAACAGGCCCGGGAGGCGGGTCGCACCGACGCCGAGCGGGTGGCGATGCTGCGTGAGGCGGTCGGGTTGTGGCGCGGTGAGCCGCTGGCCGGGCTGGCCGGTGCCTGGGTGGACCGCACCCGGCAGAGCTGGCAGCAGCAGCGGATCGAGGCGGTGCTGGCCTGGGCCGAGGCCGAGTTCCGGGTGGGCCGGCACGCCGGGGTGATCGGCACGCTGACCGCCCTGGCCGCCGAGCATCCGCTGGTCGAGCCGCTCACCGTGGCGCTGATGCGGGCGCTGCAGGCCGCCGGACGCGGTCCGGAGGCCCTGGCCCGCTACACCGACCTGCAGAAGCAACTGTCCGAGGAGCTGGGGACGGACCCGGGGGCCGGGGCGCAGCGGATGCATCTGGCGATTCTGCGTGGCGAATCCGCCTCGCCGACGGCCCGTGATGGGCTGCCGTCGGCCGAGGCGGGGCCCGGTCGCCGGGCGGGCCCGGCGCAATTGCCGCTGGAGGCACGGGGGTTCACCGGGCGGGAGGAGGAACTGGCGCGGCTGGACGGGTTCCTGGCCGCAGCCGCGGAACGGCCGGCCGCGGTCGTCATCTCTGCGATCGCCGGTGCGGGCGGCATTGGCAAGACCTGGCTGGCGTTGCACTGGGCACACCGCCATACGCAACGCTTCCCGGACGGTCAGCTCTTCGTCGACCTGCTGGGCTTCAATCCGTCCGTGCCTCCCATGGAGCCGACCACCGCCCTGCGCGGCTTCCTGGAAACGCTGGGCGTCGCCCCGCACGCCGTGCCGTCCACGCTGCAGGGCCAGGCCGGCCTGTACCGGAGCTTGCTGGCGGACAAGCGGATGCTGGTGGTGCTGGACAACGCCGGCAGCCCGGACCAGGTGGTCCCCCTGCTGCCGGGCAACGCGGACTGCGTCGTCCTGATCACGAGCCGCCGCAGACTGAC
This sequence comes from Streptomyces sp. 4N124, assembly GCF_052245395.1. NCBI lineage: Bacteria > Bacillati > Actinomycetota > Actinomycetes > Kitasatosporales > Streptomycetaceae > Streptomyces > Streptomyces sp. 4N124. Next base: position 99,022 of record NZ_JBQQBS010000033.1, read on the forward strand.
CGAACTGGTCACCCGTCACGGTGCCCGTCCCGTTGTCCTCGACCCGCTGAGCGCGGAGGAATCGCGCCGCGTCCTGGACGTGCGCCTGGGCACCGCACGGGCTGCCGCCGAGCCGGACGCCGTAGAGGAACTCCTCACCTGGTGCGGCGGATACCCCCTCGCGCTGGGCATCGTCGCCGGCCGCGCCGGCTGCACCCCACGCCTTCCGCTGGCCCGGATCGCCGCCGAGCTCCGCGAGTCCACGACCAGGCTCGACGCCCTCGACGACGACACGCCCGCGGCGAGCCTGCCGAAGGTGCTGTCATGGTCGTACGACGCACTGACCGCCGTACAGGCACGGCTGTTCGCCCTGCTGGGCCTTGCTCCCGGCCCCGACATCGGGCTGTTCGCGCTCGCTTCCCTCGCCGACCTGCCCACGCCGGAGGCCCGCGTCGCGTTGCGTGCCCTGGAGAACCTGCACCTCGTCGAGCAGCACGAGCCCGAACGCTGGCGCATGCACGACCTGGTGCGTCTGTACGCCGCCGACCGGGGCCGCCAGGACCTCGCGGCCGACGAGCGGGACGCGGCGCTGCGGCGACTGGTCGAGTTCTACCTGCACACCGCGTGCGCGACCCGCGGTCTGATGGTGCTGGAGCTGAACGACGCACCTCCCCAGCTCGGCGCGCCCGGCCCCGGCTGCCGGCCGCAGCAGCTGACCACGCAGGCCGAGGCAGTGCAGTGGCTCGCCGACGAACTGCCCAATCTGCTCGCCGCGCAGGAACTGGCGGCCGACCGCGGCTGGCGCCGGCTCGTGTGGCAGCTCGCGTGGAGCCTGGACCACTTCCAGAGCCTGCTGGGCCATGTTCACGACCGAGTGGCGATGTGGCGGGCCGCACTCGCCGCGCTCGATCACGACGACGCGCTCGACCTGCACGTGCGGGCCCGGTGGCGGCTCGGGCACGCCGCCGCTTACGCCGGAGCACACGAAGAGTCCACCAAGCAACTGGAGCGTGCGCTGAGCCTGGCCGAGCAGGCCGGCGACCACGGCACCCAGGCCCGCATCCACATCGCGCTGGCACAGGGATACGGGCGACAGGATCACCTGCGTGCGGCGCTCGACCACGCCACCCTCGCCGTACAGCTGGAGCGGGAAGCGGACCTGCCGGCGGTGAGGGCCGCCGCGCTCAACTCGGTGGGCTGGTACAGCGCCCGGCTCGGGGACTACGACCAGGCTCGCGTCCACTGTGCGGCGGCACTGCCGTTGGCCCGCGGTATCCGGCACGAGGGCGTAGAGGCCGACATCCTCGACAGCCTCGGCTACATCGCCCACCACACCGGCCACCACGACGAAGCGGTGGAGCACTACCGGCTCGCCGTGGCCCGGTACCGAGCCATCGGCGGAGACTACTGGGCCGCCGACACGCTCGACCGCCTGGGCCACGCCCACCACGCGCTCGGCAGCCTGGAACGGGCCCGCGCCACCTGGGAGGAGGCAGCCGCGATGTACCGGGACCAGCACCGCCACCAGCCCGCTGACCGCGTCCAGCGCCAACTCGACGCCCTCGAACGGACGGAGAACGGTTAGCGCGCGGCGGTTCAGGCGGCCGGGTTGTCCAGGGGCCGTAGTTCGTCCGCGTAGGAGACGGAGATGCGGCGCATCACGCCGTCCGCGGTGATGTCGTACTGGCCGAGGCGCCACAACGGGGGCGAGTACGCGTGGATCGAGACCGTGTCGTCGGTGGCGCCGGTGAGACGGTGAATGTGCTCCGGCCCGAAGCAGAACGCTCCGCCGGCACCGACCGTGCTGGACAGATGGCTGCCGCCGATGCGCGGGTTGGACTCGTTGAGCGCGCCCTGGACGACACGGACCGCGCCCGAGGAGATGTCGTGGTCGTGCCAGCCGGTGTCGTTCTGCCGGGTCCAGCACAGCAGCCATACGTCGACGTACTCGTCCCGGTACAGGGAGGCGTAGTGCCGCTGCTCGTCCGAGAAGGCGATCTGCTCGCGCCACAGCTCGGGGCGGGCGGCGAGTTCTTCGACGAGTGCCCGGAGTTCGTGCTTGTCGAGCGTGCGGTCCGGCAAGGACTCGTAGGTCACGGGTGGCTCCTTTCTGTCTTTAAGTCGGTGAGGCTCATGCGCGGCCTCGCAGCAGGCGGTCCGGGTTGGTGGTGCGCAGGGCGTGGACGGCGGCGTCCGTGCCGATGTCGGGGATGACGGGGGACGCGTACGGGCGGTCGCTGCCGCTGACGATCACGTCGATGCCGACGGCCCGGACGAGGGCGTCCACGGCGCGTGTCCCGTAGGAGGACGTCTCGTAGAAGACGTCGAAGTCGATCTCGCCGCGTCCGCCGCCCCGGGCCGCCAGCCGCTCGCCGTGCAGCGGGGCCAGGCCGGCGAGGGCGGCGAAGCAGACCCGCAGGCGTGGATGGCGGGCGCGGCCGAAGGCACGGAACGCGAACCACGACGCGTGCATCTGGTGCAGATAGGGGACCAGCGCGGGCCACCACGGGGGCGTGTCCTGGGTGGGCGGGGCGGCGCCGGGGTGGATGAACAGGGGCTTGCCGAGGCGGGTGAGGACGTCCAGGAGCGGGGCGCACTCCTGCCAGCCCGCGGCGTCGAGCAGTGCCGTGGCGGGGAGTTGGAGGCCCACGCAGCCCTGGCGCAGCTCGCGTTCGACGGCCTCGGGGTCCGGCTCGGACAGACAGGGCGAGGCCCAGACGCCGAACGGGGCCGGGAGCGCGAGGGCGCCGTCGTGGAACGCGGTCAGCAGCTCGGTGGCCTCGGCGGGCGGCAGGCACTCGATGCCGAGCGGGCTGGAGAGCGAGACCAGGGCCAGGTCGAGACCGTCCGCGGCGGCGAGGCGGGCGCGTGCGGCGACGTCGTGATCGGCAGGGTCGACCACGTACGGCGGCTCGCCCGCGAGGTGCAGGGTCCAGCCGTCCAGACGCGGCGGCGTGGTGCGGGCGCGCAGCAACTCGATGAAGGCGGGTGGCCAGATGTGCTGGTGGACGTCGATGAGCACGCTGCATTCCTCGGGAAGCGCAGGTCGGCGGGGGAGACGGTGGAGTTGTTAAGCGCTTCAGTGATGCGGTTAACTTAAGCGGTTAACCAGATGTGGTGTCAAGCCTGCGCCCACAGTGCGGACAGGGCCCGGTAGGCTTCCCGCCATGGCCAGGCCCAATAAGCGCACCACCCTCCGTGAGGTGGCCGAGGCCACGGGCCTTTCCACCGCAGCCGTCTCCTATGCCCTGCGCGGCAAGCAGGTCTCGAAGGAGACCGAGGAGCGGGTACGCAAGGCGGCGGCCGAGCTGGGCTACGAGGCCGACCCCATCGCCCGTGCCCTGGCCAGCGGCCGCACCAGCATGGTCGGAGTCCTCGCCGGCGATCTCCAGGACCTCTGGCAGCAGCAGCTGATGGCGGCCATCGGCCGGGAACTGCTGGCCAGCGACCACTACGCACTGATCCTCGACGCTGGCGGCGACCCCGAGCGGGAACTGGCGCTCGCCAAGCAGCTGCGCGACCAGCGCGTCGACGCACTGCTCGTCTCGCCCGTCAACCCCTCGGCGGAGAGCTGGGCCGCGATCGCCGACGCACTGCCGGTCGTGGCCGTCGGTGACTCGCTGAGCAGGGCCCGCACGGCCGGGCAGGTCATCTTCGACAACCGGGCCGGCATCGACGCCGTACTGGAGTATCTGCACGGACTCGGCCACCGCCGCGTGACCGTGCTGACCCCGACCCGGCCCAGCACACCCGGCCGGCCCGCCGACGTGTACGTCCGCGAGGCGGCCGACCGACTGGGACTGTGGGTCGAACTGGTGCCGTGCCCGCAGGAGTTGGGCAAGGCTACGGCCGTGGCCCGGCGCGTCCTGGACGGCGACTGGTCCGCGACCGCCGTGTTCTGCTTCTCCGACTCACTGGCGTACGGCGTCTACGGGGCGGCCGCCGAGGTCTCCCTCGAAGTGGGCCGCGACGTGTCCGTGGTCGGCTTCGACGACCACCCGGTGTCACGTGTGCTCACGCCTCCCCTCACCACCGTGGACTGGGGGCTGGCCGAGATCGCCGTGGAGGCGGCCCGGCTGACCGTCGCGGCGATCGAGGGGAAGCGGGTCCGCAGGAAGCGGATCCTGTGCGCGCCGCGGATGAGTGAGCGGGGGTCGGCGGTACGGGTGTGAGCGCGATCCTGGACGCCGCCGCCCGGCCTTGCGGAGCCCGAGGATTTCAAAAGCCTGATTGAAACCGTTCAATTCTCTCGAGCCTGTTGCGAAGTTACCTGCACAACGATTGACCCTCACCTCCCCCGGCTTTACGTTACCCACGTCTCTCGCTTTTGAATCGATTCATCCATTCTGTGTGAGTGAGGAGTCGTAGTGATCAGCAGGAGGAACATTCTCGCGGGCGCGGCCGCCACGGTCGCGGCAGCAACCGTCGACGCGGTACCGGCGACGGCCGCGCCGGCATCCGGACATGTCCCGGCGCAGACGGGGCGAGCCGGCCTGCGCGCCACGGCACCGACCGTGGAATACGTCCAGCATCCCCTCGGTCTCGATGCGCAACGTCCCCGGCTGAGCTGGCCGTTGGTTTCCGGCAAGCCGGGCATGCGCCAGAGCGCCTATCAGGTCCGTGTTGCCACCACCGCGTCGGGCCTGTCCCGCCCGGACGTCTGGGACAGCGGGAAGGTCATGTCGGGCGAGTCCGCCCTCGTGCCGTACGGGGGTCCCGGACTCAAACCCCGGACCCGCTACTTCTGGTCCGTGCGCGTCTGGGACGCGGACGGGCAAGTATCCGGCTGGAGCGCGCCCTCATGGTGGGAAACCGGTCTCATGAATGCCGGACAGTGGACCGCCGATTGGATCTCCGCACCGGCGAGCCTCACGGACGCTCCGTCCTTCGAAGGCGGTTCCTGGATCTGGTTCCCCGAAGGTGATCCGACGAGCGGCGTTCCGGCAGCCACCCGTTGGTTTCGCGGTACCGCCGAACTGCCCGACGGGATCACTGCGGCGACACTCGCCATCACCGCGGACAACGTGTACGCGGTCTCCGTGAACGGAGTCGAGGTGGCCCACACCGATCTCGACACGGACAACGAGGGCTGGCGCCGCCCGGCCGTGATCGACGTACTGGACCGGGTGCGGGCTGGTGACAACGTTGTCGCCGTGTCCGCCACCAACGCGACCGTGGGCCCGGCGGGGCTCATCGCCGTCCTCGTGGTGCGTACCGCCTCCGGCGAGCAGAAGGTGTTCACCGATGCCTCCTGGAAGGCCACGGACCAGGAACCCCCTGCCGGTTGGCGTGAGTTCGGGTTCGACGACGGCGGCTGGCCGGCGGTCAGGGTGGCCGCCGCGTGGGGCGGCGGGCCGTGGGGAAGGGTCACCCCGGTGTCGTACGCCGTCACCCAGGTCCGGTACGAATTCCGGCTCGCACGCCGGAAAGTGACCCGCGCGCGCCTGTACGCCACCGCCCTCGGCCTGTACGAGGCCCACCTCAACGGCAGCCGGGTGGGCCGCGACGAGCTCGCTCCCGGCTGGACCGACTACCGCACGCGCGTCCAGTACCAGACGTACGACGTCACCGCCCTCATGAGGCCAGGCGCCAACGCCATCGGGGCATACCTGGCACCCGGCTGGTACGCGGGCAACGTGGGCATGTTCGGGCCCGGTCAGTACGGCCAACACCCGGCGCTGCTCGCCCAGTTGGAGGTCGAGTACGCGGACGGGACCAGCGAGCGCATCACGTCCGGCGCCGACTGGCGGGCCGCCTCCGGGCCGGTCGTCGCCGCCGATCTGCTCAACGGTGAGACGTACGACGCGCGCAAGGAGACCCCCGGCTGGGCCTCTCCCGGCTTCAACGACACGGACTGGCTCGGCGTACGAGACATGGGTGGCGCCGGAGACTTCGGGCCCGGACTGATCGTCGCCCAGGTGGACGGTCCGGTACGCGTGGAGCGGGAACTGACGCCGAAGCGGATCACCCAGCCCAGGCCCGGTGTCCATGTGTTCGACCTGGGCCAGAACATGGTCGGCTCGGTACGGCTGCGGGTGTCGGGCGAGGCGGGGACGACCGTCCGGCTCAGACACGCCGAGGTGCTCAACCCCGACGGCACCGTCTACACCGCGAACCTTCGGAGTGCGGCGGCGACGGACACGTACACCCTCAAGGGAGGCGGAAAAGAGGAGATCTACGAGCCGCGTTTCACCTTCCACGGGTTCCGCTACGTCGAGGTGACCGGCTTCCCGGGCACGCCCTTGGCCAAGGCCGTCACCGGGCGTGTCATGCATACGTCCGCCCCCTTCACCCTCGACTTCGAGACCGACGTACCGATGCTGAACCAGCTGCACCACAACATCACTTGGGGGCAGCGCGGCAATTTCCTCTCTGTGCCGACCGATACGCCCGCGCGCGACGAGCGGCTGGGATGGACGGGAGACATCAACGTCTTCGCGCCCACGGCCACGTACACGATGGAGTCGGCCCGTTTCCTGGCCAAGTGGCTGGTCGACCTGCGGGACTCGCGGACGTCGGAGGGCGCGTTCACCGACGTGGCGCCTGTGGTCGGCACGCTCGGCAGCGGCACCGCCGGCTGGGGCGACGCGGGCGTCACGGTCCCCTGGGACCTCTACCAGGCATACGGCGACCGACAGGTCCTGGAGGATGCCTGGCCGTCCGTACAGGAGTGGCTGACGTACCTGGAGAAGAACAGCGACCGGCTGCTGCGCCCGGCGCAGGGATACGGCGACTGGCTGAACGTCGACGACGAGACCCCCAAGGACGTCATCGCCACCGCGTACTTCGCGCACAGCGCGGACCTCGCGGCCCGGATGGCCGGGGAGTTGGGCAAGGACGCCGGTCCGTATCGCGATCTCTTCGGGCGCATACGAGGGGCCTTCCAGAACGCCTACGTCGCCTCCGACGGCAGGGTCAAGGGCGACACGCAGACGGCGTACGTCCTCGCGCTGTCGATGGACCTGCTGCCGGACGCGTCGCGGAAGGCCGCGGCCGACCGGCTCGTGGCTCTGATCGAGGCCAGGGACTGGCACCTGTCGACAGGTTTCCTCGGCACTCCCCGGCTGCTGCCCGTCCTGACCGACACGGGGCACACCGACGTCGCCTACCGTCTGCTGCAGCAGCGCTCCTTTCCCAGTTGGGGCTACCAGATCGATCGGGGCGCCACCACGATGTGGGAACGCTGGGACTCCATCCGGCCCGACGGCAGCTTCCAGGACACGGCCATGAACTCCTTCAACCACTACGCCTACGGCTCGGTGGGGGAGTGGATGTACGCGAACATCGCCGGCATCTCGGCGGGCCGACCCGGCTACCGCGAGATCGTCATCCGCCCCCGCCCGGGCGGAGCCGTCACCTCCGCCCGCGCGGGCTTCACCTCGGTCTACGGCCCTGTCTCCACACAATGGCGACGCAAGGCCGGCCGCTTCAGCCTGACCTGCACGGTGCCGCCCAACACGACCGCCGAGGTATGGATCCCCGCGTCCGCTCCGGAGACGGTGACCCGCACGCACGGGACGTTCCTGCGCCAGGATGACGGCTGCGCCGTCTACCAGGTCGGCTCCGGCACACACCACTTCACCGCCTGACGATCCTCCGGACCCACGGGCGGACACAGCACATGTGTGTCCGCCCGTGCTGTGGACCTCACGGCCGACATCCGGTCCGCTCGCTCAGCCGTTCCAGCAACTCCCCGATCACCTCTGGCGACATCAGCTCTCCCAGCAGGGCCCGAACAGGTTCACCAGCGGAAAGTCGCTCCCACCACTCCCGAGCAGCCGGTTGCGCTCCTCGTAGTAGAGGTCGAACGCGGACACACGCACAGGGGCGCCCGGGTAGTCGCGGCCCAGCACACGGGAGTCCGGCAGCAGATGGACATCACTGCGCCGCAGGCCCGCCAACGGGCCGCGGCGCAGTCCGGCCCTGCCGACCAACAGGACGATCAGCCGGTCCCGCGCGTTGCGGCACGCGACGAACATGGCCACCAGCAGGCGTCCTCCGCCCGGTCCACCTGTGTCTCCGGCTCGCGAAGCGCGTGCACCGGCCTCAGCAGGTAGCACAGGCCGCCGCCCTCGCCCTGGGCTTCCGCCGGAAGGTCCCGGCTGTCGGCGAGCTCGTAGATCTTCCCGAGCGCCCACCTCGGCGCCTCTCTCACCGATACCGCGTACGACAACAGCCCCCGCACCGTGACGAGCCCCCGGTTGATCCGCCCCTCACCCGGCACCGGGCCGGCGCCCGGCCCCGGCTGCGCCGCCCCATTCCGGGGCGGCGTGTGCTGCAGCCAGACCATGAACAGACCGAGGTGCCGGTCGACCCGCCGGGAGTGGGTGGCGACTGGCCGGGACGCTTGGCCGTGTTGGGGGATTGTTTGATGGTGATGCCGGCGTCGGTGACGATGTTCCCCCGGCGCCTCGACCGCCGCACCGAGCAGCACGCCCCATCGCCGCCGAGTCTGACAAGCCGGCCTTGTGGCGACCTTCACGCCGAAGCCGATCAGGACGATGCCGGTGAGGCGGTCCACGGCCCTGCGTACCGCGGGTCTCCTGGCCGCCCAACGGGAAGCATCGGCATCACGGGCAGAATGGACTCGTGCCGCCTCTCACTCAGACCCGTTTCCGGCTGCCTCGTGGTGCTTATGCTGACGCCGCGCTGGCTTTGGGGACGTTCGTGCTGCTGGCGATCGCCGAGAGTCAGCGCCCGCGCAGTGGCGAGGGCTCGATGCCCTCGCTGATCGTGTCCTGGCTGCTGATCGTCATGGTGTGCGGCGCGCTCATGTTCCGGCGTCGGTACCCGGCGACGGTGGGCTGGTTCACGACGCTGGCCACCGGGGTCTACTACGTACTCAGTACCGTCGACGGGCCGTTGGTCCTGGTCCCGATCGTGGCGCTGTACGCCATCGCGGCCCAGGGCCGGATGCGGTTGGCCGTCGCCATTGCGTCGGCGATGGTGATCGGTGTCGGCGTGGGCGCCATCATGACCCACAGCGATGTCACGGGTACGGCGGTGTTCATGCTCACCGGCTGGCTGGTCGCTGTCGTGGCGCTCGGCAGTGTGCGGCACGGTCGCGTGGCGTACGCCGAGGAGGAGGCGCGGCTGCGGGCCATCGAGGAACGGCTGCGCATTGCCCGCGAGTTGCACGATGTGATCGGCCACAATATTTCGATGATCAACGTGCAGTCGGGTGCGGCCCTGCACCGGCTGAAGAAGGACCCTGCGCAGGCTGAGGCGGCGCTGAGCGCCATCAAGGCGGGTAGCCGGGAGACCTTGCAGGAACTTCGGGCCACCCTCGACGTGCTCCGCCGGGTCGACGAGGATGCGCCCAGGGCGCCCGCGCCGGGTCTGGCCCGGGTGGACGCCCTGGTGGCCTCGGCGAAGCTCGCAGGGCTGGCGGTGCGGATCGAGCGGACCGGCGCTGAGCGCGCGTTGCCTGCCCAAGTCGACCTGGCCGCGTACCGGATCGTGCAGGAGTCGTTGACCAATGCGGTCCGGCACAGCGGCGCCGGACAGGTCACGATCCGGATCGCCTACGGGGACCGGGAGCTGATGGTGGCCGTCGAGGATGACGGGCAGGGTGCGCCAGCCCGCCCGGCCAGGGCGGGCGGCGGCAGTGGCATTGCCGGAATGACCGAGCGGGCGCGGGCATTGGGGGGCGAGTTGGCCGCGGGCCCACGGCCGGAAGGCGGATTCGCGGTGCGGGCCCGTCTACCGTACGAGATCACAGGAGAGCCGACGGAGCGGAGTAGCCGATGATCAGGGTCCTGCTGGTGGATGACCACTGGCTGGTGAGGGCCGGGTTCCGGTCGGTCCTGGAGGACGAGGACGACATCGAGGTGGTGGGGGAGGCCGCCGACGGGCAAGCCGCTGTCTCGGCCTGTCGCGAGCTGAAGCCGGACGTGGTGTTGATGGACATCCGGATGCCGGGGATGGACGGTCTGGAAGCCTCCCAGGTGATCACGGAGGATGAGCAGCTGGCGGCGGTGAAGGTGGTCATCCTGACGACCTTCGATCTGGACGACTACGTGTACGGGGCGCTGCGCGCCGGGGCGACCGGCTTCCTGGTGAAGGACACCGAGCCGGAGGAACTGCTGCACGCGGTGCGGGTCGCCGCCCGGGGCGACGCCCTGATCAGCCCGTCGGTCACCCGGCGACTCATCGCCGAGTTCGCCGGCCGGGTCAAGGGCCCTCAGCCGGACCCTCGGCTCGATGTGCTCACCGACCGGGAGCGCGAGGTCATGCAGCTGGTGGCCGCGGGGCTCACGAACGACGAGATCGCCGAGCGGCTGGTGCTGCAGCCTTCGACGGCGAAGACGCACGTCAGCCGCATCCTGATGAAGCTGGGCGCACGGGACAGGTCACAGGTCGTGGTGCTGGCGTACGAGTCGGGAATGGTCAGCCCCGGCTGGCTGGAGGACTAGACAGGCCCGGCCCTCACCTGGCCGGCCCTAGGAGTGCTGTCGCATGAGGTTGGTGGCGTTGCCTGGACGGTGGGTCGGCCCTCGGGGTCAGCCGCCGGTGGAGTAGGAGGCGATGACGCCGCGCAGGAAGGTCGTGCCGTCGCTGAGCTCGACGCTCACATTGCCGGACGCCCAGATCTCGTGAGTGCCGGGGACGAGTTGGAGGTC